>CAISHO010000151.1 GCA_903885165.1 uncultured Nitrosomonadales bacterium | reverse complement strand
CGACCATAGCGAGTTGGTCCCACTCCTTCCCATCCCGAACAGGACAGTGAAACGACTCCGCGCCAATGATAGTGTGGATTACCCATGTGAAAGTAGGTCATCGTCAGACACCTTATAAATGCTAAGCCCTCCACAAGAGGGCTTTTGCATACCGCTGAATCGCATCATCGATAAAGCAAACCAATTTTGACTATATGTCAGAACGGGTCGTTAGCTCAGCTGGTAGAGCAGCGGACTCTTAATCCGTTTGTCGCAGGTTCGATCCCCGCACGACCCACCAAATTGTTGTAAGAAAAAAACCTATCCTTTGGATAGGTTTTTTTTCGCGGGTAGATATCAATACCCAGACCCTGTTAAGGGTATTACTTCAATATGAAATGCATCAATATAAACAGATGCTTATAATGTACAGATTGTGTCGTTAGCCTTGTTTTAAAACGCTTTGATTTTATTAAAGTAATTAGTTTTCTGATGGCGCTGTTCATTCTCCCTGTAATCCAGTAAAGTGTCACCCCAACCCTAAAAAGAAGAGCAAGAGCATGAGTGCAAAAGGACAGCAACTGCAAGATCCATTTTTGAATACCTTACGTCGCGAACACGTTCAGGTAGCAATTTATCTGGTTAACGGTATTAAGCTGCAAGGCCAGGTTGAATCGTTTGATCAATATGTGGTGCTGCTAAAGAATAACTCCGTGATTCAGATGGTCTACAAACACGCTATTTCCACAATTGTCCCCGCGCGCGCAGTCAATATTTCTTATGATGACGCTGCTGAGTAATGCAGCAAACTTCTGAAGGAAAAGAATCGGCCATCCTGGTCAGCATCGACTTGGGCGACGCGGATTATCGCGAGAGTCTGGCTGAGTTGCGTCTGCTGGCCGAGACGGCGGGCGTGCGCACTCTGGCGACCATAGAGACCAGGCGTCAGCGCCCGGACGCTGCGCTGTTTGCCGGTAGCGGTAAAGTGGCAGAAATCGCGGAAATTGTAGAGCGCTTAGAGGTTCCGCTGGTGATATTCAATCACGACTTGTCACCCGCACAAATGCGCAACCTCACGGCAAAGTTGAATACTCGCGTCATCGATCGCACTATGCTGATCCTGGATATCTTTGCACAACGTGCGAAAAGTCATGAAGGTAAGGTACAGGTCGAACTGGCGCAGCTTAAATATCTGTCTACGCGTCTGGTGGGACTCAATACCGACATGGGGCAGCAGAAGTTTGCGGTGGGTGCGCGCGGCCCCGGTGAAACTCAGTTGGAACTGGATCGTCGCAAGTTGGACAAGCGCGTGCATTTGCTTAAGGAACGTTTGGAAAAGCTTAAGGCGCAGCGCGATGTGATGCGTCGTTCACGGAATCGATCAGGTGTGTTTTCGGTCTCTATCGTCGGTTACACTAAAGCCGGCAAGTCCACGCTATTTAATCGCCTAACCAAAGCCAATGTCTATGTAGCGAATCAGTTGTTCGCGACGCTCGATACCACCTCTCGGCGTATGTACTCCGAAAGTGCGGGGGATGTTGTTGTATCGGATACGGTCGGATTTATTCGTCATTTGCCGCATGGCCTTGTGGCCGCCTTTCGCAGTACGCTGGAAGAGACGATACAGGCAGATTTGTTGCTGCATGTTGTCGATGCCAGCAACCCGAATCGCGATGACCAGATTGCTGAAGTCAATAAGGTTCTGAAAGAAATCGATGCGGGAGATATACCTCAGTTGATGGTGTATAACAAAGTCGATTTGACCGACATGCCTACGGGTATAGAACGCGATGACTGTGATAGAATCGCCCGCGTTTTTCTGAGCGCAGTGTCAGGTGCAGGGTTGGATGACCTGCGCAGGATTTTATGCGAGGCCAAGGATAGTAAGTTGGCGGCAGAACAAATTGAAAATCAAATTAAACAAGCGAGAAATCAGCCATGGGATTGAATGACCCGCAGTGGGGTAATAAGAACAACAATGGTGGCCCGCCAGATCTGGAAGAGTTGCTGCGCAAATTGAAGGCGCGACTGGCAACGTTGATCGGGGACAAGGGTAATTCTGGTAAAGGCGGTAGCAACGGACCGGTCATGCCTAAACTCAGCGGCGGTGGTGTGGGTTTGCTCGCCGTGATTGCAGGATTGATTTGGGTTGGCAGCGGTTTCTATATTGTCGATGCGAGTCAGCGCGGCGTTGTGCTGCGCTTCGGTAAGATGGTCGAAACCACGCAGCCTGGGCCACGCTGGCACCTGCCTTATCCGTTGGAGACCGTTGAACTGGTCAATCTGAGTCAGGTTCGTACGGTTGAGGTCGGTTATCGCGACAATGTCAAAAACAAGATGGCCAAAGAGTCATTGATGTTAACGGATGATGAAAATATTATCGACATCCAGTTCGCCGTCCAATATTTCCTGCGCGATCCGGGCGAATATCTGTTCAATAACCGCAATCCTGACGAAAACGTGCGTCAGGCGGCGGAGACGGCGATACGAGAAGTGGTTGGTAAAAACAAGATGGACTTCGTGCTGTATGAAGGCCGTGAAGCGGTTGCCGCCAGTGCTACTAAGCTTATTCAGGATATTCTCGATCGTTACAAATCGGGTATCGTGATTAGCAAACTGACCATGCAAAACGCGCAACCGCCCGAGCAGGTTCAGGCGGCTTTTGATGATGCCGTCAAAGCGGGACAGGATAGAGAACGTCAGAAGAATGAAGGTCAAGCTTATGCCAACGATGTTGTGCCGCGTGCCAAGGGTACGGCAGCCCGCCTGATACAGGAATCTGAAGGTTACAAGCAAAGCGTGATTGCCAATGCTGAAGGGGATGCGAGTCGCTTCAAGCAAATCCTGACAGAGTATGAGAAGGCTCCGGCTGTGACGCGCGACCGTATGTATCTGGACATGATGTCGCAGGTGATGGGTAATATCAGCAAGGTGATGGTCGATCAGAAGAACGGCAACAGTCTGCTGTACCTGCCTTTGGATAAGTTGATTGAATCCAGTCGTTCAACGGGTGCTGCGGTGGATGTGCCTGTGGTGACCAAGCCGGATGCGATGCCGGTTACCTCACAGGGTAATGATAATAATGCTGCGCAGCGTGCACGCGATTCGCTGCTCAGTCGTGACCGGGAGGCTCGTCCATGAAAACCAATGTCGCGAATGTCCTGGTAGGGGTGGCGTTGGCGCTCATCCTGTTGAGCCTGAGTTTGTTTATCGTCGATCAGCGTCAAACGGTGATCGTGTTTCAGTTGGGTGAAATGGTTAGCGTCAAGACGCAACCGGGTCTGTATTTCAAGGTGCCTTTGTTGCAGAATGTTCGCTATTTCGATTCGCGCATCCTGACGCTGGATACCGCTGAACCTGAGCGTTTCATCACGGCGGAAAAAAAGAATGTACTGGTGGATTCTTTCGTCAAATGGCGCATCGTCGATGTAAAGCAATTTTATATCAGCGTAGGCGGCGATGAGATGCGAGCAAACACCCGCTTGATGCAGACGGTGAACTCCAGCATGCGTGAAGAATTCGGTAAGCGCACCATACACGAAGTGGTGTCTGGTGAACGCGAGGAAATCATGACCGTATTGCGCAACAAGACGGATGCTGATGCACGCAAGATCGGTGTTCAGGTTTTGGATGTCCGTCTCAAACGCGTCGATTTCCCGTCCGAGATCAGTGATTCCGTGTATCGCCGTATGGATGCCGAACGTAAACGCGTCGCCAATGAATTGCGCGCCTCTGGCGCTGCTGATGGAGAAAAGATCAAGGCGGATGCCGATAAGCAACGCGAAGTGATCCTGGCTGAGGCTTACCGCGATGCGCAGAGCACTAAGGGGCAAGGTGATGCGAAGGCCTCTTCAATTTACGCCGCTGCCTTTGGTCGCAACGCCGAGTTCTATTCCTTCTATCGTAGTCTTGAGGCCTATAAACAAAGCTTCAAGAATAAGAGTGACGTAATGGTGATGGATCCGAGTTCTGCTTTCTTCAAATATTTGAAGAGTTCGGGTAAGGCGGGCAAGTAGTGCTTTCATACTGGCTAATCGGTTTTTCGATGATGCTGGTGATAGAAGGATTGATTCCACTTCTGTTTCCCGATATGTGGCGCGAGACCTTTCAAAGGCTGGTCTCGCTCAATAACGGACAACTTCGATTTATTGGCTTAGCCGCGATGCTGTCCGGCTTGCTAATGTTGTACTGGATTAAATAATGCAAAACTGGTTACTACCTGAATACATCCAAGATATGCTGCCCGATGAAGCGTGGCGTGTCGAACAGCTTCGCGCACAACTTCTTGATTTAATGAGAAAATCTGGCTATCAGCTAGTTTCTCCGCCGCTGCTGGAATATGCGGAATCCTTGCTGATAGGCGATAGTCCTGATATGGATTTGCGCACCTTCAAACTGGTGGATCAGTTAAGTGGTCGTACTTTGGCTTTGCGCGCTGATATCACGCCGCAGGTAGCGCGTATCGACGCACATTTGCTCAACCGTCAGGGCGTGGCCCGTCTTTGCTATGCTGGCAGTGTGTTGCATACGCAACCTGCTGGATTGAATCGCACACGCGAATTGTTGCAAATCGGCGCCGAGCTGTATGGTCACGCGGGGCTTGAGAGCGATCTTGAGATCCAGCAACTGATGTTGCAGGCGCTGGCTCTGATCGGCGTTACCGATGTGCATCTGGATTTGGGGCATGTCGGGGTATTCCGCGCGCTGGTTAATCACGCTGGCATCGATAAAGCGCTGGAAGCAGAATTATTCGCCGCGCTGCAAAGCAAGGACAGCACGACTTTGCAAGGGTTGGTGCAATCACTAGATGAGGTGTTTCGCCTTGCCTTGCTGGTATTGCCGACGCTGTATGGCGGCTGTGCTGAAGTGCTGGCACGTGCGCGACGCGAATTACCTGACTTCCCTGAAATTATCGCCGCCTTGGACAGCTTGCAAGCTGTATCTAGTCAGTTGCAAGTGGCAAGCATAAGTATCGATCTGGCTGATTTGCGCGGTTATCACTACCACAGCGGTATGGTGTTTGCCGCCTATCACGCCGGTAGTCACGATGCGATCGCACTGGGTGGTCGTTATGACGATCTAGGCAAGAGTTTTGGTCGTGGCCGTGCTGCGACCGGCTTTAGTATGGATTTACGCCAGTTGTATCGCCTGTTGCCGACCCGTGCTGAGCTGCCAGGTATCCGTGCTCCTTATCTTGATGATGTCGCCTTGGCCGCAGTCATAGTAGAATTGCGTGCCGCAGGTGAAATGGTCATCGTTGATTTGCCCGGTAGTGTTGATTTTCCGGCTGAATCGCAATGCAATCGCAGTCTCGTCTTACGCGACGGTGTCTGGCAAGTAATCGCAATCTAACAATTCTTAATTATTGAAAGCTTGGTAATGGCTAATAACGTCGTAGTAATTGGTACCCAATGGGGTGATGAAGGCAAGGGAAAGATTGTTGATTGGCTGACGGATCACGCACAAGGTGTCGTGCGTTTTCAGGGCGGACACAACGCCGGACATACGCTCGTCATCAACGGTAAGAAGACGGTACTGCATCTGATTCCTTCCGGTATTCTGCGCGATGGCGTGATGTGCTACATCGGCAATGGTGTGGTGTTGAACCCGCAAGCCTTGCTCAAGGAAATGGATGAGTTGCAGGCCGCCGGCATTGATGTTTATGGCCGTCTGAAAATATCCGAAGCCTGTCCTTTGATTCTGCCATACCATGAAGCGATCGATAAGGCGCGCGAATTGGCTAAGGGCGATGCAAAGATCGGTACTACCGGTCGCGGTATCGGACCAGCCTACGAAGACAAGGTAGCGCGCCGCGCAATCCGCCTGCAAGATATTTTTTACCGTGAACGTTTCGCGGCGAAATTAGGCGAAGTATTGGATTATCACAACTTCGTGTTAAAGAATTATTTCAACGCACCGACCGTTGATTTCCAGAAGACGCTGGATGATACGCTGGCCTTGGCCGAACGCATCAAGCCGCTGGTGATGGATGTGCCACGCGCGTTGTATGAAGCGAATCAAGCCGGTAACAGCTTGTTGTTCGAAGGTGCGCAGGGCGCATTGCTGGACATCGATCACGGCACTTATCCGTTTGTTACCTCCAGTAACTGTATTGCAGGGGCTGCTTGTGCCGGCGCCGGTGTCGGCCCGCAGATGCTCAACTATGTGCTGGGGATTACCAAGGCTTACACCACGCGTGTCGGTTCGGGTCCGTTCCCGACTGAGTTGTACGATGCCGTGGCAAAATGCGATCCTATCGGTGAAGGTCTGGCAAAACGCGGTCATGAGTTCGGTTCGACCACGGGTCGTGCACGTCGTTGTGGTTGGTTTGATGCGGCAGCTTTGAAGCGCTCGATTCAGATCAACGGTGTGTCCGGTCTTTGCGTGACCAAGCTGGACGTGATGGATGGCATGGAAACCGTTCGTTTGGGTGTGGCTTACACTATTAATGGCGTAAAGAGCGACATCCTGCCAGTGGGTGCCGATTTGCTGGCCGATTGTCAGGTGGTGTACGAGGAAATGCCGGGCTGGAGCGAGTGCACCTTAGGTATTCAAAAGTATGAACAACTACCGCTGGCGGCACGCAACTATCTGGCGCGTATTGCCGAAGTATGCGGTGTGCCTGTTGATATGGTTTCTACCGGTCCTGACCGAGATGAAACTATTGTGCTGCGCCATCCGTTCGAATAACGGATTGCGATTTTGGTGTGTTGGGTAAAAATGCATCGTCTCTTTTGAATCCATTGACTTGAAAGAGACTGTGCATCCTGTTTTTAAAGTTTATCCTGCCCGGATCCCGCTCGGGTTATCTGCTTCATCTGAAATGACGGGTCGTGTCGTTGATCGCTTACAGCGTCCGCTGCGGGATCTGCGCGTCTCTGTCACAGATCGCTGCAATTTGCGTTGTACATATTGCATGCCGCGAGAAGTTTTTGATGAAAATCATACCTATCTGCCGCGCAGCGGTTTGCTCAGCTTCGAGGAAATCGAGCGGCTGGCGCGCATCTTTATTTCGCGAGGCGTACAAAAGATACGTTTAACCGGCGGTGAACCCCTGTTGCGTCGCGGTATCGAAAAACTGGTCGAGCGGCTGGCAAATCTGTCCGATTTACAAGGAAATCCGGTCGAAGTGGCACTGACCACCAATGCGGTTTTGCTGGCACAAAAGGCGCATTCTTTGAAATCTGCCGGTTTATCAAGACTGACGGTCAGTCTGGACAGCTTGTCAGATGTCATCTTTGCCCGCATGACGGATACCGACGTGCCGGTTAAAACCGTTCTCCAAGGAATAACGGCCGCACAACAGGCAGGATTCGTCGATACCAAAGTCAATATGGTGGTCAAACGCGGCGTAAACGATCATGAAATTTTGCCGATGGCAGCACATTTTCGCCACAGCGGTATTGTGCTGCGCTATATCGAATACATGGATGTGGGTAGCACCAATGGTTGGTGTATGGACGATGTGGTCAGCGCCGGTGATATCCTCAAAGTCATCGCTGAGCATTTCGACATTGAATCGGCCGAGCCCAATTTTACGGGTGAAGTCGCTCAGCGCTGGCGCTATGTGGATGGCGGCGGTGAAGTCGGTGTGATCGCCTCAGTGACCCAAGCGTTTTGCGAAAAATGTACTCGCGCGAGGCTGTCCACCGACGGCAAACTTTATACCTGTCTTTTTGCCCATGAGGGACTCGATTTGCGTGAGCCACTGCGCCAAGGCTTGAGTGATCCGGCCTTGAATCACTTGATCGCCAGTAGATGGGAAGCGCGTGAGGATAGATATTCCCAGATGCGTCACGATGAAACGATCCGCAATCGTCCCAGGATAGAAATGTCCTATATCGGCGGATAATTCGTAACTTATTAATGATGTTATATTTATATGAATGATTTGACGCATTTTTCAGAATCAGGCCGGGCGCGTATGGTAGATGTGTCGGCTAAAACAGATACTCAGCGCATCGCCATTGCCAGTGGCGTACTGCGCATGCTGCCCGACACGCTGGCGAGAATACGCCAGGGCAGCATCGCCAAGGGTGATGTGCTGACGGTGGCCGATGTCGCGGCGGTGATGGCGGCCAAGCGCACTGCCGAGTTTATCCCGATGTGTCATACGATCCCCTTAACCGGCGTGGAAATTATCTTTGAAGAACTGCTGGAACCCGATAATGAGGGGTGTATCGGCCTGAAGGCCGTGGTATCGGTGAAATGCACGGGGCAGACTGGCGTTGAAATGGAGGCGTTATCCGCCGTGAGTATGGCGCTGTTGACCGTCTACGACATGTGCAAGGCGATCGATCGCGGTATGCGCATCAATTCTGTCCAGCTCGAAGAAAAGCGTGGCGGCAAGAGCGGTGTATGGCTGCGCAAGGGAATTGCGACATGATGCAGATTTTGTTTTTCGGTCCGGTGGCCGAGCGGGTCGGGTTGCGCGAGATGCAGTTGGAACATCGTGCCGGCATGGTGTTGCAGGATGTGGTGTCCCAATTAAAAGCGACTTACCCTGCGGCATTCGAGATCGTCTGTTTTACGGCCGTCAATGACACACAGACGCGCGACATGCAATTGCCACTCCATGACGGTGATGAAATCGTGTTTATGGCTAAATTTTCCGGGGGCTAAGATGAGTGATCCGGTGCGTTTGCAGGAGGGAGACTTTTCGGTGGATCAGGAAATGACCGCATTGCGGGG
>CAISHO010000150.1 GCA_903885165.1 uncultured Nitrosomonadales bacterium | reverse complement strand
GTTGGGAAGCCGGAATAGAAGGTGATCATCACCTCTAACGCTGCTATGTTTTGCCCGAGCAATTGCAAATCGCCCAATGACCGCTGTTCTTTAGCAAGCTGTCGTTCATAATTTGGCAGGTGAACTGCTGCTTATGGCACGCAACCGACCGTCGTTATATTACACCTATGGTCGGTTATTGTTGCATTGCTGTCATTTGTCTTTTCGTCGCCCAACCCTATTTTTCATGCGACGGGTGATTGGCTTTCTGTCTCAGCCCACCCTCTTGCACAAAACGGCTCACTTTCAATGTGCCATTGAAACCAAGTTTCCAGCCTCTAAAATGCAAATAGGCCATTTTTTAAAGCCGCCGCATAATCCTCGGGCGTATCCAGATCGACAAAACTGCGCAGTGCGGCGTCATTCATTCCCGCATCATCCACGTAACACACATCCAGTTGCCGCAACACGCAGCGCAGACTCTTGTCCTGCCCGGCCAACGCCTGACGAATCACATCAAGACAACTTACAGAATAAAACGCCGCTAAAGGTTGCGGGTAGCCGCCGACCACCGGCACGACCGCCTGATGATTTTTTCTAGATTTATAAATTAGTTCAACAAGTTGCGATGAAATATAAGGCATATCGCAGGCTACGACAAACGCCCAGGGCGTAGCAACCTTTGCCAATCCGGCAGCCAGTCCCGCCAAAGGCCCGGATCCTGCCTGCTCATCGCGCACCTGAGACAGTTCAACACCGGCGCGCGGTTCACGTACACTGACGATGACCTGCGGAAAAGTCTGCTGCATACTGCAAATCACATGCTCCAGCAGCGTTTTATCATCCAGCGGCAACAGCGCTTTGTCGCGTCCCATCCGGCGCGACTCCCCGCCCGCCAGAATCAGCGCCGTACAATCAGCAATCAAAGTGTTGCAGGACGAAATCGGCAATGCGCTCCATCTCGTCGAGCGCGAAATGCGGCAAAGTCTGATGAGCCTCATCGACATCGGTGACCGCAGCGATCAGGCCATCTTCGATGGTGCAGCGCGGTGTATCATTGCATGCGCGTCTCAACACCTCGATCTTGGCGCCTGACGCATGCGAGAATCCTTCGGCGAGCACCAGATCCACTTCGCCTAAAAATCGCTGCGCCAACTGTGCCGGTTCACGCTCGGTGACTGCCTCGGCCACCAGTTGCAATTCGTTGGAGGTGACCAGCATGCTGATCACCGCGCCCGCCTGCTTATAGCGCCAGCTATCCTTGCCCGGCGTATCCAGCACAACCTTGTGATGCGCATGTTTGATGGTCGCAACGCGCAAGCCGCGCCCCGTCAGCACGGGCAGCAGTTTTTCGATCAGTGAAGTTTTGCCGGAACCGGAATGGCCGACGAAGATCATCACGGGCGGATGCCCGCAAGTACTTATGGATGCGGCGTTACCCATGACTCCCCCTGTGGCGTAATTTCTTTTTTCCAGATCGGCACGCGCAGTTTCAATTCGTCGATCAGCCAGTGGCAGGCACCCAATGCGGCGACCCGATGCTCAGCGCCTGTCACGATCAACACGATCTGATCACCGGCTGCAACCACACCAACGCGGTGCACGATGCGCGCATCGATCAATGCAAATTTCTCTATCGCCTCAAGCCGCAACTTATCCATCTCGAACAGCGCCATCTTGCCGTAGGCATCAAAGCTGATCTGCATTACCTCGCGCCCCTCGGAAAAGTCGCGCGCACAACCAGTGAAACTGGCAATGCCGCCGATACGCAGCGAAGTGCCCCGCAATGCGGTCATTTCCTGATCCACCGAAAAGTCTCCCTCCTGCAAACGCACCGGATCACTCATCTTAGCCCCCGGAAAATTTAGCCATAAACACGATTTCATCACCGTCATGGAGTGGCAATTGCATTTCGCGCGTCTGTGTGTCATTGACGGCCGTAAAACAGACGATCTCGAATGCCGCAGGGTAAGTCGCTTTTAATTGGGACACCAAATCCTGCAACACCATGCCGGCACGATGTTCCAACTGCATCTCGCGCAACCCGACCCGCTCGGCCACCGGACCGAAAAACAAAATCTGCATCATGTCGCAATTCCCTTGCGCAGCC
>CAISHO010000149.1 GCA_903885165.1 uncultured Nitrosomonadales bacterium | reverse complement strand
GCCTGACAAGCAGTACTATTACGGAGAAGTTATTATTGATTTTCAAGAAAAACAAAATTTGTTACGAGGAAAAATTGAAAATTATATAGACATCAGTCAACGTATACCGAAATTGATAACTGTCGGATATGCTTTTTTACGTACAGATAACAAGACCGTTTCATTTGATCCTCAATTACTTCGAATTGAGCAGCATATATACATACTTGGAAAATACATTGCAAATACGCAATACAAAACAATAGCTGGTGAAGTAAAGGTTTCACCAGTTATTCAAGTTCTCTATATGGGGGGATTGAAAGGTAATTAACTATATGGATATCCAAAACTTTCAGAGAATAGGCTCGATATCAAATGCTCATGTGGGCAGAGATTTTGAGTTTGTTGCCAAGGGCTACTTTCAGAAGCAAGGTATGATGTTGGAAGCAAATTATTCGGTGTCACTGGGTGCTTGGAAAGAGAAGAAAAAACGGCAATTCGACTTGGGCTCACTTGAGCCTCCAGTACTCGTTGAGTGCAAGTCACATAGGTGGACATCTAGCGATAACATTCCAAGCGCTAAAATCACCGTTTGGAATGAGTCTATGTATTACTTTCATCTTGCCCCACCAGAGTATCGCAAGGCACTTTTTGTGTTGTGCGATTATAGCAAGAAGCGCGGATTAAGCTTAGCAGAGTACTACAAGCGGAACTATTTTCATCTCATCCCTGTGGGTGTAGAGATTCTTGAATATGATGAAAAATTAGGTATTGTTAGGACAATATAATCACTATCTCTGTTTAACGCCGAGTAGTGCAGGCTGGTCTCGTCGCGGGACGGCTTGCACAGAATTAGTAGATTGATATGTAAAAATTGTTAACTCCATCACGGTTAGCGAAGTTCTGCAATGTCTCGACACCGGTTCATCGCGAATGTCAGGTTTCGGATGTTGAATCTACTTATTATCGTGATCTAGCCCAGCAAGCTGGCGATGGTCAGCATGAACAGCATGACCAGCATGAATACCACCGAGCGCCAGACCAGTCGGATGGCGCATTGCAGGGCAGCCTCGCCGGTTTTCTCACCCACGCCCAGTTCGGGTCTGTCCAGCAATACGCCGTCCTGATAAATCGGTAGACCTAAACGGATGCCCGATGCACCGGCCGCGCTGGCCAGCAAAATTCCTGTTTCGCTGTCCG
This sequence comes from uncultured Nitrosomonadales bacterium, assembly GCA_903885165.1. Lineage (GTDB taxonomy): Bacteria > Pseudomonadota > Gammaproteobacteria > Burkholderiales > Gallionellaceae > Gallionella. Next base: position 14,518 of record CAISHO010000149.1, on the reverse strand, counting down.
GCCAGTAAGCCGCCTGTGAGCGCCAGCAATAGGCGGTGTCTTCAAAGTTGCCGACGATGGCGAAGGTGCCGGCTGTCAGACGGATAGGCAACCATTCCAAACGCGCGCGCATGTTAGCTGCAAACTCACTGAATTGGCTCTCTGAGAGCGCATAGACATTGGCTTCATCTGCCCAGTGAGAGTTCAAACCCTGCCCTAGGCGATACAGCAAGGCACCTGCCGCGCCGCCCAGCCCTAACAGGCTGAATAGGGTAAACCAGACAATCACACCGAATAGATGACGGTGCAGGGCGACCAGCGAAGTTTCTATAGTCAGACGTGCGAGTTCTTCCGTATTCAATCCCTGTGAGGGCTGGCCGCGTAATTTGGACAACAGCGTGTGAGCAGCTTCTCTGTTTTCCGTGCGCAATGCCTGCTGGACTTCGGTGAAATAATGACTGTATTTGCCGAATCCCATGCATAGATACAATGCTAGTATATTGAATATTAATGATAATATCGGGTGGATATAAGTGAGCCCCCATTGTGTTAGCACGACCAGCAGCAATAGCGGTACCACAGCCAGCCACCAGGCGATTTTGCCGTGACGATATTCACCCGAATTGAAGAGGTGCTGAAAATAATCGACGTACACTTGTGGCCAGTCGTGCAGATACTTACGCACTGACAGCGGGTGGAGTTGCTCCAGTAAAAGGGCAACAATCAGGGCAAACAGGCTCATGGTGGCTAAGGGAGAATCAATTAGTACAAAGATAGCACAGCACCTGATCGCAGTGGAATAAAAGGCGTTCAGGTGGTATAAAATACGCTAGTTCGTATTACCAGCATGAGGAATTTATGCGCTATCTGTCCGGTATTATTGCCTTGTTCTTCTGTTTGACGGCCGGTGCCGGCAGCATGGCTGGTGGAGAAGCATATTTCCCACCGGAACAGATTATCCGGTTTGCCAAACAGGTGGAGCGGGTGTTGGCGGCCAAGGGCGCGCGCGTTGCGATCGTGGCGCGTGCCGGTCGGCCTGCTGCGGAATTGCCCGATGGTATGCATTTTACCCATGTCTCTTTCCTGTTATATTCACAAATCACCACGGCAGACGGTCGTAAGCTGCCCGGATATGCCGTCTATAACGAGTATCAGAGTAATGAGCATCCCGATACCAGTACCCTGGTACAGGATTTTCCGGTCGATTTTTTTGCCGGTGTTGCAGAGCTCGAAGCGGGCGTGATTATTCCCTCTCCACGTTTGCAAATGCGCCTGCTCGATACCATCACCTCGCCGGTTTACCGGCAACTGCACGACCCGCATTATTCTGCGATCGCCAATCCCTACACGCTGGGGCGGCAGAACTGCACCGAACACACGCTGGATGTGATCAATGCGGCCATTTATCAAACCGGGGATATTAAGCGGATCAAGGCGGCCGAGAAGGCCTATTTCGTTGCGCAGCCGGTGAATGTCAGCGGTTTTAAACTGATGCTGGGCGCGATGTTTTCATCAGAAATTACCCTCTCGGATCAACCCGGTAGTCCGGTCACCGCAACCTTTGAAACCATCGCCCAATATCTACAAAAGTATGACGAAGGCTCGGAAATGTTTATTATCACGCCTGAGCGTTAATCGTTGCATAACTTGAAAGGAGTTAACATGAAACTGAATCATTGTTTAGTCATCGCCCTGATGATGTCATCCTCAGCCTTTGCCGCAGACCAGACACACTCGGGACAAGCTTCGGCGAATGCGGTTCAATCCGGTTCACATGCCAGCGCCAGTGCCGGACATTCGATTGCCGCTTCAGGACAAGTCACTTCAGCGGCGTCAGCCATTCCGCTGGCGATAGGCGGTCTGGTTAGCGGCACGGCTGGTGCGGTTTCAAGTCAGGCAGCGCGCGATTCTGCACGGGCGGCCACTGCGCCGATCGGTGCGCCGCTGGAAATTACAGATGAAACGATTACCGTGATGCCGCCTGATGAGGCGTTGAAAAAACCGGCTCAGCCGAAGTCGGATAAAGCCATTTAATCACCGGCGCAGAGCGCTCTGTTAAACAGGAAAATAAATGATAATCAATCGCTCATTAACAAAATTAACATTTGCAGCCATGCTGCTGGCCACCACGATTCTGCCGGTCTATGCGGTTAATGGCAGCAGTTCAGCGGCGGAAGAAATCCATTTTTCAGCGGATCAAATTATCAAGTTTGCTAAGCAGGTGGAAAAAACGCTGTCAGGAAAAGGGGCGCATGTCGCTATTTTGGCGCGCATGGGGCGTCCGGCTGCCGAATTGCCCGAGGGCATGCATTTCACCCATGTGGCTTTTGCGGTGTATTCGCAGATTACCACCGCAGACGGGCGAAAGATTCCGGGATATGCGATTTATAATCTATATCAGCAGAACGATCACCCTGAAATAAGTACCCTGGTTCAGGATTTTCCGGTAGATTTCTTTGCCGGTGTGGCGGTGCTGGAGGCGGGGATTATCATTCCATCCGCGAATTTGCAACAGCGGCTACTGGATGTGATCAATTCACCGACTTATGCGGCGTTGCACGATCCGCACTATTCGCTGATCGCCAATCCCTACACGTTGGGGAAACAAAATTGCACCGAACACACGCTGGATGTGATCAGCGCGGCGATTTACCAAACCAGCGATCTGAGGCGTATCAAGGCGAACGAAAAAGCCTACTTTAAGGCGCAACCGGTCAAAGTCAATCCGTTTAAGCTGGCGCTGGGCTCACTCTTCAGCGCTGAAATTGCCACCTCGGATCAGCCTGGCGATCCAGTTACCGCAACGTTCGAAACCATCGCCGCCTATTTGCAACAATACGATGCCGGTTCCGAAGTGCTGACCATTATCCCGGAAAAGTAAAATATAACTCGTTGATTATATTTAATATTAATCCGATATTCCGATGCTTGTGGGCGCGTCTTCGATGCCGTAAACCTCTTTGAGGATTGCGACAAAGCGTCTGGCTTGCGGTGACAGGAATTTACCCTTGCGCATCACCAGACCGTAGCCGCGTTGAGGGAAATATTGTTTGAGCGGGATGCTGACCAACTTCTCGGTGCCGATCAGACAGATATCGGTCACGATAGAAATACCCATGCCCAGTTCCACGTATTTCTTGATCACTTCCCAACCGCCCGCTTCCAGTGTGACGGCAAAAGTCAGGTTGTGCTGCTGGAACACGTACTTGACCATACGCCAGGTCGAGAGGTGACGGGGCGGCAGGATCATGCCGTACTGGCTGATATCCTCAAGTGTGACATTCTCCATCTTGGCCAGAGGATGGTCGAGCGGCGTAATCAGCATCGGATCAAAGGTCACGACCGGTTGATAGGTGATATCGTCCGCTACATCCAGCATCGAACCCACCGCAAAATCAATCTCGTCGGCGCGTAACATCTTCAGGCCATCGCGTCCGGTCTCATTGTGTATTTTGAGTTGGATGTGCGGGTGGGCGGTGACAAAACGTTGCACTGCCTCAGGCAGGATATACAGGATGGTGGATTCGCCAGCACCAATATTCAACTCGCCCGACTCCAGTTTGTCGTGCTGGGCGATGAAGTTTTCCTGCAAACTGTCGATGCCGTCCACCAGCGGTTTAGCCAGTGTGTACAAGACTTCGCCATCCGGTGTCAGTTTCAGCACAGGCCCGCGTCGCTCGAATACCATCACACCCAATTCACGTTCCATCGCCTGAATTTGTAGCGTGACCGAAGGTTGGCTTAAAAACAGCTTTTGAGCTGCCAGGGTGACGCTGCCGGTGCGCACCACCTCACAAAAGGCGCGCATTTGCTTCAAGCGATTATTTTTATAATAACTCTGTTTGTCTGTATTCATTTATCCCCCCCCGCTAAAACCTAAACATTCCAAATATTAATAATGATAATTGAAACAATTGATTCGCGAAATGATTGTGGCTTAGTTTATTGTGCAACACATGATAATAATATTACTAATAATAAGGTTTAATAATTTTACTAATACTAAGTAAAGCGTTGATAGTCGCAGCCAAAGAGAGATGATACATCAGTTCTCAGTGCATATTTATCAGGACGGAGAAAGACATGGGAACTGTTTACAGCGTGCTCGTCACGGGAGTGTTTATGGCTTGCTTGGGAAGCATGCTTGCGTTCTTCCTCGCCATCGCCAGTAAACGCCTTTACGTGTACGAAGATCCCCGCATCGATCTAGTCGAAGAATTGCTGCCGCATTCCAATTGTGGTGCTTGTGGCACGGCCGGTTGCCGCAACTTTGCTGAAAAAACGGTCACGGGCGAAATTGAACCCGCCTCATGTACCGTCAATACCGCAGAACAAAACAAACATATTGCTGCCCTCCTCGGTGTAGCGATGGGTAACGTGGAAAAACGTGTCGCCCGTCTGGCCTGCGCGGGTGGACATCACGTCGCCAAAATGCGTGCCCATTACGGTGGTTTATCTTCCTGTCGCGCCGCGTCCGTGGCCGGTGGCGGAGGTAAAAGCTGCTCCTGGGGTTGTCTGGGGCTGGGCGATTGCGCCGATGTCTGTGATTTTGATGCGATCGTCATGGATAAACAGGGCTTGCCGGTAGTCGATCTGGCCAAGTGTACGGCGTGCGGCGACTGCGTCGATATTTGTCCTAAGAATCTATTTTCTATTCAAGGTGTTACCAAAAAGCTCTGGATGGCATGCCGCAACGAGGATGAGCCTGATGCGGCGGAGGCTACCTGCGAAGTGGCCTGTACCGCCTGCGGTCGCTGTGTAGTCGATGGCGCGCCTGGGTTGATCCGCCTGGAAAAAAATCTCGCCGTCATCGATTATGAAAAAAATGCGCTGGCACAGCGCGCAGCGATTGAACGCTGCCCGACCGGCGCGATTGTCTGGCTCGACAATGAATGTATCACCAAGGGTAAGTCTGCCAAAAAAATCATCCGTACCGAACCATTACCTGTCATCGCCTAGGGGAAATCATGTTCAACAAATTCAAACAATTCAAACTACTCGGCGCAGCGACGGATTCGGAAGCCGGTACGGTGCAGTTCAAGTACCCCGGTACGCGCGATGCGATCGACGGCAATACCGCAGTGATCATGGTGGAGCGCGAAGCCTCACAAGGGGCGGGCGCCTACCCGATTACCCCTTCTACGCAGATGGGTGAGTACTGGGCGGAAGAAGTGGCCCGTGGCCATTTAAATGCCGCCGGCAATCCATTGATTTTTGTAGAACCTGAATCCGAACACGCGGCTGCCGGTGTCACAGCGGGTCTGGCCATGACCGGTTTGCGCGCAGTGAACTTCACTTCGTCGCAAGGCTTGGCCTTTATGCACGAGTCGCTGTATACCGCTGTCGGTAAGCGTCTGCCTTATGTGCTGAATCTGGGTTGTCGCGCGATCACCAAGGCTAGCCTGAATGTGCATTGCGCGCATGATGATTACCACTGTGCGGACGATACCGGCTTCATCCAGGTGATGGCGAAGAATGCGCAGGAAGCGGCCGATCTGAACATGATCGCACGCAAGACCGCTGAGCTCTCGCTCACTCCCGCGATGGTGGGGCAAGACGGCTTCCTGACTACCCATCTGATCGAACCCATGCAAGTTCCTGAGCGTGAACTGATCGCCGAATACTTAGGTGCTGCCGACGACATTATTGATACGCCGACCCCTGCTCAAGTGATGCTGTACGGCCCTAAGCGCCGCCGCGTGCCTGCGAGCTGGGATGTGGATAACCCGATGATGACCGGCGGGGTGGCGAATCAGGATGCCTATATGCAGGCTGTTGCAGCGCAGCGTCCGTATTTCTTCGATCATATTGCGGAACTGGCCGACACTTGCATGGATGAATTCTATGCGCTGACCGGACGGCGCTATCAGCGTATCGACGCTTACCGCTGCGAAGACGCTGAATATGTGATTTTGGGTCAAGGCAGCATGACGGTGCAGGCTGCAGCCGTGGCCGACTGGCTGCGCGAGAACCGCAAGATTCGCGTCGGCGTGGTCAATATGACGATGTTCCGTCCCTTCCCCGGTGATCTGTTGGGTCATGTGCTCAAAGGCAAAAAGGGTGTGGCGGTGTTAGAACGTACCGATCAGCCATTGTCGGAAGATCTGCCGCTGATGCGCGAAGTGCGTTCCACCGTTTCCAAGTGTTTAGAGAATGGTCGTGAAGATTCCTATGCCGGCTACGCCACCTACAGCAATGTTAAAGATATGCCAGCTTTGTATTCCGGTTGTTACGGTTTGGGGTCACGCGATCTGCAGCCGGAAGGACTGATTGCAGCCGTGGAAAACATGCTACCTGACGCGGCGCATCGAAAATTCTACTATCTGTCGGTCGATTTCGTGCGCGACGAATCTGCTACGCCCAAGCAGGAAATCCGTCAGCAAACCTTGCAGGCCGGCTATCCTAACATCAAGGCGCTGGCGTTACGCGGTTCTGAAAATCCGAATCTGTTGCCCAAAGGCGCGATTGCCGTGCGTATGCACTCGATCGGCGGCTGGGGGGCGGTGACTACGGGTAAAAATCTGGCGATGACCCTGTTTGAATTGCTGGGTTGGGATATCAAGGCCAATCCTAAATACGGTTCCGAAAAGAAGGGGCAACCGACGACTTACTATCTGTCAGCAGCGCCTGAGCCTATCCGCATCAACTGCGAATACACTCACGTCGATGTCGTTTTATCGCCAGACCCGCAGGTTTTCCTGCACACCAATGCACTGGAAGGCCTGAAAGCGGGCGGTGTGTTTATCATCCAGAGTAATCTGGACAGCACGGACGCGGTGTGGGAGACATTCCCCGTGCACACCCAGAAATACATCGTGGACAACAAGATCCGCGTGTTCTATCTGGATGCGTTCAAAATTGCTCGCGAAGAATCTTTCAATGTCGATTTGCAACTGCGTATGCAGGGAAATGCCTTCCAGGGCGCGTTCTTCCATGCCTCGGATGTCAAGGAACGTGCGGGCCTCGGCGAAGAAACGTTGTTTACCGCCATCGAAAATCAGCTCGAATCCAAGTTCGGTAAGAAGGGCAAGCGTATCGTCTCAGACAATTTACGCGTGGTGCGTCGCGGTTACGAAGAAATCTTCGAAATCACCCCAGATCAGATGAAAGTCGGTCAGCGCGCTAAAATAACAGCCAAGGCGGCGCCTGCATTGCCGATTATGTTGAAACGGCTGCCCGAAGGCGATGGGGGTATCTCCGATATTCACCGCTTCTGGGAAGCGACTGGCAGTTTCTATATGAAGGGTCAGGGGTCGGACAATCTGGTCGATCCATTTATGGGTCTCTCGGTGATCCCGGCAGTCACCGGCGTGTATCGCGATATGACGGGTGTTCGTTTTGAGTATCCGGAATGGAATGCGGAAAACTGTACCGCCTGTGGAGAGTGTTTCACTCAATGCCCGGACAGTGCGATTCCCGGCCTGGTATCAACCGTGTCTGATGTGTTGAACAGCGTGGTGCAGAAAATTGAAACGAGCGGACGTCCGACCCGCTTCCTGCGTAAATTCAATCGCGTGGTCGAGAAGAAGCTGCGCAACGCATTAAACAGCGATGGTCTGGATGTGCGCGGTCTGTTGGCGCATGCCATCACCGAATGTTTTGTTGAAGATCCAACCCAAGGCGAAGATCGTACCCGTCTGGAAGTCGAATTGAATCTGTTGCGCGATGGTATTGGTAGTTTTAAATTTGCCACCACTAAACCGTACTGGAATTTGAAGGAAAAGAAGGAAAAGGGTGCAGGCGGCCTGTTCTCGATTACCGTCAATCCTTATACCTGCAAGGGCTGTGCGATCTGCGTGGATGTATGCGATGACAATGCGCTGACTATGGTCACGCAAACACCTGCGAGCATAGAAACGTTGCGTGCAGACTGGAATTTCTGGTTGGATCTGCCGACTACCCCTGAGCAATACAGCCGCATCGACGATCTGGATGAAAAAATAGGTGCACTGGAAACGCTGTTGCTGGACAAGAAGAATTACAACTCGCTGGTCAGCGGTGACGGCGCATGTTTGGGTTGCGGCGAGAAATCGACCATACACCTGTTCACCAGCACCGTGACGGCACTGATGCAGCAACGTGTGAAGAAGTACCTGAGCAAACTCGATACGCTGATCGTGAATCTGGAAACCCATGTCAAAATGAAGCTCAGCGCGAGTGTCGATCTGACCGATACCGACGGTTTGAGGCAGGCGATTGCTGCGCACGCAGGGCATGATCTGACGCTGGCGAATCTCTCGGCTAGTCTGTTGCAATCACAATCCGGTCAACCGATTGATCCGGCATGGTTGCGTCGTGTTACGCAAATGCTTGAAAAGTTGAAGGATTTGCGCTGGCGCTATCTGGAAGGTCCATCCAAAAACGGCCGTGCGGAAATGGGGATTATCAACTCCACGGGTTGTACCTCGGTGTGGGCTTCCACCTTCCCGTTTAACCCGTATCCTTTCCCGTGGACATCCAATTTGTTCCAGGATTCTCCCTCTGTGGCGATGGGTGTGTTCGAAGGTCATATGGCTAAGATGGTGGAAGGCTTCAAGGCGGTGCGCATGGTCGAGATGGAGTTGGCTGGCGGCTACGATCCGGAGCAAAGCGATCTGGAATTTGCCCACTTTACCTGGGAACAACTGAGTAACGAAGAATGGCTGTTGTGTCCGCCTGTGGTTGCGATCGGCGGTGACGGGGCGATGTTCGATATCGGCTTCCAGAATCTGTCGCGTGCCCTGATGTCAGGTAAACCGATCAAGATTATGATCGTCGATACGCAGGTGTATTCCAATACCGGCGGTCAGGCCTGTACATCCGGCTTTATCGGACAGGTGGCGGATATGTCACCGTACGGTGCCAACAAACACGGTAAGACTGAAAATCGCAAGGAAATTAGTGTGATCGGTATGGCGCACCGCACCTCCTTCGTGATGCAGGGGGCGTTGTCCAGTACCACGCATTTGCTGGAGAGCTTTATCGATGGGCTGAACAGTCGCCGTCCTGCCCTGTTTAACGTGTATGCCGTCTGCCCGCCTGAACACGGCGTAGGTGACAACAGCGCGGTGGTGCAGAGCAAGATCGCGGTTGAATCGCGTGCCTTCCCGCTGTTCCGTTACAACCCGGATCTGGGCGTGACCTTCTCCGAATGCGTAAGCCTTGAAGGTAATCCTAATCTCGATGCGGATTGGGTGACCTACAATCTTGATTATGTTGATGAAGCTGGCGAGAAGAAAACACTTACCCTGCCGTTGACCTTTGCCGATTTCGCGTTGTCGGAAGGACGTTTTTCCAAGCAGTTCAAGAAGGCCCCGCCGGAAACATGGAACGACGACATGGTGTTGCTGGGCGACTTCCTCGATTTGTCTGAAGATGAACGTACGGGTAAGTTCCCCTACATCTGGACAGTGGACAAGAAGAACCGCCTGTTGCGCGTGCTGGTATCGGTTGAGATGGTGTTGTCCTGTGAGGAACGCCGGAATTTCTGGCAGCAACTCAAGGACATCGCAGGGCTTAATCGTCCCATGGTCAATGAAGAGACGATCGCCAATCGCGTGCGACAGGAGTTGATACAGCAACTCTCGGCCGGTTTGACAGGTGTAGCACCCACTATTGCGCCAAATAGCGCGTCGAACAGTGCTGCGGAAGATTTTGAGGCAGTCTATATCGATACGCCGGAATGTACAGCCTGCGACGAATGCATCAATATCAACCCGAAAATGTTTGCCTATGACGCGTCGAAAAAGGCGGTCATCATCAATCCTCGTGCAGGCAGTTTCCTCGATATCGTCAAGGCAGCAGAAAAGTGTACGGCCGGCATCATTCATCCCGGAACACCATGGAATATGAATGAAATCAATCTGGAAAAACTGAAATTGCGGGCTGAGAAGTTCCATTAACATGAGACTGCCCTTTCAAAAGCGCGTGGCAACCTTCGAACACGGCATACATCCGGAGTACCACAAGGAAACCGGAAATTTGCCGATACGCAGATTTCCGTTCGCACCTAAATTGTATGTGCCGCTGTCGCAACACATCGGGAAACCGGCGATTGCGATCGTCACGGTCGGTCAGGAAGTGTTGCGCGGTGAGGTGATTGCAAGGGCTGACGGGATGTTCTCGCTGCCGATTCATGCTCCTGCCACCGGGGTAGTCGAAGCGATTTCGCCTATTCCCTGCGATACCGGCGAAATGGAGATGGCGATCGTCATTCGCGTGTATGAGGCGGATGGTCAGGAAGTGAGGGTGCGCAACCCGCACAATCTGGACGGCCTGAACGGGGTCGAGCTGGCTATTGTCATGCAGGAGATCGGCGTGGCAGGCAAGGGCGGGGCGGTATTTCCCACTCATGCCAAACTGATCCCACCTAACGGTTGCGTCATAGACACGTTGATCGTGAACGGTTCCGAATGCGAACCTTTTCTGACCTGTGATCATCGCATCATGGTGGAAAGAGCGCAACAAATCATGGCCGGCATCGGATATGCGATGCGGGTGTGTGGTGCGCCGCGTGCGATTATCGGTGTGGAAGACAATAAGCTGGATGCGGTGGCCGCACTGGAGGCCGCGCTGCCCGCAGACGGCACGGTCACGATCAAAGTGGTGGAAACAAAATATCCGCAGGGAGCGGCAGAAACGCTGACGCATGCGCTACTGGGGCGTGAAGTGCCGGTTGGCAAACGCAGCTCCTCGATCGGCGTGGTGATGAACAACGTGATGACCTTGGCGTATGTCGGCCGATTGCTGCCGCTGGGTGAGGGCATGACCGAACGCGTGGTGACGGTCGCGGGTCCTGCGGTTGCGCGTCCGGGCAATTACATTGTGCCGCTGGGGACGCCGTTGCGCTTCTTGCTCGATTATGTGGGAGCAAAGAGCAGCGCCAGCGAAGTGATACTGGGCGGCCCGATGATGGGAAATGCCATCGCCTCACTGGATATTCCTGTCACCAAGGGCGTATGCGGTGTACTGGCGTTCGGCAAAAGGGAAGTGGCCGTGCCGCACACTTATCCTTGCATCCACTGCGGAGAGTGCGTCAATGCCTGCCCTAAAAAGCTCAATCCCACCCAGATGGGTTTACTCGCCGCAAAGCGCGAGTATGATCTGATGGCGGATAAATTCTTTTTGAGCGAATGTTTTGAGTGCGGTTGCTGCAGCTATGTGTGCCCCTCGCATATTCCGCTGGTGCAACAATTTCGTGTAGCCAAGTCTTTTCTTAAAGACAGGAAGAACTCAGCATGAGCCAAATCGAGTTACGTGCCGCCCCTCACCAGCACAGCGGCAGCAATGTGCCGACCATCATGCGCAACGTGGTGTATTCCATGTTGCCCATCTGTGCTTTTTCAGTGTGGCAATATGGCCTGTCAGCCGCGCTGCTGATCCTGGTGGTGACAATATCCTGTCTGGCGGCCGAACGCATCAATAGTACTATCTCCGGGACGGCAGATACCCTGTCTGATTGGAGTGCCGTAATCACTGGTGTGCTGCTGGCGCTGACGCTGCCGCCGTCTTTTCCCTTGTGGATGGGCGTAGTGGCAGGTTTTACTGCCATCTGGCTGGGCAAATCGCTGTTTGGCGGTCTGGGGCAGAACCCGTTTAATCCCGCATTAATCGGACGCGCCTTTGTTCAGGCGGCGTTTCCGACTGCGATCAGTACCTGGGTGCCGGCCTTTACACCCAATCGCTTTGTTGAATGCATCCCTACAACGCTGACGGCGCCGTTTATGTCGCCACCGGATATCGTTCACTGGATTAAGTTGCAAGGTATGGACGCATTTACCGGGGCGACGCCTATGGCGCGCTGGAAATTTGAGAATGTCTCCGCCTCGACGATGGATTTTTTGACCGGACAAGTGACCGCCAGTGCGGGGGAGACTTCCGCCATCCTGATTCTGGTCTGCGGTCTGTATTTGGCGTTCAAGAAATATCTGGACTGGCGTATCCCTGTGTCGGTGATGGGCAGTGCAATGCTGGTCGCAGCGGCTTTTCATCTGGTGCAACCGGATCGTTATCCTGCGCCCACCTTTGTGCTGCTCTCCGGCGGGTTGATGTTGGGTGCCTGGTTTATGGCGACCGACATGGCAACATCTCCGATTACGCCGCGCGGTGTCTGGCTGTACGGCGCACTAATCGGCATCGTGACGGTGATGATCCGTTACTTCGGGGGACTGACCGAAGGGGTGATGTATGCCATCCTGATCGCCAATGCGGCCGCGCCCTTGCTCGATCAGTTCAACCAACCCCGTATTCTGGGTGAAACACGAGGTAAGTCATGAGTGATGCCCCAGAAGTAAAAACACCCAGTTTTGCGATGGTGCGCACGCTGGGGTTGGTGTCTGTCATCTGCGGCATCATCATCGTCGGCGTCTATCAGGTCACCCTGCCTGCCGCCGATGCCAACCGTAAGCTAGCCCTCGAACGTCAGGTATTTAAAGTCCTGCCGACGGCAAAGAGCGTGGTGACTTATTACGCGACCGAAAAAGGGATCGTCGCAGCAGCAGGGTTGGATCAGCCGCCTGCAGGTGCTGTGATTTTTTATGCAGTGTATGATGCGGCGAAGAAGTTAGCCGGTATTGCTGCCGAAGCGTCATCCGCAGGTTATGCCGATCAGGTGCGCGTGTTGTATGCCTATGACACTGAAAAGCAGGCCATCACCGGCATCGGCGTAATTTCTATGCGCGAGACGCCAGGCATCGGCGACAAGATTCTGACCGATCAGGATTTCTTGAAAAACTTTGAATCGCTGGATGTGCATTTGTCTGCCGATTTGCAAAGCCTGGCCAATGCGGTGAAGACGGTCAAACACGGCACTAAGTCCGGTGCCTGGCAGATCGATGCCATTTCCGGGGCGACGGTCACCTCCAAGGCGGTAGGACGCGGAATCAATGAATCTACGCAAATACTGCTGCCCAGACTGTTACCGCATCTTGAAAAACTGAGGAGTCCATCATGAGTGCACCTTCAAATTTCGACGAATTTCTGGACGGGATCTGGAAGCAAAATCCTATCTTTGTGATGGTTCTCGGTATGTGTCCGACGCTGGCCGTGACGGTTTCGGCGGTGAATGCCATCTCAATGGGGTTGGCCACCACCTTTGTGCTGGGCGCCTCCTGTTTGCTGGTCTCGCTGCTGCGACACTCGATCCCTAAACAGGTGCGTATCGCCAGTTATATCGTCATCATTGCGACCTTCGTCACCGTGGTGGACTATGCGATACAGGCGATTAGCCTAGATCTGTATGAAGCGCTGGGTGCTTACATCAAACTGATCGTGGCCAATTGCATTTTGCTGGGACGTGCTGAAGCGCATGCCGCCAAGAATCCGCCTATGCCGGCCATGCTCAATGCGATCGGGATGGGCTTTGGCTTTACTTTAGGCTTGTTCGCCATCGGTTGTGTGCGGGAAATTCTGGGTGCCGGCAAATTGTTCGACATCTCACTGTTCGGTCCGCACTTCCAACCCTGGGTGGTGATGGTGCTGCCGCCGGGTGGCTTCTTCGTGCTGGCTGGCTGGCTGATCGTGTTTGCCGCCTTTGATCACTATAAAACCAAGCGGACGCTGGGAGTGCAGGCATGAATAACGATACTATTGCCAATATTCTGCTGACCACCATTCTGCCGGGCAACTTTGTACTGGCGATGTTTTTGGGGATGTGCCCGTTTTTGGGCGTCTCGCAAAAACTCAGCACCGCCGTGCCGATGGGGATTGCGACCGCCTTTGTGATTCTGGTCGCCTCGGTATCGGCCTATTTTTTGAACATGCTGCTGGTGCATTTTCATCTGGAATTTTTGAGCGTGATCACCTTTATTACGGTGATCGCTTGCGCGGTGCAACTCGTTGAAATGTTTGTGAAAAAGACTTTCCCGGAATTATTTCGCCAGTTGGGAATTTATTTGCCGCTAATCACCACCAATTGCGCGGTATTAGGCGTTGCGCTGTTTCAGACCGCACGTAATTACAACTTCGCTCAATCACTCGCTTACAGCATAGGCGGGGGGATTGGCTTTACGCTGGCGCTGATCTTGATGGCCGGATTGCGTGAACGGATGCAGTTGTCCAATGTTCCGACACTGGTACAAGGCGCTGCTATCAGCGTGATTCTGGGCGGATTGCTGTCCCTGTCCTTTATGGGCTTTTCAGGTATAGGAGGTGGAGAATGATTTATTTGGTCACGATAGCACTGATGCTGGCCATGTTGCTCGGCTTTATCGTCGTTGAATATCTGGCGCATCGTTTTGCCGAACACCATCCTGAATTTGGGCCTGCGCGCAAGCTGGGTTGCGGTGGATGCGGCAACCATTGTGAAGGACATTGCAAAACCTCAGAACATTAATGTTAATAAAGTTACAACTAGGTTCATAATCGCCGTTGTTTCGGCACACATCGCAAACGCATACAACAGGAGAAGTACATGCAACCCTACGTTATCCCCTTCCAGTCGCTCGGCATCAACGACATCCCCGAAGTGGGCGGAAAGAACGCATCGCTCGGTGAGATGATTTCCAATCTGAGCACGTCCGGCGTAAACGTACCCGGCGGTTTTGCGACCACGGCACAGGCG
>CAISHO010000148.1 GCA_903885165.1 uncultured Nitrosomonadales bacterium | reverse complement strand
TTACTTATGCCCTGATCGCCGTTGATGATCACGGCATCGACACTGTTCAGGCGCGAGATGGGTTCACGCAAAGGACCTGCCGGAAGCAAATAACCATTTCCGAAGCGCCGCGTGCCATCAATGACGACAATTTCCACGTCTCGTTGCAAGCGATAGTGCTGCAAACCGTCGTCGCACAGCACGACATCGCATTCCGGGTGAATCTGCAAGGCCTGAATGGCTGTGCTAACGCGATCCCTCCCCACCCATACCGGGCAGAGGTTGCGGCGCGCCATCAGTAGCGGTTCATCACCGGTCTGGTCGGCGGTGTTGTCTGATGTGACTTGTTGCTGGCATCCATCGCCGCCGTAGCCGCGACTGATGATGATCGGATGCCGTCCGCGATTGATGAGTTGTTGTGCGAGGGCGAGAGTTAACGGCGTCTTGCCGGTTCCTCCTACACTGATATTACCGACCACGATTACAGGGACGTCTAGTCGGACACTTTTAAGAATGTGAAGCCGGTAAAGTGTTCGCCGTAAGGCCGCCAGTGCGCCAAAAATCCAGCTTGCCGGCAGTAGTATCAGATGGGCGAAGCTTGATCGATACCAGTAGTTTTCAAGTCCGGCCATTAAGGTTCCTTAAAAAACCGTTGTCCACGAAATACACGAAAATCACGAACAAAACTGAAAATAAACAGCAAATGATCAAGCAGATTCGCTTTGTTTGGTTTGCTTAAATTTCATTGGGAAAAGCAGTTGTAAGTAGATTGCGCGGATTAACTATTTCGTGTTTTTCGTGTTTTTCGTGTTTTTCGTGGATAAATTGTCTTTAGTTGGCTTCGTTTTGTGTGGCGAAGGTGATGCGGCTGTAGCCCGCTTGTCTGGCCGCTTCCATCACGTTGATGACCGCCTGATGCGGCGTTTTGGCATCGGCGTTGATGACGATCACAGGATCGGCTTGACCGGCTGCCGATTTTTTTAATGCGGAAGCCAATCCGGCGATACCGGTGTAATTGATCTCTGCGCTATTAATCGCATAGCGTTCTGAGGCATCGAGTGAAACGTTGATCGGTTTGATTTTATCGGCAGTGGCAGCTCCCCCAGCTTGTGGCAGGTTGATTTGCAACTCCGAATATTTTGCATAGCTGGTCGTGACCATCAGAAAAATCAATATTACCAGCAACACGTCGATCATCGGAATCAGATTGATTTCCGGCTCTTCACGGGTGCGTCCGCGCTGAAAATTCATTTTTGTTTAACCCTTACGCTGGCCGTGCACGACTTCGACCAGTTTGATCGCCTGCTGCTCCATTTCGACGGTCAGGCTGTCTACTTTGGCGCGGAAGTGACGGTAGAAAATCATGCTGGGGATCGCGACGATCAGACCGAAGGCGGTGTTGTATAGCGCTACGGAAATACCGTGGGCTAAGATGGCCGGGCTGTTGCCAGCTGCAGTTTGTGCGCCAAAGATCTCGATCATGCCGACGACTGTGCCGAATAATCCCAGCAGCGGGCTGATGGAAGCGATAGTGCCTAAGGTGGTGAGAAAACGCTCCAGATCATGCGTCATCGCGCGTCCGGCTTCCTCGATGGATTCTTTCATCACGTCTTGCGTCGATTTGATGTTCTTGAGTCCGTTGGCGAAAATATAACCCAGTGGTGAATTCTTGCTCAGTTGAGCTAACATATCTTCGCTGACTCCGTGTTGCTTGAGTTCTGAAACGACGTCATTGAGCAAAGCGGGGGGATTGACCCGGCTGCTGCGCAGATAGATGAGTCGTTCTGTAATCAGTCCTACGGCAATAATTGAGGCAAAAATCAAAAACCAAATCGGCCAGCCGGCCGCTTCTACGATTGCAAACACGCGGATTCTCCAAATGTGCTTAAATTGTGGAAACGCAGCGTGATTCAAACACGACTATAGTTGCAATTTGCGCTTCCGGGGTCGCAACTGTAGCGTGTCGCGGTGAGTTGAGCAAGATTTCTCAGAATCTTCTTTTACAATGGCCGCTTAAGCACTCGTTATTAAAGCGTATTTTTGTTTACCCACAGTATCTGTGGATAACTCTGTGGATAAGGCTGGGGAGAACACCTTTAGAGCGGTGAACTATAAGGGTTTTTCTTACGCTGCTTAATTTTTATTAAACAAATAAATATAATAAAAACAATAAGTTACCGTAAGTGTGTATATTTTATTACTGAGAGCTGGTCGCAAACCCCCGTGTTCTCTGGCTTTGTGAATAATTCAGGATTGTCAATATGTCAGGTCGTGTTTTTTTTGAAGAAAAGCCGCGTGTGCTGCGGGTCGCGGAACTCACCCGTGCAATCAATCAGTTACTGGAAGGCAACGTTCCGCTGCTGTGGGTGGGCGGGGAAATTTCCAATCTGGTGAGGGCTGCCTCGGGTCACAGCTACTTCGCGCTCAAGGATGAGCAGGCGCAAGTGCGTTGTGTGATGTTCCGCAACAAGCTGTCCCAGCTGGAGCGCCCCTTGGCGAACGGGATGCATGTTGAGCTGCTGGCATCTGCCAGTTTGTATGAGGCGCGCGGTGAGTTTCAATTGACCGTCGAACAGTTGCGCCCGGCTGGATTGGGCGTTTTATATGAGAAGTTTGAGCGGCTTAAACAGCAGTTGGAACAGGAAGGTTTGTTTGATGTCGGGCGTAAACGGCCTCTGCCAATATTCCCTAAACGCATCGGTATCATTACCTCAATGCAGGCTGCCGCATTGCGCGATGTATTGACCACGTTAAAAACGCGTCTACCCGGTGTGCCGGTGGTGTTGTATCCCGCGCCGGTACAAGGGGCGGGCAGTGCGGAAAAAATTGCGGCGGCGATTGGTATTGCCAATAGCCGTGCCGAATGCGAAGTGCTAATCGTGTGTCGCGGCGGCGGTAGCATCGAGGATTTGTGGGCATTCAATGAAGAAATCGTGGCGCGAGCCATTGCGGGCAGCCTGATTCCGGTAATAAGTGGCGTGGGGCATGAGACGGATTTCACCATCGCCGATTTTGTCGCCGATGAACGTGCGCCTACCCCGACAGCCGCCGCGCAACGCGTGGTGCCGGATCGTCATGCCTTGATGCAAGGACTGCGCGACACGGCTCAGCATCTGATACGCCCGATGCGTCATCGTCTGCAAAGCGCCATGCAGGCGGTGGATTATTTGCAATGCCGAGTGGTTCATCCCGAACAGCAATTGCAAAGACAAAAACTGCATCTGGATCAGTTGCAGCAGCGTATGCAACGTGGTTTTACGCACAGCCGGCAACAGCAGTTGTGGCAGTGTCAGTCTTATACTCAGCGTTTACGTAACGCTGGCAGCGATTTCGCCAGGTTGCTGGATAAACAGTCACATCTGAGTGCGCGACTGGTTAAGGCGGGGCGTACATTGCAGATCATGCGTCAGAGCAGGCTGGATGCGGCGATGCAGCACTTGGGCATGCTCAATCCCGATCAAGTGCTGGCACGCGGTTACAGTCTGGTGCAGGATGCGCAAGGTCATCTGGTGTCTGATGCGAGTCAACTGGCCGCCGGTGATGGCTTGCGCATCACCTTTGCGCAGGGTTGGGCGAAAGTGGCTGTCGAAGCGGTGGCAGATTAGCAAGGATGGTTGAGGAGGCGGGTCGGCATTGGCTGGTTTTGCAGAGGCACAACAAGTATCAAACAGGTCAGAGCCGTGTGAGACTGAAACACTTTGTTGCGAAAAGTTGAAGCAATCGTGCAGTAACAGTTAAAATTGCGACTCATATTTTAATCAATAGTTTTTTGCCGGGAATGAATCATGAAATTTTGTCCGGTTTACCTTATGTACGCGACTCCACAATGATACGAAATTCAAGCAGGCAGCTGTTGTGGCTGTTGATCGTCGTCGCCATTGTCTGGTTCTCCAATCTCGAATATCGCACCCTGATCAAGCCGGATGAAGGACGGTACGCGGAGATTCCGCGTGAAATGGTGGTCTCGGGTGACTGGGTAACCCCGCGTCTGAACGATCTGAAATACTTCGAAAAACCGCCGCTGCAATACTGGGCGACCGCGACCGCTTATACCGTGTTCGGTGAGCATCAATGGACTTCGCGCCTGTGGGCTGGTTTTACCGGTTTTGCCGGGTTGTTGATGGTGTGGTTTGTCGGCATGAGATTGTTTGGACGCGAGGCTGCGGGTTATGCGGCGATGTTGCTGGGCAGCAGCATGCTGTATGTGATGATGGGGCACATCAACACGCTGGATATGGGCGTGACCTTCTTCATCACGCTGGGCATCTTCGCTATGTTGTTGGGGCAGTCGGAGACGGATATCAATCGGCAGCGCAACTGGATGCTGCTGGCCTGGGCTGGTATGGCGCTGGCGGTTTTATCCAAGGGACTGATGGGGATCATTCTGCCGGGTACGGCCGTGTTCCTGTATTGCATGGTGCAGCGAGATCTTGCCGTGCTAAAACGCATGAACTGGCTGCCTGGCATCGCAATCTTTCTGCTGATCACGGCGCCCTGGTTTTATCTGGTGATGAAAGCCAATCCTGAGTTTTTCGGGCGCTTTTTTATCTACGAGCATTACACGCGTTTCACGACCAAAGATCTGGGGCGCTATCAGCCTTGGTATTACTTCGTGCCTATCCTGCTGGCAGGTGCTTTGCCCTGGACGGTGCTGATGCTAGATACACTTTATCGCATCGCGATGGGTAAACAGCTCGAACGTAGCCGTGGCTATCATGCATTTAACCCTGAGCATTTTCTGTTGATCTGGGTGGTGTTTATCTACGTATTTTTCTCCATTTCAGGCTCCAAACTGCCGTCCTATCTGCTGCCGATGTTTCCCGCTATGGCGCTGCTGATGGGATCGCGTATCGCCCAAATGAGAGAACGCGTGCTGTTTTGGCAAATCGCGCCCGTCCTGCCTGTTGCGTTGCTGTTTCTGGTGTTGGCGTTTCGCGTGGGCAAATTTGCCGATACACCTAGCCAAATGGCGCTCTATCCGCATTACAGCATATGGCTGGTGGTTGCATCTTTGTTGCTGTTATCTGGCCTCGCTGGCGGAATGACGCTGCTGTGGCGCGGGAAAAAGACAGCCGCCGTGCTGGTGCTCTCCGTTGCTTCCCTGTTGACCGCGCAAGTTGGCGTGTCGGGCTATAACACGGTGGCACGCGAGCGTTCCGCCAAACATATCGCAGTAGCCATCCGCGATCAGGTAAAACCTTCTATCCCGTTTTATTCGGTGATCACCTATGAACAGACGCTACCGTTCTACCTGAAACGCACTTTCACCTTGGTGCAATATCAGGACGAAATGGGTTTCGGCATCCTGCAGGAACCGCAGCGCTGGGTGCCGACGGTGGAAGAATTTGCGCCGGTCTGGGCGGCGCAGCCAGAAGCGCTGGCCATCATGCCGGTTTACGTCTATCCGCAACTACAAAAACTGGGTTTGAACATGAAGATTATCTTTGAAGATACGCAGCACATCGTGGTGAAAAAACCATGAATTTCGTCAGTTTTGCCCTGATCTTTACCGGCGTGATGTTGAACGCCGCCGCGCAAATTCTGATGAAGGCGGGCACCAACGCCATCGGTCATTTCGAATTTAGCGCCGAAAACATCCTGCCGATCGGGATTAAACTCGCGACCGAGTGGCACATTATCGTGGCACTGTGCTGCTACGGGATCAGCGTGGTGGTGTGGATACTGGCGTTGTCGCGCGTGCCGGTCAGCATCGCTTTCCCGATGCTCTCCATGGCTTACGTGGTGAACGCCATCGCTGCCTGGTATCTGTTGGGTGAGGCTTTCAATCCGGTCAAGCTGGTCGGCATGGGTGTGATCATTCTCGGTGTAGTGATTATTTCTCGCGCTTGATAACTTATTGAATATATTGGATTTTATATGAACGCGTTTCTGCCTTTTTCCAAACCCACCATCGATGAGGCGACCATTGCCTCGGTGGCTGACACGCTGCGTTCCGGCTGGATTACCAGCGGTCCGAAAGTGATCGAATTTGAGCGCCAGCTTTCCGCCTATTTCGGCGGGCGTCCGGTACGCACCTTCAATTCCGGCACCTGTACCATGGAAATTGCGTTGCGCATCGCCGGCATAGGCCCGGGCGACGAAGTGATCACCACGCCCATTTCGTGGATGGCGACTTCCAACGTGATTCTGGAAGTGGGCGCGACACCGGTTTTCGCCGACATTGATCCTGTGACGCGCAACATCGATCTGGATAAGCTGGAAGCTGCGATCACGCCTCGTACCCGTGCGCTGATTCCGGTGTATCTGGCAGGTCGTCCGCTGGATATGGACAGACTCTATGCCATTGCGACCAAACATAACTTACGCGTGATCGAGGATGCTGCTCAAGCCATCGGCTCGACCTGGCACGGCAAACCCATCGGTTCGTTCGGCGATTTCGTCTCGTTCAGCTTTCAGGCCAACAAGAACATCACCACTTCCGAGGGCGGATGTCTGGTGATGAACAACGAAGCCGAAGTATTGCTGGCAGAGAAATATCGCTTGCAGGGCGTGACGCGCAGCGGCTGGGACGGCATCGAAGTGGATGTGCTGGGTGGCAAATACAACATGACCGACATCGCCGCCGCCATCGGCTTGGGCCAGTTCTCGCACTTGGACAAGATCACCTCGCATCGCCGTGCGCTCGCGAAGCATTATTTTGCCACGCTGGGCCTGGATTTTGAGGCTAAAACCGGTGCGCAACTGCCGCCTGCAGAATTCGAATCCACCAACTGGCATCTGTTCCAGCTCGTATTGCCCGAGCGCATGACGCGCCCCGAATTCATGGAGAAGATGAAGGCATTCGATATCGGCGTCGGATTCCATTACGCACCGATCCATCTGTTCAAATTGTATCGTGCGCTGGGCTTTCACGAGGGGATGTTCCCTGTCGCCGAGCACGTGGGAAAGCAAATCGTCTCGTTGCCGATGTTTTACTCAATGACCATGGCGGATGTCGATCGCGTTTGCGCTGCAATGCAGGAAGTATTGGGTTGATGGAGGGCGGATGTGCCCTTAATTGTTGTAATTTCTTGTGTTGTTGCGTATAGTTTTGGTACTTAATTAGGTATCAAAAGGAGTGTGGTGTGAATATTGTTCCAGCACAGGAAATCAAACGTCGCGGGCTAGCTGCTGTTGATGATCTTATCGCGCATGGTGATTTGCATGTGATAAGAAATAATCAACTTCAGTATGTTGTGCTATCGGAAGCGCGTTATCAGGATTTGATTGTGGCCGAGCAGGAAGCGCATTATGCCCGCGTACGTGCCTCGCTTGAGGACGTCAATGCGGGTCGGGTACAAAAATTCAAGAGTGCGGCAGAATTGTTGGCTGCGATGGATTTAGACGAGACGACATAATGTACGTTATCGTTACGCCTGAGCAGTTCCTTCGGGTGGCGCGCAAATTCTTCCGGCAGCATCCGGTTTTGCAACCGCGCTTTGCAAAGTTATTCGATGAATTACAGCACGATCCCTATCAACCCGGTTTGAGATTGCATGCCTTGAGCGGAAAACTGACCGGTTGCTATGCCGTCAGCCTGACTTACAGTTACCGTATTACACTTACGCTAATGATGACGGAAAAAGAAATCGTACTGCTCGATATCGGTAGCCACGACGAAGTTTATCGTTAGTCCGGATTTGCCAGCTTATTTTCCGTGCAGTGTGATGACTAGGCGGCGAACGCCACCGCTGTTGCGGTGTTCGCACAGATATATACCCTGCCAGGTGCCGAGTCTGGGCTGGCCGTTCGAAATAGGGATGTTAAGGCTGGCACCCAATAGACTGGATTTGATATGTGCGGGCAGGTCGTCTAATCCTTCATCCTGATGGCGATAATAGGGTTCGTTCTCTTTGACTGTTCGGTTGAAGTAGTTTTCGAAATCCTGCCTGACGGTCGGATCGGCATTCTCGTTTAGCGTCAGCGAGGCCGAGGTGTGCAGGATGAAAACATTCATCATGCCTATTTGGAAGTCACGCAACTCCGGCAGTTCGCGCAACAGTTCGGCGGTGATCAGGTGGAAGCCTCTGGGCTTAGGTGACAGGCGTATCTCTTTTTGTAGCCACATGGTCTGTCCTTATCGTCAAAAGCAGCATTATCAATCGATGATGTGCTCAGCGCATGACGAAATCAGTAATTTACTAATATTTTCGATTTTATGTGATTTTATAGTGGTTTTTATATCCGTACTTTACTATTGCCGGTGGCAGGCCGGCAGCTGGTTACTTTTTCTTGCGTCGCCAATAAAAAGTAACCAAAAAGAAGGCGACCCCGGTTTGCCGCGCGACCTTACAGGTGGCGTACCCTCGCCAGCCAACAAATAGCGGGGCTGCGGAACTCGCACGAATCGCTTTGCGATCACGTGCTCAAACAGTCCTCGCCCAACTTCACCGCTATTTGTTGACTATCTTCGGCGGCGCGCAGGGGCTAACGGTGATGCTGAATGTGCATTATCATCTGTTCTGGATTATTCAAATTACCTATTGGATTGCACATAGAGTCATGTTTTTTAACTCATCAGGTTTATGTATATGAAACAATTTCTACAATCTCTGGCAACCGCACCCGAAGGCATCGCATTTAGCGACACTATCTCGGTGATCGAAACGAATTATGACTTTGCGCCCACTGCGTTCAAAAACGGTGAATTGCTAAACGAAGCCGGGCAGAACAACGGTTCCTGCAAGCTATTTTCTTTCGCGAAGTTGCACAATCTGACACCGCAGCAGACATTACAGTGTTTCGGCGCCTATTATCGTGACGATGTGCTGAAAAATCCGCAAGCAACCGATCATCAGAATATTCGCAACTTCATCAAGTTCGGCTGGGACGGGATGGTGTTTCAGGGCAATGCGCTGACGCCCAAGGCGGCTTAGCGCTGAATTGCTCGTGGGGTACGACATGCCACTGTTTCGCCCTCCGGCCGAGGGCGATAATCTGATCATACAGGCCACGCTGGGCTGCAGTTTCAATCAGTGTAGTTTCTGCGCTATGTATAGCAGCAAGCAATATGTTGCGCGCCCGTTAGGTGATGTGTTCGCCGATATACGGGAGGCGGCTTGGCCGGGTGCGCGGCGGGTTTTTCTGGCCGATGGTGATGCGCTGGCGCTGCCCACCGAACACCTGTTGGCCATTCTGCGCGAATTGGCGGCGGTGCTACCCGGCCTGACGCGCGTCTCCTGTTATGCTACGCCCGGCAATCTGATGAAGAAGCGCGTCGAAGAGTTGGCGCTGTTGCGCGAACATAAACTGAGTTTGCTTTATTTTGGCATCGAATCGGGTTCTGACTTGATCCTAAAGAAGATCACCAAGGGCGCGACGCAACGGGGCATGAGCGAAGTGCTGCACAAGGCGCAGGCGGGCGGTATGAAAATTTCTGCCACAGTTATTCTGGGTCTGGGCGGCAAGAAGTACAGCGAGGAACATATAGCCGGCACCATCGAACTGTTGAACAGTGCACCGGTCACTTACCTGTCCACGTTGCAGTTGTATCTGGATGAAAGCAGTGAGGAGGAATTTTTCCGTAAACACGGTGAACCATTCGAGTTGCAGGATGATCTGGCGATCTTGAAGGAGCAGGAACGCCTGATCAGTGGTCTGAACCCGCCGCAATCGGTCATCTTTCGCTCCAATCACGCCTCGAATGCGCTGGCGCTGGCCGGTAATTTGCCTGGTGACCGTGATAAGCTGTTGCTGCAATTGCGCGAGGCGATATTGGGGTGTCGTTCGCTACGCCCCCACTACATTCGGGGGCTTTAAGCGCGCGATGCAGGATAGAATAATGCCTCGCTTGGGCCTGATGCCTGCGCTACACAATTTATTCGGTATATAGCCATGAATCTTGAAGAATTAAGCCGTGAACAACAAGTTTTGCGCCTGATGCGCAAAACGCTGGGCAATGTTGTCAAAGACGTCACTCCACTCGGTGGACGAGCCAATCCGCTACAGGCGAACACCATCCAGGAAATTAAGGATTGTTTTGGTTTGATTTCAGAGCGGGAAAAAGAATTGGCTGAGAAACTTAATTTCGACCAGTCCAAGCCTTATTACAAGGATGACGAACTGCCGAATGCGCAAGTCATCAATTTTGTCAGGCCGCACAAAGATTAGTGCGCCTAAGCTCGTTTACGCGTTAGCGGGTGTCACGTAATATTTGACGGACTTGCGGGAGCTGGATTTCTTCTTGTGGGTGATTAGTCCCTTGATTTCATTTAGATTATCGATGGTCGTATCGGGGTAGGCAGGGTTGAGCGCATGCAGTTGCCAGCCTAACTGTTCATCTCGCATAAGTTGACGGAAGATGAATTCCCCGTTCAGCGTGGCGATCACGAATGAGCCCTCATTGGTCGGTGCACCCATCTCGATGACCAGTATTTCTCCCTCGGTGAATTCCGGTTCCATGCTGTCGCCCAGCACCATCAGCGCGACGATCTCGCTACCGGAGCAACTGGTGTCGTTCAGAGGATTTTCCTGCACAGGGGCGGAAATAACGGGGATGTTGATTGGTTTGCGCGTTTGCATGGGATTGAGAGCTTGGTTGAACGGCTTGTATGATAGCGTCAAATCGCTTTTCGATGAACTGCTAGTCCGTGCTGATAAAAGGGGGATATTCGTTGCTGTGAGCATGTCAGGCAAAATCTGAATCACATCCTGAGTTAAAATTAACAATCCCGTAATCGCGAACCTGATTGTCGACTTTTCTATGCGTATTTCCCAACTCCGTCAGCGTCTGCGCGACCTCGGTGCCAAGCCTTGCCACGAAGACAGATTGCTGCGCGGCTGGTCGCAGGTCTGTTCGTATGACACTCCCCGCAGCCCCGCAGATAATTTTTTCCCGCTGGCGTTGCGTCTCGAATTGTCTGCTATCGAAGCCGAGTTGAGTGCACTAGGGAAACTCTCCGGTGAATATCTGGCGGGCGAGGAGGTTGCCAGATTGCTGGTAGAGTTGGCTGACGGGCAGATGGTGGAGAGCGTGCTGTTGCCGCGTGGTGGTCTGTGTGTGTCGACCCAGGTGGGCTGCGCCGTGGGCTGTGTGTTTTGTATGAGCGGACGCAATGGCTTGCAGCGTCATCTGGGTAGCGCAGAGATCGTCGCGCAAGTGGTGCTCGCACGTCGTCGCCGTCACGTGTCCAAAGTGGTGTTTATGGGCATGGGCGAGCCGTCACACAATCTCGATAACGTGTGCGAGGCGATAGAACTGCTCGGCACACAAGGCAACATCGCTTACAAGAATCTGGTTTTTTCCACGGTTGGTGATCTGCGCGTATTCGAGCGTCTGCCGCTGGAAAAAGTTAGACCCGCGCTCGCCTTATCCTTGCACACCACCAATGAAGATCTGCGTGCCAAGTTGCTGCCCCATGCGCCCCGCATCCCAATCGAAGAGCTGGTGGAGCGTTCAGAAATCTATGCGCGCGCGACTTCCTATCCTGTTCAATATCAATGGACTTTGATTGAGGGCGTTAACGATAACGATGCCGAGGTGGAGCGGATCGCCGAGCTTCTTGCCGGAAAATACGCCGTGATGAATTTCATTCCCTTTAACGAAGTCGATGGCTTAGCTTATCGACGTCCGGAAAATGAGCGTATCGCTGCCATGACAGAGGCCCTGCATCGCAGAGGAATCCTTGTGAAAATACGCGATTCGGCGGGGCAGGAGATCGAAGGGGCATGCGGACAGTTGCGCGCGCGAGCGGTGAAAGCGCGTAGCTAAATTATCGGAAATGAGCTCTTTTTCGGTTCGATCTGATCAGGTGCCAAGGGGTACCGAAAAGTCGCGATTTCGCTTACGCTGCGCTCTGCGGTAGAATGTCGCCCCATGAATACCATACAACTTTCCGTCATCATTCCCGTGTACAACGAAGAAGAGGGTTTGCACACCCTGTTCAATCGCCTGTATCCGGCACTCGACCAACTTAACATCTGCTACGAGATCGTATTTATCAACGACGGTAGTCGCGACCGTTCGGCCGCAATTTTGCGCGAGCAATTCCAGAAACGTCCCGATGTCACGCGGGTGATTCTGTTTAACGGTAATTTCGGTCAGCACATGGCGATCATGGCGGGCTTCGAGCAGTCGCGCGGACTACGCGTGGTCACGCTGGATGCGGATTTACAGAATCCGCCAGAAGAAATTGGAAAGCTGCTGGCCAAGATGGATGAGGGTTACGACTACATCGGCTCCATACGCAAACAGCGCAATGACAGTTGGTGGCGTCATTTCGCCTCGCGCGCGATGAATAATTTGCGCGAACGCATCACGCACATCAAGATCACCGATCAGGGTTGTATGTTGCGTGCCTATGACCGAGGGGTCGTCGATGCGATCAACAGTTGCAAGGAAGTGAACACTTTTATTCCCGCGCTGGCTTATACATTTTCGCGTAATCCGGCCGAAGTATTGGTCGAACACGAGGAGCGCGCCGAAGGCGAATCCAAATATTCGTTGTATAGCCTGATTCGTCTGAATTTCGATCTGATGACCGGCTTTTCGGTCGTGCCGTTGCAATGGTTTTCCATGGTCGGTATGCTCACTTCAGTCGTATCCGCGCTGTTCTTCGTGCTGCTGGTAGTCAGGCGTCTGATTGTTGGACCGGAAGCGGAAGGTCTGTTCACGTTGTTCGCGCTGGTGTTCTTCATGATAGGCATCACGCTGTTCGGTATTGGCCTGTTGGGCGAATATGTGGGACGTATCTATCAGCAGGTGCGCCACAGACCCCGATATCTGGTGGAAGCAGTATTGGAAAAACAGGATGCAGGATCGAGTGTCGAGGATCAAGTTAAATACGGGGATGCCGTACTATGAGTTCACTCGATGTTGCCGTGGGTACGGAAGGATTTTCTCAATCCACAATCCACAATCCACAATCCTCAGCCGTTGTTTTTGCCTACCACAATGTCGGTGTCCGTTGTCTGTCGGTGTTGTTGGCGCGCGGCGTGGATGTTTCCTTGGTGGTGACTCATCGCGACAATCCCAATGAAAACATCTGGTTCGAGAGCGTGGCTGAACTGGCAGCGTTGCACGGAATTCCCGTTATTACCCCTGATAATCCGAATACGGATGAAGTGGTTGAGCAAATCCGTGCCTTGCAACCTGACTTCTTCTTTTCGTTTTATTACCGCGAAATGCTCAAAGCACCATTGCTGGCGATTCCAAAGCACGGAGCGCTGAATATGCACGGTTCCTTGCTGCCGAAATATCGTGGTCGTGTGCCCGTAAATTGGGCGATAATCAGAGGCGAGACGGAAACCGGCTCAACGCTGCATTACATGACCGAGAAGCCGGATAATGGCGATATCGTAGCGCAACAGGCTGTGCCGATATTGCCTGATGATACCGCGCTGCATGTATTTCAGAAAGTGACTGTCGCGGCCGAGATGGCGCTGAACGATGTCGTGCCTGCCTTGCTGGCTGGAACGGCTGTAGCGGTTAAACAGGATTTGAGCCTGGGTGCTTATTTCGGTGGACGCAGCGCTAAAGATGGCGTGATCAATTGGAC
Organism: uncultured Nitrosomonadales bacterium; assembly: GCA_903885165.1. Classification (GTDB taxonomy): domain Bacteria; phylum Pseudomonadota; class Gammaproteobacteria; order Burkholderiales; family Gallionellaceae; genus Gallionella. The sequence continues at coordinate 3,486 of CAISHO010000148.1, read as the reverse complement.
GCATAGCGCGCAACAGGTTCATAATCTGGTGCGAGCGGTAGCTCCCCCTTATCCGGGCGCTACTACGGAAATTATGGGCAAGCCGATGCGGATTTTACAGACGCTGGTTACTGATTGTGCTGCACAGAGCGCGCCTGCCTTTTATGTGGTTGAGGGCAAGGCTTATGCGAGTTGCGCAGAGGGCGTATTGCGTGTCGTGCGCTTTGAGTTGGATGGCTATGCGATGAGCGCGGAAGAATTTGCCGGACGTTACGGCGCAAAACGGTTTAAGTTCACTATTTGTTGATTTTTAAGGTTGTGTCATTCCCGCGAAAGCGGGAATCCAGTTAGTATCATCTGCTGGATTCCGGGGCAAGCCCGGAACGACGTTTGAATTTAATTGTTAAGGAAATGTAAATGAAGAAAGTATTGATTCTAGGCGTGAACGGTTTTATCGGTCACCATCTGTCCAACTGCATTCTCAATACCACCGATTGGGAAGTCTATGGCATGGACATGAGTTCAGAGCGCATCAGCGATATCATCGATCATGAGCGTTTCCACTTTTTTGAGGGTGATATCACCATCAACAAAGAGTGGGTTGAGTACCATGTCAAGAAATGCGATGTGATTTTGCCGCTGGTAGCGATCGCGACGCCTTCCACCTACGTCAAGCAACCACTGCGCGTGTTCGAGTTGGATTTCGAAGCGAATCTGCCTATCGTACGAGCTGCGGTGAAATACGGTAAGCATTTGGTGTTCCCGTCGACTTCCGAAGTGTACGGTATGTGCCACGATGATGAATTCGATCCTGAAAATTCTGAATTGATCTGCGGTCCAATCAATAAGCCTCGTTGGATTTACTCTTGCTCCAAGCAATTGATGGATCGCGTGATCTGGGGCTATGGCATGGAAGGTCTGAACTTCACCCTGTTCCGTCCGTTCAACTGGATCGGTGCCGGACTGGATTCTATCCACACGCCGAAAGAAGGCAGCTCTCGCGTGGTCACGCAATTTTTGGGTCACATCGTGCGCGGCGAAAATATCAGCCTGGTGGACGGTGGCCAGCAAAAACGTGCATTCACTTATGTTGATGACGGTATCGCCGCATTAATGAAGATCATAGCCAACAAAGATGGAGTTGCAACCGGAAAAATTTACAATATCGGTAATCCGGTCAATAACTTCTCGATACGCGACTTGGCTGACATGATGTTGGCGCTGGCGAACGAATATCCTGAATATCGCGAATCCGCACAAAAAGTGAAGATCGTTGAAACGACGGCTGCTGCTTACTACGGTAAGGGTTATCAGGACGTTCAAAACCGCGTACCTAAGATCACCAATACCTGCGAAGAGCTGGGCTGGGCGCCCGTCATCAATATGGCTGACACGCTGCGCAATATTTTCGATGCGTATCGCGGCCAAGTTGGCGAAGCTCGCAAGTTGATGGACTAAAAACAGGATCGAGGAGAGCGAAGCGAGGAGTGGAGGATCGAGTTAAACCTTTGGCTCATTCCTCACACCTTAATCCTCAATCCTCATTCCTCATTCCTCATTCCTCATTCCTCAATCCTCATTCCTCAATCCTCAATCCTCAATGAAACAACTCGCACTGCAAATTCATGTGGACACCTATCGCGGTACGCGTGAGGGTGTGCCGCGTCTGGTTGATGTGCTCAAACGTTACAAGGCGCAGGCAACTTTTTTCTTCTCGTTGGGGCCCGATCATACCGGTCGTGCCATCAAGCGCGTCTTTCGCCCCGGCTTCCTGGGTAAGGTCTCACGTACCTCGGTCGTGGAACACTACGGCATTAAAACCTTGTTGTACGGTACTTTGCTGCCCGGGCCCGATATAGGCCGTAAGTGCGCCGATATTCTGCGCAGCGTTCGCGATGCGGGTTTTGAAGTCGGTATTCATTGCTTTGATCACATCCGCTGGCAGGATTATGTTGCCAACAAGGATGCTGAGTGGACTCGGCGAGAGTTGCAGCGTGCGGTGGATCGTTTTACCGAGGTATTTGGCGAGGCACCTCATGCGCATGCGGCGGCAGGTTGGCAGATGAATCGCCACGCCTTGCGACTGATGCAGCGTATGGGCTTTGATTACAGTTCGGATACGCGTGGCACACATCCCTTTATCCCGACTTGGAATGCGGAGATCGTCGCCTGTCCGCAATTGCCCACGACCTTGCCCACGCTCGATGAGTTGATGAATCGAGATGGCATTACGCTGGAAAATGTCGCACAACATATTTTAAAACTCACTGAGAATGCACCTGTCACCGGACATGTTTATACGCTGCATGCCGAACTCGAAGGCGGCAAGTGGATGCCGATCTTTGAGGCGTTACTGCAAGGCTGGCAGGCGCAGGGTTATGAATTGGTCTCCATGCAGCAATATCTGCAAGGTCTAGCGGCGGTTGCACTGCCTCGTCATGAAATCGTGATGCGTGAAATCGAGGGGCGTACGGGTACGCTGGCGATGCAGGGCGCTTAAGTATTTTTACAATACAATGCTTGTGGTCGCACTTTAAAAGTTATTTGTAATTTGCCGATAACAAATGCTAAGGGGATAATTATGCAAGATAATAAAGCGCTGAATGATTGGGTAATCCGTTGGAGTGAACTTTTTTTGAAGTCGTTTTCTTCGCTTTTTCAGGCGTATTTTCTCGATCTCTAATCACCAGAAATCAAATTATTTGTAAAAAAGATGAGATTTTAGTTGACCGAATTAGAAGTCATCTCTATAATTCGGACCTCTTAATTCCCTGATAGCTCAGCCGGTAGAGCGACGGACTGTTAATCCGCAGGTCCCTGGTTCGAATCCAGGTCGGGGAGCCAGTATTCAAGCCACTTCTGTAAAAGGAAGTGGCTTTTTACTATCCACCTCCAGAAAATATCTTTTCGGCAAAACTCAGGTTCGGTAAAGTCGGTATAGAATCTCCCTCAGGTCATTCGCTCAAGCGTTCTCTTTCCAGTCTTCGAGCCTCAATTCACCATCCACATAACAAGTCAGGATCCCCACATGCAACAAATCGAATTTCAATTGAACGGCGAATATGTCGAACTCAACCAACTGCTCAAGATGGTCGGCCTGTGCGACAGTGGTGGTGCTGGCAAGGTCATGGTGGCCGAGGGTGTGGTCTCTGTCGATGGGCTACTGGAGCTGCGCAAGACGGCCAAGATCCGGGCAGGGGCGGTTGTGACGCTGGGTGATGTGGAGATTAGTGTGGTGGCTGCGGGTGCCGCGTCTGCGGTGTGATGGACAGAGGTTGCTGTGGCTTCTCAGGAAATATTTTCGGATCAACCGTCGCAATCGACGACATGACGCCGCCTGTTTGATTTGAGGTGCATTTCTGGCGACGATGCGTCGAGTCGGTCATGTTCCCTTGATGTAAAATGTAATTTGAAATTCATCCCTCAAGATCGAACATGCAATGAACAAATCAGCGACTATCAAACTTTTCCTGCCCTTCGGTGATGCAAAAGGTGTGCGTACGGCGG
>CAISHO010000147.1 GCA_903885165.1 uncultured Nitrosomonadales bacterium | reverse complement strand
CGGTCCCCAGGCGCGCGACAGGTGTTCATGCGTATCTTCCATGGGGACAACGAAGTTTTGCCAAGTCGGCGTGGCGCTGTCGGCCAGTAGGCGGGCGATCAGAGCGCGGCATTCGCCCAGCAATTGTTCGATGGCAGGGGCTACATGTTCGGGTTTAATTTCCGCAAAGCGCGGCAGGCCTGAGAAGTCGAGTAATGGATTCATGGTTAGGCTGAAGATAAATTATTGTCCGTGTATTTTACTATGAAATGCCGCTCATCCAAATGGAGCCATGCTGCGGCAACGATGCACCGATAGTCACCGAGTGAGACAATAAAAGGCGGTTCGGGGGCCTCGTTCCGGTTTGGTAAAGCCAGGAGTAGTTAAACAGTCGCTGTCCTGCCATCCACATAGGCCACAATTTTTGCAAAATCGGTCACGGACAGGTTTTCTGCGCGCAACTGGGGATTGATATCCAGCTGTAGAAACTCGGCTTCGCTCAAAAAAGCTTTCAGGGTGTTGCGCAGGGTCTTGCGGCGTTGACCGAATGCGGTGCCGACGATTTCGCTGAATAACTTTTCGTTTTTAACGATGATTTGCTCGGCGGGCAGTGGAATCATGCGCACGATGGCGGAATCTACCTTAGGTGCCGGGCGGAATGATTCAGGCGGCACGTCGAGCAGCTTTTCCATGTAAAAACGATATTGCAACATCACGGAAAGCCGGCCGTATGCGGGGGTCGAGTGATCGGCCACCATGCGTTCAACGACTTCATTTTGCAGCATGAAGTGCATGTCGGTGATGCGCTCTGCGTATTCTGCAAAATAAAACAGCAGCGGCGACGAGATGTTGTAGGGCAGGTTGCCTACGATGCGCAGCGGCGCGTCCAGCGTGGCCAGATCAAAGCGCAACGCGTCGCCGGCATGAATAATCAGCTTTGAATTGGGCAGATTCTGCGGATAATCATTTTCCAGACGGGCGATGATGTCGCGGTCGATCTCCACTACATGTAAATGCTTTAATCTTTTCAGCAGCGGGCGTGTGAGCGCGCCCAGCCCAGGGCCGATTTCGACCAGATTGTCATCTGGCTCCGGACGGATGGTGCTGATAATGTCGGCGATGATATTTTCATCGACCAGAAAATTTTGCCCGAACTTCTTTTTTGCCTTATGCATTATATAAAACCGTGATGTGCAGATGAATCCAGTGACTATGGATGATTAGGGAGCGATGCGTTCAAATTGCGCCATTTGTCTGGCGACGGTGATGGCTTCGAGCAGGCTGCCGCAGTTGGATTTTCCCGTGCCGGCCAGATCCAGCGCCGTGCCGTGATCGACCGAGGTGCGTATGATCGGCAAGCCGAGTGTGATATTGACGCCCTGGCCAAAACTGGCATGTTTGAGCACGGGCAGGCCCTGGTCGTGATACATAGTCAGCACACAGTCACATTGCGCTAATTTGTGCGGGGTAAATAGGGTGTCGGCCGGGAGCGGTGGGCTGACATCCATGCCCTGAGCGCGCAGTTTATCCAGTACCGGTATCATGATGTCGATCTCTTCGCGCCCCATGTGTCCGCCTTCACCTGCATGCGGATTTAAGCCCGCGACTAGGATGCGAGGATTTTGGATGCCGAAGCGTCGTTGTAAATCGCGATGAACGATCGTCACGACTTTTTCCAGTAGCGGCGCTGTGATGGCATCGGGTACTTCGCGTAAGGCTAAGTGCGTCGTTACCAGCGCGACGCGCATGCCGCCGCCGGCCAACATCATCACGACCTGTGGGGTGGAGGTGAGTTCGGCTAAGAATTCGGTGTGGCCGGTGAAGGGGATGCCCGCATCGTTGATGATGCCCTTGTGCACCGGGGCTGTGACCATGCCGGAAAATTCTCCCGACTGACAGCCAGCGATTGCACGGCGCAACGTGTTCAGGACATATGCGCTGTTAGCGGCATTCAACACACCTGCAACGGAAGGGACAGCCAGCGGAACATGGATGACATCAAGATACGGAAATTCTGCTGAGTGGGGTGTGGTCGGTGGCTGGTTTGCCACTTTCCACTTTCCACTTTCCACTTCGTTTATATTTATCTGGATGCCGAGTTGATCCGCGCGCTGCTGCAGCAGATGCTTGTCGGCGATAACCAGCAACGGTAAGTCTGGAGACGCGGCGGCCAGCTGTACGCATAACTCCGGGCCAATTCCGGCCGGTTCGCCTGCCGTGATGACCAGCGGTGCGCTAAGCCCGGTCACTTATTTTTGTCCGTCATCCAGACGATATTCAACAAACGCACGGTCGCGCAATTGACGCAACCAGTCTTGATACAGTTCTTCAGACTTGAATGATCCGATCGAGACGCGCGCCTGCTGGCGTTTTTGTTGTTCACTGACATCGGTGCTGCGTCGCTCCAGCACCTGAATCAAATGCCAGCCGAACTGGGTCTGAACCATGCCGGTTTCGCCGATTTTCAGCTTGTTGATCGCCTCTTCAAATTCAGGAACTGTCTGTCCCGGCGATAACCAGTCCAGATCGCCGCCTTGTTGCGCGCTGCCGTCTTGAGAATAGCGTTTGGCCTGCTCAGCAAAGGCAGCTCCTCCGTCAAGCCGCTGTTTGATTTCCAGTATGCGTTTTTGCGCCTCGGCCTCGGTGACAATCTCGCTAGTCTTGATCAGAATATGTCGTGCGTGCGTCTGGGTGATCACCACCGGTGCGCTGCCGTTACGTTTTTCGACCAGTTTGAGTATGTGAAAACCGCTCGGGCTACGCAGCACGGCGGTATTTTGCCCCGGTTGCAGGGTTTGCAACTCGGTCAAAAATAGCGGCGGGATACGATCGCCCTGACGCCAGCCCAAGTCGCCGCCTTTTAAGGCATCTTTCGCATCGGAAAACCCTGCTGATACTTGGGCAAAGCTGGCGCCGGAGGTCAGTTGTGCCAGCGCCTGTTCGGCTCTATCATGAGCTGCACGGATCTTGTCGGCACTGGCCTGTTCAGGAACGACCACCAAAATGTGCGCCAGATGATATTCCTCGTTTTCCAGTACCATCTTCTCTTTATTGCCCAGATAGTTGTCAACCTCGGTATCGCTGATGACTAGCTTGCTTTCGACTTCACGTTCGCGCAAACGGGTCGATACGATCTCGCTGCGGATTTCCTCGCGGAATTTTTTGACGTTCACGCCCTCGGATTCGAGTTTGACCAGGAATTCGGCCAGAGTCTGAAAGTTGTTTTGTTGAGCGATACGCGTCAGTGCCAGATCCAGTTGCGTATCATCGACACGCACACCACTTTCCTTAGCGTATTGCGCCTGAAGCATCTCGGTAATCATGCGCTCCAATATTTGTTTTTCCAGTACAGCGTGTTCCGGCAAAGGGGTGCCCTGTTTCTTGAGTTGACCGATGACGGTGCGCAAGCGCTCATCCAGCTCATGCTGTGTGATGACATCGTCATTGACGACGGCGATCACGGCATCGATGGTGGCGACCTGGAGTTGTGGATCGATCTTCTCGTCCGCAAAGGCGGGGGAGGATGCCAGTAGGATTGCGCTCAAAAACAGGGTGAAATTAATTTTCGACATAATGATCTCTTAATTTATCGCAATACGGAGCCGCTTGCGGGTTTTTCATTCATCTTCGTGTAGCCCGGAACACTCTGCTTGAGTAAAGTCAGTGGGTCGGAGCCTACTTTTACCAAATCATTTAACTCAAGTTGCAGGAATATACCCGTGCTGGTTTGATTTGTGCCGATGGTAAAGCTATGCGCGACCAGTCGCAACATCCAGCAGCTTTGATTGTATTCCAGACCTGCCACGCCATTCAAAAGTCGCTTATCCAGGAAGGAATAGTTCCACTGTCCGACCGCAAACCAGTGACTGGACAGCGGCCATTGTCCCGATGCGTTAATTTGCCGGACAGCAGGAGACGCCACGGAGTAATTGTTTCCAGCTATCGTAGTGTAAGCCATTCCGTTGGTGGTCGGATAGACGATGCCATTGATGGTGGTCGTGCCAGTCGGCGTGAGCGCACCGGGAATCAGCGCGCCCAGCGTGTCGCTGATGAAACGGTAGCCTAAATTGATGACTTTTCCGGCTTCGGGGCGATAGCGTGCCATGATGTTGTAATGTTGAACGGTAGACGTGGTTGGGCTGTACTGCAACTCACTGTCGAATGACAAGGCTGTATTGATGCGTCCTGATGCGCCTAGCAAAATATCCGACTTATTGGTCGATGAGGTCGGCGCAACCAGATTCACCTGTGGCGCAGTAAAACTGAAGCGTTCACCCAGCATCAATTTCAAATGTTCTGTGCCATCTTCCGGCCCTAAAAAGCGTGAAGATACCGCCAGTGTTACCTGGTTTGCATCACCGACACGGTCATTGCCGAAAAAGCGGTTTTCCGTGAACATCTGGGCAAAGCTGAAAGGTGCTTGGGCCGTATCGAAGACCGGCAACAAGTTCTGGTTCTGGTACGGCACATAAACATAATAGGCGCGCGGTTCCAGCGTGTTGAGGTAGTCTTTGCCGAATAGATTTACGTCACGTTCGAATGTGACGCCGCTGTCCAGACTCGCCATGGGGAGCGTGCGTGTAGAGTCTGGCAATGCGCTCGTATTATTGACTCCCATCGTGTAGTAGGTGCTGTGCAGTGTGAACTTAGGTGTCACGTAATAGGACGGTGAACTGATTAGCGGGTAGCTGATACTGGGTTTTAGCACCAGACGCTGGCCGTTCAGTGCGGTCGGATGCGTAAAACTCACATATTCGCCGAACAAGGCGGCATTTGATCCGGAATAATCCTGGCCGGCATTCACCGTCAATTGCGGCATACGGGCATAAGGCACGCCGATCGGTGCTAAAGGGTCTTGCAGGGTCTGATAGCGTTGCACGCGTGCGGCACTGCTCCACCAGCCTCCGTTGTAGTTCAAGGCAGCATCCTGTAACAGATTGACTTGCGAGGTGATGTTTACTACGTCGGCCAGATCGCGGTAATAGGCGTTGTCTGAAACACGGTTGTAGTTGATCGTGCCGTTAAATCCGCCACCGAAGGATTCCGCGTGTTTTAAGCCGAATCGTGTGCGATTGGTATTGGTGATAGTGTCATTCGGCAGTATGTCGACATGTACTTCACCGGTATATCCCGGTTGCAGGTAACGAAATTCGTTGTTCAGCATTACGCCGCGCTTGGTCAGTATGCGTGGTGCTATCGTTGCATCGTAATTGGGCGCAATGTTCCAGTAATAGGGCAGGGTGACCTGGCTGCCGCCTTTAGAGGTGCTGCCTATGATAGGAGATAGAAAGCCACTCTTGCGATGATCGCCTAACGGGAAGTCCATCCAGGGCGAATACAGGATAGGCACGTTCATAAATTCCACGCGTGCATGATGCGCAATGCCGATTTGTTGATCGCGATCAATTTCCAGGCTATCCATCTTCATCAGCCAGTCCTGATTGTCCGCAGGGCAAGTGGTATAGGTCGCTTGATCCAGGGTGAAATGCTGCTGATCCTGAATGTGCAGCATGTCGCCAGTGCCGCGTCCCTCATTTTCCTTGATGAAGAAGGTCGGCAGATCCATAAAACCTGCGTGCGTATCCATGTTGAGCTTGATATACGGGCCCTTCATGGTGTTGCCGTTCTGCTCCACGACGACCGAGCCAAACCCTTCGACGTTGCCGTCTTCCTGGTTGTACAGCAGCTTATCTGCACGTATCGTCTGGTCGGATTTAAGCATGATCGCATTGCCGGTCGCTTCGACCTGGTTTTTTTTGGTGCCTTTCAGGTTGTCCGCTTCAACAAAAACAGGATCATCTGACAGCTGTTGCTGAACCGCAGGCTGATCAGACTCAGGCGTACGCGCGTCTTCCGCCAGTGCAAAATTGGCAAAAGTGCACAACAAAGTGAGTACAACAGGCTTTAAACGAAACCGCATAATATTGTTAAGATGGTAAACTTTTGTAAGTTTACCATTAAGACCCGTTTAAAAGCCCATTATGAAACGTCAGCAACAACTTAACCTCTGGCTGCAAAGCCAATTTCCCGGTGTCCCCTTTACGCTGGCTCCCGCTTCTGCCGATGCCAGTTTCCGCCGCTACTTCCGCGCAACGTTCGAAGATGGCTCGACACGCATCGTCATGGATGCGCCGCCTGAGCATGAAGATTGCCGTCCTTTTCTGCATGTGGCACGCCTGTTCGAGGATGCCGGAACCCATGTGCCGCATGTGTATGCAGAGGATCTGGCACAGGGATTTTTACTCTTGTCTGATCTGGGCAATACCACCTATTTGCAGGCATTGACGCCGGATAATGCGCGCGCGATGTATGGTGCTGCCACCGATGCGCTGATTAAAATTCAGCTCGCCTCCAGTCCTGATGCACTGCCGCCCTATGACGAGGCGCTGTTGCGCCGGGAATTAAATCTTTTTCCGGAATGGTACATAGCCAAACATCTGGGAATAACACTGAGTGATAAACAACAAGCTAAACTGGAACAGGTATTTGCCCGTATCGTTGCCAATAATCTCTCGCAACCGCGTGTGTATGTACATCGCGATTATCACTCGCGCAATTTGATGATCACCGAACCCACCGGGCAAGCCCGTTCCCTCCTTCCCAACCTTCCCCCGCTAGCGGGGGAAGGAGCAAACGAATCGCTGCGCGATCATTGTTTAACTTCGCCCGGCGTCATCGATTTCCAGGACGCGGTGTATGGCCCTATCACCTACGATCTGGCCTCCTTGTTCAAGGATGCGTACATCAAGTGGGAAGAGCCGGAGATCATCGACTGGCTGATCGGGTATTGGGAAAAGGCGCGCAAAGCGGGCTTGCCGGTGCATGCAGATTTCGGTCAGTTTTATTGGGACTACGAGTGGATGGGGGCGCAACGTCACATCAAGGTGTTGGGCATCTTTGCACGCCTATCTCATCGCGACGGTAAGGATGGCTATCTCAAAGACATGCCGCTGGTGATGGAGTATTTGCGTGCAGCCTGCGCACGTTATGTCGATTTAAAACCCTTGTTTAATCTGCTCAATGAACTGGAGCCGCCACAGGAAGCGCCGACCGGTTATGGATTTTAAGCGGTGAACTTATGATTGCAATGATATTAGCGGCGGGTCGCGGCGAACGGATGCGCCCTCTGACTGACCATACGCCTAAACCTTTACTTGAAGTCGCGGGTCGGGCACTGATCGTCTGGCATATCGAAAAGCTGGTGGCAGCGGGGATCACTAAACTTGTGATCAACCATGCTCACTTGGGCGCGCAGATTGAGTCTGCCCTGGGCGATGGACGTCGCTTTGGTGCCAGCATCCGTTATTCGCCGGAAACTTTAGCGCTGGAAACCGCAGGGGGAATCGCCAATGCGTTACCGCTGATCGGTGAGGAGGAAATCTTCGCAGTGGTCAACGGAGACATCTGGTGTGATTATGATTTTCAGCGCTTGCACGATAGGGCCGCTGCGATGCACAGTGCAGGGGATGCCGCACATCTGGTGCTGGTGAATAATCCGGCCCATCATCCGAATGGCGATTTTATACTGCATGTAAACCGGGTTGTTACCCTTCCTACTACCCACTACCCACTTTCTGCTGCACTGACTTTCAGCGGCATCGGTCTCTACCATCCGCGTATGTTCAGCGAGATTCCACGTGGCAGTGCATCGCCGTTAGCCCCGCTGCTCAGGGCGCAGATGGCGCAAGGGAAAGTCAGCGGTGAACATCATGCCGGTCGCTGGGTCGATGTCGGTACTCCGCAGCGTCTCCATGAACTCGATGCCGAATTACGTAAGGATGCCCATGTTTGATTGTTACGCACAGCGCCGCGCGCGTCTGATGGATAAAATGCAGCACGGTATAGCGATTTTGCCTACCGCGCCCGAGCAGCGCCGCAACGGCGACGCGGATTATTCCTATCGTTTCGACAGTAATTTTTATTATCTGAGCGGTTTCAATGAACCGGAATCGGTGCTGGTGCTGGTGGCAGGCACGCCTCACCGGTCCATTTTGTTTTGCCGCGACAAAGATATGGAGCGCGAAATCTGGCACGGCTATCGTTCGGGGCCGGATGCGGCGCAGGAGAAGTTTGGTTTTGATGCGGCTTATCCGATTGCGCAACTGGATGAGAAGCTGGCGGAACTGATGGGTAATCAGCGCACCTTATTTTATCCGTTGGGTCTGGACGCCGCCTGGGATCAGCGAGTGCTCAAGATACGCGGCGAGGTGGCGCAAAAGGCGCGCAGCGGCATTCGTGCGCCGGATGAAATCCGTGATGTGCGTGTCTTGCTCAATGAAATGAGATTATTCAAGGATTTGCATGAGATCGATGCGATGCGTCGGGCTGCGGATATTTCGGTGGGGGCGCACCGGCGTGCGATGCAATTTGCCCGTCCCGGACAATTCGAGTATCAGGTCGAGGCAGAATTGCTGCATGAGTTTTGCCGTCACGGCGCGCGCGATCCGGCTTACACCTCTATCGTCGCCGGTGGCAAAAATGCCTGCGTGCTGCACTACATAGAAAACAATGCAAAATTACACGACGGCGACCTGTTGCTGATCGATGCGGGTTGCGAGCTGGACGGTTACGCCTCGGATATTACCCGTACTTTCCCTGTGAACGGGAAATTCAGCGCCGCGCAAAAGCACGTGTACGAAATCGTACTGGCGGCGCAATTTGCGGCGATCGCTAAGGCGGTACCCGGCAATGACTGGGAAGCGCCGCATAACGCCGCGTTAGCCGTGCTGGCGCAAGGCTTTATCGATCTGAAGCTGTGTCAGGGTACGGTGGATGGCGTGCTGGAGAGCGGCAGCTACAAGAAGTTCTACATGCACCGCACCGGCCACTGGTTAGGGATGGATGTGCACGACGTGGGCGACTATAAGATTAACGAGCAGTGGCGGCCGCTGGAAAACGGCATGGTGCTGACCGTCGAACCCGGTTGCTATATTCGCCCGGGCGACGATGTGCCACTGGCGCTGTGGAACATCGGCATTCGTATCGAGGATGATGTGCTGGTCACTGCAGACGGCAACGACGTGCTGACGGATGCCGCCCCCAAGACGGTGGCCCAGATCGAAGAGCTGATGCGGCAGGCGTGAACCTGCCGTTATAGCTGGTTGGATAAGCCGATCAGTTGATCGAGTTTGGCTTTGGCGTCCCCGCTGGCGATCACTACGCCCGCGCGTTTGATCCCTTCTGCCAGCGACGCGCTCAATCCTGCCGCATAGATGGCTGCACCCGCATTCAGTTGCACGATGTCGCGAGGTGCGCCAGCCTGATTGTTCAATACACCGGTCAGCATCGCACAGGCTTCCTCCGCATTCGCCACCCGCAGCAAATCGTTGGTAGCACACTTCATGCCGAACTGTTCAGGTGTGACGGTGTATTCGCTGATCTCACCGTCTTTGAGTTCGGCGATGTAACTCGTCGTGTTAATCGAGATTTCATCCATGCCGTCGGCGCCGTGTACCACCAGCACGTGACGGCTGCCCAGCCGTTGCAGAACGCGCACCATGATGCCGACCAGATCGGGGTGGAATACGCCCAACACCTGATTGTCCGCACCTGCGGGATTGGTCAGCGGCCCTAACACGTTGAACATGGTGCGCACACCCAGTTCGCGGCGTACCGGTGCTGCGTATTTCATCGCGCCGTGGAAATTGGGGGCGAACATAAATCCGATGCCTATGGAGTCGACGCACAGGGCTACTTGTTCCGGCGTGAGGTTCAGGTTGACGCCGAGCTTCTCCAGCACATCCGCGCTGCCGCAGGTCGATGAGACCGAACGTCCGCCGTGTTTGGCGACGCGCGCACCGGCCGCTGCAGCGACAAAGGCGCTGGCGGTAGAAACGTTAAAGGTGCTGATGCCGTCCCCACCGGTGCCGCAGGTGTCGATCAGATGCTCGCGGCGGGTGACCGGCACCTTGGTGGAGAATTCGCGCATCACGAATGCGGCGGCCGAGATTTCGCCTATAGTTTCCTTCTTGACGCGTAAACCGACCAGAATGCCTGCGATTTGGGCTGCGGACACTTCACCGCTCATAATCTGGCGCATTAGGGAGAGCATCTCATCGTAAAAAATTTCGCGCTGATCGATCAGGCGCACCAGTGCTTGTTGTGGCGTAATCATGGGCGACCTTCCAGAAAGTTCTTTAGCATGTCGTGGCCGTGTTCAGTCAAGATCGATTCGGGGTGGAACTGCACGCCGTGTACTGGCAGTGTCTTGTGGCGCACGCCCATGATTTCGCCATCGTCAGTCCAGGCGGTAATCTCCAGGCAATCCGGCATGGTTTCCTTTTCGATGACCAGCGAGTGGTAACGTGTCGCGGTGAACGGGTTCGGCAGGCCGGTGAATACGCTGCGGCTGGTGTGATGAATCAGCGAGGTCTTGCCGTGCATCAGTTGTTTGGCGTGGATGATACGTCCGCCGAAGGCCTGGCCTATGCTCTGGTGACCGAGACACACGCCCAGCAGCGGAATTTTTCCGGCAAAATATTTGATGGCTGCGACTGAAATGCCGGCCTCGTTCGGCGTGCAGGGGCCGGGCGATACCACGATGTGCTGCGGGTTCATCTTTTCGATCTGTTCGACCGTGATTTCATCGTTGCGGTGGACTTCCACTTCGGCACCGAGTTCAGCGAAATACTGCACCAGGTTGTAGGTGAAAGAGTCGTAATTGTCGATCATCAAAAGCATGAGGTGTGTCCAGTTCAGGTTGTTTCTGCGTGCTGCATTATCCAAGGGCGCAGAGTTTACATCAACTCAGTATCGGTGGGCTCGATCAAAAATTTTAACTTTCCTAGCAGCCAGTTGATGTACACATTGTTGTGCCGGAAATAGAGACTGGTTTCGATCAACTCGCTGCCCAAGAGACGTTTGAAATGGTAGGAAGTGACCCCTAATTCGAGCCGGTGAAAGCCTTCGCGTAAACAGGTTTCTATGCCTTTGAGGCAAATGACGTAATACAGTCCGTATTGACGGTTGTGCAGATAATCCATACCGACATATTTGAATAGCGCCTTATGATTCTTTTCGATGATCTGGGCGAAGCCTATCAATCTGTCTGCTTCGAAAAACAGCAGATAAGTGCTGAAGGCGGCAGTTTTCTCAAAATAAGCCAAGGTTAGACGCTCGAAGCGCATAGTCGCATGCTTATAAGTGTTCAGGTAGAGCTGAAAAACGGCTGATATCAGTGCTTCTGGCAGACCTTTGTGTTCTTCAAAGCGCAGGCTTTGCGCCTTCTCCAGTTTATGTTTGAAATCGTTGCGCCGTCTGGCATCCAGTCCGGAATAATAATCTCCGCCGACATTGAGCACGGCGACTGGCAAGCCGCGCGCACGAGTAAATCCGGAAAGTGGCAGCGTACTAGTAAAGCCTTTATAGGCGATCAGCGCGGCTTTTTTTGCCAGCGTTGCATTCACCAGTGCCATGATATCGGCTGTAACTTCCCCGTCTATGGCACCAAAATCAGTAGAGGGGTGGCCGACACAGGCGATGTGCAGTTTGAGAGGGCTGAGGATTTTTTGCAGAAAACCATCGGGTAACAGTGTGCCCGGATGTAGCGTACTCAAAAAATAGGGGACCACGGCAACGCGCTGATTATCCCGGTAAATCGCCAGATAACGACATTTAAACTCATTAATGCCTGAGGATAAAAACGCTTGGTGAAAGGCAGCACCTTCCGGCTCATCGCTCAGGAAATCGTCGGGCGGAGAGTCAAGTTCGATGACGCTCAATTCGCCCAACGTCTTACTCCGGTGAGGTGGCGGATAACATGCTAAGCGCAACAGCTTCGGCCACTTCGATGCCGTCTACGGCGGCGGAGAGTATGCCCCCCGCATAGCCTGCGCCTTCCCCGGTAGGATAAAGCCCTCGGGTATTGATGCTCTGGTAATCGTCCAGATTGCGTTTGATGCGTATCGGTGATGAGGTGCGTGTCTCCACGCCGGTCAGTACCGCATCGGGTAGATCGAACCCTTTGATTTGTTTAGCAAAAGCAGGCAGCGCTTCGCGGATGGCAGAGATTGCGTATTCAGGCAGGGCGGTTGCCAGATCAGTCAGATGTACGCCGGGCGTATAGGAAGGTTGCACCTCACCAAATTTCGTCGAGGGACGGCCAGCGATAAAATCACCGACCAGTTGCCCCGGTGCTTGATACGTTTCGCCGCCCAGTTTGAAGGCTTGCGATTCCCAGCGCCGCTGGAATTCCACGCCTGCCAGCGGGTCGCCCGGATAGTCTACTTCGGGTGTGATGCCGACCACGATGCCAGCATTGGCGTTGCGCTCGTTGCGCGAATACTGGCTCATGCCGTTGGTGACCACTCGACCGACTTCCGAGGTGGCCGCGACCACCGTGCCGCCCGGGCACATGCAGAAACTGTACACGGAACGGCCGTTGCTGGCGTGATGCACCAGCTTGTAGTCGGCAGCGCCCAGCAATTCGTTGCCGGCGTTTTTGCCGAAGCGTGCGCGGTCGATCAGCGACTGGGGATGCTCGATGCGAAAGCCGATGGAAAAAGGCTTGGCTTCGATATAGATGCCGCGTTTGTGGATCATCTCGAAAGTATCGCGCGCGCTGTGGCCGACCGCCAGCACCAGATGGTTAGTCGCGATTCGTTCACCGTTGGCTAGACAGATTCCTGTAACCTGACCGTTTTCGATCTCGATGTCGTCTACACGGCTGCCGAAACGGATTTCGCCGCCCAGAGATTGGATGGTGGCGCGCATCTTTTCCACCATGCCGACTAGTTTGAAGGTGCCGATGTGGGGATGACTCTCGTAGAGGATTTCGCCAGGCGCACCAGCTTTGACGAACTCATCGAGCACTTTGCGCGAGAGGTAGCGCGGATCCTTGATCTGGCTGTACAGTTTGCCGTCGGAAAAAGTCCCGGCTCCGCCTTCGCCGAACTGCACATTGGATTCCGGGTTGAGTACGCCTTGGCGCCATAAGCCGAAGGTGTCTTTGGTTCTTTCACGTACCGCCTTGCCGCGCTCAAGGATGAGCGGACGGAAACCCATCTGAGCCAGCAACAGCCCTGCAAACAGTCCGGCGGGTCCCATGCCGATTACGATAGGACGGGCAGGCAATTTTTCAGGTGCTTGGGCGACGAAGTGGTAACTGGTGTCGGGCGCGATGCGCACATGGGGATCGTTCGCGAATTTCGCCAGAATCGCTGTTTCATCGTTCACCTCTACGATCAACGTATAGGTGAACAGGATGGCGTGCGCCCGTCGGGCATCGACCCCGCGTTTGAATACGCTGTGGCTGAGTAATTCAGATTCGGCTATCCCCAGTTTTTTGAGGATGGCGGTCTTGATTTCGCCATCCTGATGGCTGATGGGGAGTTTGATTTCGGTTAAACGTAACATGCTTAGCGGTGACCCTGTGCGTCTAATCCATCCAGTACCATTTCGGCGGCACGCAACACGGCGCGCGCCTTGTTCTGCGTTTCCTGCCATTCGCTGTCCGGAACCGAGTCGGCGACGATACCCGCACCCGCCTGCACATACAAAGTGTTGTCTTTCACTACGGCGGTGCGCAGGGCGATGGCGACATCCATATCGCCGTTAAATCCCAGATAGCCTACCGCGCCGGCGTAAATGCCACGTTTGGAAGGTTCCAGTTCGTCGATGATTTCCATCGCGCGTACTTTCGCGGCTCCCGAGACCGTGCCGGCCGGGAAGGTGGCGCGCAGCACATCCATCGCAGTCAGCCCCGGTTTTAGTTTGGCATCGACGTTGGAGACGATGTGCATCACATGGGAATAGCGTTCGATCACCATCTTGTCGGTGAGCCTGACCGTGCCGTTCTGTGCCACGCGTCCGATGTCGTTGCGCCCCAGATCGATCAGCATCAGGTGTTCCGCTAACTCTTTCGGATCTGCCAATAACTCTGCTGCCAACTCAACATCTTGTTCTGCCGACTTGCCGCGCGGACGGGTTCCTGCAATAGGGCGCACCGTGACGGTGTCGCCTTCCAGGCGCGCCAGAATTTCCGGCGATGAACCGACTACGTGATGGTCGCCCATGTCGTAATAGAACATATAGGGCGAGGGATTGATGCTGCGCAGCGCGCGATACAGCGACAGCGGTGAGGCCGGGAAGGGCTGAGCCATGCGCTGGGACAGCACGACCTGCATGATGTCGCCGTCGAAGATGTATTGCTTGGCTCTTTCCACCGCAGCTTTAAACCCGGCTTCGCCGAATTCGGATTTGGCTTCCATGCGCTGCGCGGGCGGAGCGTAGGGAATGTCGACCGGCAGGCGCAACATGCCGACTAATTCGCGCAGTCGTTCACGCGCAAGCGCATAGGCGTCATCCTGAGCCGGGTCGGCATAGACGATAAAAGTCAGTTTGCCGGACAGATTGTCTACGACTGCCATTTGTTCGGTGAGCATCAGCAGAATGTCCGGCGTGCCGATGGCATCCGGTTTGACGACGCGGCTAAGTCGAGGTTCTATGTAACGTATTGTTTCATAACCAAAATATCCGGCAAGTCCGCCGGTGTAACGGGGTAAGCCGGATAAAGGGGCAACCTTGAAGCGCGCTTGATAGCTTGCGATAAAATCCAGCGGATTGGCAACGGTTTCCGTAGTCTCTTCATCAGTGGACGTGATCGTGACCTGTTTACCGCGCACCGTGATGCGCGTCTCGGCAGGCAGTCCGATAAAAGAATACCGGCCGAAACGCTCTCCCCCCTGCACGGATTCGAGCAGATAGGAAAACGGCTTGTTGGCAAGTTTCAGGTACAGGGATAACGGCGTGTCGAGATCGGCGAAGGTCTCGGCGACCAGCGGAATGCGGTTGTAACCTTGTGACGCCAGTGCGTTGAATTCTTGTTCGGTAATCGGGTGCAACATGAAAATCTCCTGAGCTGATTCGCGTAGCGACAACAGCCGCTACGAGCTAGCCTCTAGCAAATGCTTCTCAGGCCAGTCTTATTAGTGGTAATGCGGCAGGCAGATTGGCAATCACGGCATCCAGATCCAGCGTTTCTACCGGTTCGCCGTGGTTGTAACCGTAGGGGACGCAGAAAACCGGGCATTCTGCGGCACGGGCGGCGATGGTGTCATTGAGCGAATCGCCGATCAGCAACAGTTGTTCAATCGGCACACCGAAAAATTTCGCAGCGTGCAACAGTGGCATCGGATGCGGTTTCTTTTCCGGCAGGGTGTCGCCCGCCAGCACAATTTCGAAGTACTTGGCAAGACCGATGCCAGCCAAGAGCGGGGTGGTATAACGCTCAACCTTGTTGGTAATGCAACCCAAGCGGTAACCGGCGGCCTTCATGGCTTCCAGACCTTCGATGACGCCGTCAAACAGGCGGCTCTCGAGTAACAGTTCGGTATAGTGCTTCTCGAAGATAGGCAGGGCGTGATCGTACAGCGCGGTGTCAGGTGTGGCGTGCATATCACCGGTCAGGGCGCGTTTGACTAACCAGCTGATGCCGTTACCGATGTAGCTGGCGAGTAATTCCTGAGAAACAGGTGCGTAGTGAATGTCGCGCAACATACGGTTGGCCGCTTCCGACAATTGGGGGGCCGTGTGCAGCAGCGTACCGTCCAGATCGATGACGATGGCCTTGATGCTGACCGGTGTGATGTATCTCTTGATGTTATCTGGCATAGGGTTCCTTAGAGCGACTTATTGGATTTTTTCTCGGACGCTTTGTGTTGGGCGGGTTCTTTGTCCGAAGTTTTGTCGGATGCTTTGTCAGACGGTTTCGGATCCACAGAGCCTGCGACCATGCCGGTCACTTTGTCGCAACCCGAGGTTGCCAACGCAATGAGCGGCACAACGAGTGCGCGGTGGATCGGCAAGATATTTAAACTTTAGCCAGTTCAGCGCGCAGTGCAGCGAGCACCGTGTCGTATTTGTTGGCGTCAGTTTCTTTGCGTGCGTTGAAAATGGCAGAGCCGGCCACAAACGTATCAACACCAGCAGCAGCGACTTCGCGAATGTTGGCAGGGCCTACGCCACCGTCGATTTCCAGACGACAGTTATAACCACCCGCATCTATCATGGCGCGTACTTTGCGAGCCTTGTCCAGCACGTAAGGAATGAACTTCTGGCCGCCGAAACCGGGGTTAACCGACATCAGCAGAACCATGTCGAGTTTTGGCAGCATGTATTCCAGGATGTCCAATGGGGTGGCCGGATTAAATACCAGACCCGCCTTGCAGCCGCATTCCTTGATCAGACCGATGGTGCGATCAACGTGTTCGGATGATTCAGGATGGAAGGTAATGTAAGTCGCGCCCGCTTTAGCAAAGTCTGGGATGATGCGATCGACTGGTTTGACCATCAGATGCACATCGATATCGGCGGTGACGCCATGCTTGCGCAGCGCTTCGCAGACCAGAGGGCCGATCGTCAAGTTAGGTACATAATGATTATCCATCACGTCGAAGTGAACGATGTCGGCGCCTGAGGCCAGAACGTTGTCGACTTCCTCGCCCAGACGGGCAAAGTTTGCTGAAAGAATGCTCGGAGCGATTTGGTACATGATAAATCCTCTAATTAAAGTAAATGCAGAACCCGCATTCTAAACCGAATGCGCGAATAATGGGTTATTTGGCCAGTGTCAAACCGGCCGTCAGATAAAATTTATTCAAGTCGCTCAAATCTTCAAACACTGCTGATGCGCCTTCGAAATTGTGATTACGCGTGTAATGGTTGGTGGTGATGTAAGTCTTGATACCGGCGGCGAGGCTTGAGCGCAGGCCGTTTTCGGAGTCTTCCAGCGCGATGCAGTCGGCAGCGGTCAATCCAAGTTTTTCCATTACCCAGAAGTAGATATCCGGTGCGGGCTTCTTGTGCGGCACGATATCGCCGCAACCGTTAGCCGCAAAATAATCCGCCCAGTTTTTGCCTAAACCCACTTCCAGCAGCGCGGAAACGTTCTCAGGCGTGGTAGTGGTGGCAATCGCAAGCGTGATGCCCGCCGCGTGGGCTTCTTCGATGAGTTGCTTGATGCCGGGGCGCAACGGCACGCCGCCCTCCGCGATCATCGCTGTATAGTGTTGCGTCTTGATTGCATGTAGATTTTTAACAAATCCGTCAAAATCATCCGGTTTTGCATAACCTTGCAAAAAATCGCTGACAAAATACTTGATACGTTCTTTGCCTCCCGTCACCTTGAGCAGCTTGTCGTATAACGCTACATCCCAGTTCCAGTCCAGGCCAACTTGTGCAAAGGCTTTGTTAAAAGATAAACGGTGTCCGTCTTCGGTGTCCGCTAGCGTTCCATCCACATCAAAAATAATCGCATTAATCATCATTTTTCAGCCGTAAGTAGTGAGTAGTGAGTAGTGAGTAGTGAGTCATCCAGAGGCCGGGGACAGACAAAAGCCGCGTAGCGACGAAATTAACTTGCAGCTAACGTCTGTCTCTATTTATCTCATCCCAGGCAGTTTGCCGGCCATGCTGCGCATCATTTTGGCCATACCGCCACCCTTGGTGAACATCTTCATCATCTTCTGCGTCTGTTCAAACTGGTTGAGCAATTGATTGACGTGCATCACCTTGACACCTGCGCCGTCCGCAATGCGCTTCTTGCGCTGTGCTTTGATGAGTTCGGGACGGCTGCGCTCCAGGGGTGTCATCGAGTTGATGATGCCTTCCAGACGATTGATCGCTTTGTCGTCCACCTTGGAGTCCGCTGCTGCTTGTGAGAGCTGGGCCGGGAGTTTGTCCATCAGAGCCGACATGCCGCCCATCTTACGCATCTGTACCATCTGCATCTTGAAGTCGTTCAGATCGAAGCCCTTGCCGGACTGCATCTTCTTGGCCAGCTTTTCGGCTTCACCCTGATCGACGCCGCGCTGTGCTTCTTCCAGCAAGGACAGTACATCGCCCATGCCCAGTATGCGGGAGGCCATCCGTTCCGGGTGAAAGGCTTCCAGACCGTTGGGTTTTTCGCTGACCCCGATGAACTTGATCGGTTTGCCGGTGATATGGCGCACTGACAAAGCCGCGCCGCCGCGCGAGTCGCCGTCCATCTTGGTGAGGATGATCCCGGTGAGCGGGAGCGCTTCGCCAAAGGCCTTCGCAGTGTTCACCGCATCCTGACCCGTCATCGCATCCACCACGAACAGGGTTTCGATCGGCTTTAAGCTGGCGTGTAGTTGCTGTATTTCCGCCATCATCGCCGCATCTATCGCAAGACGACCGGCCGTGTCAACGATCAGTACGTCGTGATGATGTTTACGGGCAAAGTCCAGCGCCGCAGCTGCGATATCCTGTGGCTTTTGCGAAATATCTGAGGCAAAGAAATCGATATCTAGTTGTGCCGCCAGCATGCGCAATTGCTCGATCGCGGCAGGGCGATAGATGTCGCAGCTGACCAGCAGCACTTTTTTCTTGTTCTGCTCGCGCAGCAATTTGGCCAGCTTGCCGCAGGTGGTGGTTTTACCCGCCCCCTGTAGACCTGCCATCAAAATCACTGCGGGCGGGGTGGTGGTCAGATTGAGCGCATCGTTGTGTTCGCCCATCAGTTTGGTCAGTTCGCGGTGTACCACGCCGATGAAGGCCTGTCCCGGATTGAGGTTGCCGATGACTTCCTGTCCCAGCGCCGCCTCCTTGACCTGGTTGGCCAATTCCTTGACGACGGGCAACGCCACGTCGGCTTCGAGTAGTGCCATCCGCACTTCGCGCATGGCGTCTTGAATGTTACTTTCGGTGAGTCTGGCGTGGCCGCGCAGGTTTTTTATCACACCGGATAGGCGTTGCGTCAAATTGTCGAGCATGTCCGTCCTTGTAGGTAATCTTTGCAAATGAGGTAGAATCTGTGAAGTCTAAAACATCCTGACAAAAAATGCCTAATCTTCTCCTCTCATTCGTCGCTTTTGTTGCATATTCTCTGCTTTCGGTCTATTTCTGGCGCGCCCATACGCGCGGGGAATGCGATGAGCTGTGTCGTGGCACCATAGGTCACTCGATGGTGATTCCCATCACTATGCATGGTTATTTGCTGGAACAGGGTATTTTCTCTGATGGCGGCTTTGATTTGAACGTGTTCAATGCCTTGTCGCTGATAGTCTGGCTGACGCTGCTGGTGTATTGGGTGGCGCGATTCTTTTACCCGATCGGTGGTTTGCAAGCACTGGTGTTGCCGCTGGCCGCCGTGACCTTGTTGTTGCCCGGTGTGTTCCCGGCTGATCATCAGTTGGCGCATACCGATTTGCTGGCGTTCAGGGTGCATATTGCGGTCGCGATGTTGGCTTACAGTCTGTTTACCATTGCCATGTTGCATGCGGTGCTGATTTCACTGGTTGAAAAGCGCTTGCATCACGCCACGTTGCCGCGCGTATTGCGTAGCCTGCCACCGCTGCTAACCATGGAAAGTTTGCTGTTCCGCATGATAGGCATAGGTTTTGTGTTGCTGACATTGACGTTGGCATCCGGCGTGATGTTTTCCGAAGAGATTTTTGGCAAGGCGTGGCAGTTCAATCACAAGGTGTTGTTCGGCTTTATCTCATGGTGTGTGTTCGCCGTGTTGTTGTGGGGACATCGTTTTTACGGTTGGCGTGGCAAAATCGCCGTGCGCTGGACGGTCAGTGGTTTTGCCTTTCTGTTGTTAGCCTATCTAGGCAGCAAGTTTGTTTTGGAAGTGTTGTTACACAGATAACGATAATGTCTGAATGGTATCGTTGTGTCGGTGATGTCGTCACACTTACTTTGCATGTCCAGCCGGGTGCGAAGCGCAGTGAGATCACGGGCTTGCATGGCGATGCACTTAAAATACGGCTGGCTGCACCGCCTGTCGATGGCCGGGCGAATGATGCGCTGATCAAATATATTGCCGGGCTGTTCGAGGTGCCGCAGCGTCAGGTGGAGTTAAAACAGGGCGGGCAATCACGTCACAAATTGCTGGCGATTACCGGCAGTAAAATAGCACCGGAGAGACTGCTGCCGGATAAATAAAAGCCTGCATTCGACATGCTTTCTTTCGACCTTACACAGGTCGTGGAATGAACCGAGGTCACATAAGAATAACGTCGTATTGTTCCTGCGTGTACTGGTTTTCAACCAGCATCGAGATCGGTTTGCCGATAAAGTCGGACAGCCCGGCCAGCGCCTGCGATTCCTCTTCGAGAAACAGATCGATCACTTGCTGGGAACCTAAGATGCGATATTCGCGCGCATCGAACTGACGTGCTTCACGCACAATTTCCCGCAAAATTTCGTAGCAAACCGTCTGAGCGGTTTTGACTTCACCGCGCCCTTTGCAAGTTGGGCAGGGTTCGCACAAAACATGGGCCAGACTCTCGCGGGTACGCTTGCGTGTCATTTCCACCAGACCCAGCGATGAAAAATTATTCACATTGATGCGGGTATGGTCGCGTGCCAGCGCCTTCTTGAATTCATCCAGTACAGCATCGCGATGTTCCTGATTGTCCATGTCGATGAAATCGCAGATGATGATGCCGCCTAGATTACGCAAGCGCAGTTGCCGGGCGATGACTTGCGTGGCTTCCAGATTGGTCTTGAAGATGGTGTCATCGAAGTTGCGCAGGCCGACAAAACCGCCAGTGTTAACATCGACGGTGGTCAGCGCCTCGGTCTGATCGATGATCAGATAACCGCCCGATTTTAAATCCACGCGTTTGGATAAGGCGCGCTCGATTTCCTCTTCGATGTTGTACATGTCAAACAACGGACGCACACCCAGATAGTGTTCCAAGAGTTGCGCCGCATCAACGTTGTAATTTTCTGCAAATTCCAGCATCTTTTTGTGGGTGCTGCGAGAGTCAACCAGCAAACGGGTTGTCTCCTGACTCACGAAATCACGCAAAACTCGCAGGCTGATATCTAGTTCCTGATACAGTAATTGCGGTGCGCTGGCGGTCAGTGAGGCCGATTGCAGATTGCTCCAGAGCTTGTCCAGATAGGCGATGTCGTTGGTGAAGTTTGCATCGTCTTTGCCTTCGGTCACGGTGCGGATAATGTAACCGCCCTTGTGTTCCGGTGGGAGGGTGGCCTGTAGTTTTGCGCGCAGAATGTCGCGCTGCTCAGTCCCTTCAATGCGTTGTGATACACCGATGCGGGTTTCTTGTGGCAGGAATACCAGCAACCGCCCTGCGAAACTCAGTTGTGTGGTGAGACGTGCGCCTTTGCTGCCGATCGGTTCTTTAATGACTTGCACCAGCAGGGACTGACCTTCAAACAGGATTTTTTCGATCGGTTTGGCGGTGTCGCCGTTGTTGCTGTTCTCCCAGATATCCGCCACGTGTAAAAAGGCGGAGCGTTCCAGGCCGATTTCGATAAAGGCGGATTGCATGCCGGGCAACACGCGTTTGACGCGTCCCAGATAGACATTGCCGGCGATACCGCGATTGCTGCCGCGTTCGATGTGTAATTCCTGTACGACACCCAGTTGCATCACTGCGACGCGGGTCTCCTGCGGGGTAACATTGATCAGTATTTCTTCGCTCATGTGTTTTTAATTTTTTTAATCAAGGCGTTAGTATCAACGTGTTTTTATCGGAAAGTTAGCCACACACGTTAAGGAGTGGGGATATCAAAGTGTTTCAACAGCTGCACGGTTTCAAATATTGGCAGCCCCATCACGCCTGAATAACTGCCGGCCAGATGTTCAATGAAGGCGGCCGCATGACCTTGTATGCCATAGCCGCCAGCCTTGTCCGAATATTCGCCGAATTCCAGGTAGTGAGCGATACGTTCGTCGCTCAGTTGCGTGAATCGAACGGTGGAGACGGAAAGTCGCACTTCGACGTGTTCACCGAGCGCGAGCGCGACTGCCGTCAGCACCTGATGATCGCGGCCTGATAGTGCGCGCAGCATGGCCGCGGCCTGCTCAGCGTTTTGCGGTTTGCCAAAAATTTCCCCGTTCAGTGTGACAGTGGTGTCGGCGGCTAACACGGGTTGTAACGTCAACTTGCGATAAGTGAGTGTCGCGTACCCTGCCTGCGCCTTTTCACGGCAGAGACGCTGTACGTAGATTTCGGGCAATTCCTCTTGATGCGGCGTCTCGTCCACGTCTACATGGCGGTGCGTTGCGGTGCGCAGCAGCAGCACGTCAAAATGAACGCCAATTTGTTTGAGCAATTCGCGTCGTCGAGGACTTTGGGATGCAAGGTAGATGCGCGGGTGGTTATTGCTCATGATTAGGCTTATTCACGGTGATAGGGGTGATTGTGCATCAGGCTGTGGGCGCGATACAACTGTTCCGCGAGCAATACCCTGACAAAGGCATGTGGCAAGGTAAAAGCGGATAAGGCCATCAGTTGTCCGGATGCCTGTTTTACTGAGTCGTGCAAGCCGTCCGCGCCACCGATAATGAAGGCTACATCGCGCCCTTCACCCATCCAGTCTTTGAGTTGTGCGGCCAGTTGTTTGGTGGTCGGTGTGGCCCCGCGCTCGTCCAGTGCGATCTTTCTGCAATTGGCCGGCAGCGCGTTCAGGATGCGCTGTGCTTCCGCTTCCATGATTTGCAGCGTGTTCTTGCCTGTGGTGCGGGGTTCCGGCTTGATTTCCAGCAGTTCAATTTTGGCCTCGCGCGGCATGCGCTTGGCGTACTCATTGTATCCTGTCGTGATCCAGTCAGGCATCTTATGCCCGACGGTGACGATGAAGAGTTTCATGGTAAAACGGGTGCGTGCAGCGCGAAATGCTTATTCAGGCAATTTTGCCAGCTTGGGGCGTGCGGCCTGAGCCTTGCTCCACAGTTCTTCCAGATTGTAATAAGTGCGGGTGGCAGGTTGCATGACGTGAACCAGTACTTCGCCCAGATCGACTAGGATCCACTCGCCGCTGTCTTCGCCTTCGCGACCATAGACTTCTTCACCCAGTTCTTTGAGTTTGACGACGACATTGTCAGCCAGCGCCTTGGTTTGACGTGTTGATGTTGCCGAGGCGATGACCATACTGTCAAATAAGGAGCTGAGCTTGCTGGTGTCGATGACGGTGATGTCGGTGGCCTTGATGTCTTCAAGGGCGTCGACGATGGCTTTGATTTTTTCTTCTGGAGTTAGCATGGTGTATATAAATGATGTTGATAAATGTAGTCAGCTACAGTTGCGGGCAATAAATAGCGGATTGTACGGTTTTCTGCGACGCGACTGCGGATAAGCGTAGCAGAGATTTCCAGTTTAGGTATGGCTAATTCTGCAATGCCGCCTGCGGCTTGTTGCGATAAGTAGTCTACGCTGCACAAACGTTCCTGATAATGCTTGCGCAATTGGGCCGGTGCGCTGTGTATGCGCTCCTCCAGCGTAAAGCCCGGGCGGTAACCCACGACGATGTGGGTGAGATCGAGCAACTGTTCCCATTCGTGCCAGGTATGCAGCTGCAAAAAAGCATCGCCCCCCATTAGTAAGCACAGCGGTTGTGTCTCGCCTAACTCGCTGCGTAACTCGCGCAGTGTATTGATTGTAAAACATTTTATTGTTTTTTTTGCTTCACGCTCATCCAGTACAAAATCAGGATGATCGGCGATCGCCAGTTGCACCATCGCACTGCGATGATGTGCGGTAACTTGCGGGGTATCGCGATGCGGCGGATTCCCCGTCGGGATGAAACGAACTTGTTGCAATCCAGCTAGTTCGCGCATTTCCTCGGCGAGACGCAGATGACCGTAATGTATAGGGTCAAAGGTGCCGCCGAGGATGCCGATGGGTTTCAATGTTACAGCGCCAACCGTCGTATGTCGGATAAAACCTGCGCGAGATAGGCGGTAAAGCGCGCAGCGGCGGCACCGTCGATGACGCGATGGTCGTAGGACACCGACAGTGGCAGCATCAGGCGCGGTACAAACTGTCCATCTTGATATACCGGTTTCATGGACGATTTCGACACGCCAAGAATCGCGACTTCAGGTGCATTGATGATAGGCGTGAATGCGGTACCGCCGATGCCGCCCAGACTGGAAATGGTAAAACAGCCGCCTTGCATGTCGTTTGCGGTGATTTTCTTGTCCCTGGCCTTCGCGCTGATTTCGGCTAATTCCTGAGCCAGTTGCACGATGCCCTTTTTGTCCACATCGCGCAGCACCGGAACCATCAGGCCGTCGGGCGTATCCACCGCCACGCCGATATGGAAATACTGCTTGTAGATCAGGTTCTCGCCATCCAGTGAGGTGTTGAATTTCGGGAATTTTTGCAAGGCAGCAACCACGGCTTTGAGCATAAAGGCCAGCGGGGTGATCTTGATGTTCTGCTTAGCGTATTCCGCACCCAGTTGCTTGCGGAAGGCTTCCATATCGGTAATGTCAGCCTCATCGAACTGCGTGACGTGCGGAATGGTCACCCAGTTGCGATGCAGATTCGCACCGGAAATCTTCTGGATGCGCGACAGAGGACGGCTTTCGATCGTACCGAATTTGGCGAAATCGAAAATTGGCATATCCAGCACCTGCAAACCGTTGCCGCCTGCCGCGCCTCTGGGTTGCGCCAGGGCTGCTTTGACGAACAACTGCACGTCGTCTTTGGTGACACGGCCCTTTTCACCGCTTCCTTTGACCTGACCGATATCGACGCCTAATTCGCGCGCGAAACGGCGTATCGCAGGACTCGCGTGTGCTGAAATCCCCACCGCCCCTCCTTTTTCAAAGGGAGGCGTAACTGGTGCCGCAACGGCTTGAGCTGCAACGGGTGCTGCTGGCGCGGTATCACTACCCCCCTTTAACAAAGGGGCGGGAGTGGGGATTTGTTCGGCGCATTCCAGCACCAGAATCAGTGATCCGCGAGAAATCTTATCGCCGATCTCAACGTGCATCTCTTTCACTACACCGGTATAGGGGGACGGAATGTCCATCGCCGCCTTATCGGTTTCCAGTGTCAATAAGGTGTCGTCTTCGTTGATGGTGTCGCCCACTTTAAACATCACTTCGATGACGCTCACGCCCTTGTAGTCCCCGATATCCGGAACCAATACTTGTTTCATTTCTGCCACGTTTCTCTCCTATAACTCCAAACTGAAAATCAGGGACTGTTAAACAGTGACCGGATTGGGTTTGTCGGGATTGATGTTGTATAGCGCAATGGCCCGGCTGACTTCGGACGCATCGAGCGTGCCCTCATCGGCTAAGGCCTTTAAGGCTGCAACGACAATGTAGAAACGATTTACTTCAAAGAACTGACGCAAATTTTTCCGTGTATCAGAACGACCGAAGCCGTCGGTACCCAGCACTGTGTAGTGCTTAGGCAGGAAGCTACGGATCTGATCGGCGAACGAACGCATGTAGTCGGTCGCGGCGATCACAGGGCCGTCGCGATCCGCCATGCATTGTTCAACGTGGGAAAAACGAGGTTGTTCTTCCGGATGCAGCATGTTCCAGCGTTCGCAATCGATGCCGTCGCGGCGCAACTCGGTGAAGCTGGTGACGCTCCAGACGTCGGAGGTGACGCCGAAATCGTTTTCGAGCAATTCGCCGGCTGCGATGACTTCGCGCAGTATCGTGCCGCTACCCAGCAATTGGACCTTGGGCGCATCATCGGTTTTTCCTTCAGACAACAGATACATGCCCTTGATGATGCCATTCGCTGCGCCTTCAGGCATGGCCGGATGCGCGTAGTTCTCGTTCATCACGGTGAGGTAGTAGAACACGTCCTGCTGTTCGACATACATGCGGCGCATACCGTCATGGATGATGACCGCTACTTCGTAGGCGAAAGTCGGATCATAGGACACGCAATTGGGGATGGTGGCCGACATCAAATGGCTGTGACCATCCTGATGTTGCAGACCTTCGCCGTTGAGCGTGGTGCGACCGGCAGTGCCCCCTATCATGAAGCCGCGTGCGCGCATGTCACCCGCAGCCCAGGCCAGATCGCCGATGCGCTGGAAGCCGAACATCGAGTAGTAGATGAAGAACGGCAGCATCGCTTTGCCGTGGTTGGCATAGGCAGTGGCGGCGGCGATCCACGAGGACATTGCACCGGCTTCGTTGATGCCTTCCTGCAAGATTTGACCGGTCTTGTCTTCCTTGTAGAACATCAACTGATCAGCATCCTGCGGGGTGTAGAGCTGACCCACTTGCGAGAAGATGCCCAGTTGGCGGAACATGCCTTCCATACCGAAGGTGCGTGACTCATCCGGCACAATCGGCACGATCTGGCGACCGATGTTCTTGTCCTTGACCAGTATGCCCAGCATCCGTACAAAAGCCATGGTGGTCGAAATTTCGCGTCCGTCCGTGCTTTTTAGCAAAGAATCAAAGGCTTCCAGATCAGGAATCTTCAATGCTTCCGTTGTAGGATTGCGGGCGGGGACAGAACCCATGACTGCGGTACGTTCCTTGAGATATTTCATCTCCAAGCTGTCTTCAGGCGGGCGGTAGAAATTCAGGCTGGCAACTTCTGCGTCGTTCAGCGGAATGTTGAAACGGTCGCGGAAAGCAAGCAACACTTGCCCTGCCATTTTTTTCTGTTGGTGGGTAATGTTCTGAGCTTCACCCGCTTCGCCCATACCGTAACCCTTGACGGTCTTGGCAAGAATCACGGTAGGTTGTCCGGTATGCTTGGACGCTGCCGCGTAAGCCGCATAAACCTTGTGCGGATCGTGGCCGCCGCGATTTAAGCGCCAGATTTCCGCATCTGACATGTCGGCAACCATCTCCAGCAACTCCGGATATTTTCCGAAGAAATGTTCGCGCACATAAGCGCCATCCTTGGACTTGTAGGTCTGATATTCGCCGTCGACCACTTCCTGCATGCGTTTTTGCAGCAAGCCGTTCTTGTCTTTAGCGAACAAGCGATCCCAATGACTGCCCCAGACCACCTTGATGACGTTCCAGCCGGCACCACGGAATACGCCTTCGAGTTCCTGAATGATCTTGCCATTGCCGCGCACCGGACCGTCCAGGCGCTGCAAATTACAGTTTACGACAAAAATCAGGTTGTCGAGCTTCTCGCGTCCAGCCATGGAAACCGCACCCAGCGATTCCGGCTCATCCGTCTCACCGTCGCCCAAGTAGGCCCAGACCTTGCGTCCGTCGGTCTGTACCAGGCCTCGATGTTGCAGATAGCGCATGAAACGCGCCTGATAAATCGCCATTAACGGGCCCAAGCCCATCGATACGGTCGGGAATTGCCAGAAATTCGGCATCAACCAGGGGTGAGGGTAGGACGACAGGCCATCACCTTCGGCTTCCTGGCGGAATTTGTACATCTGCTCCTCAGAGATGCGTCCTTCCAGATAGGCGCGTGCGTAAACGCCGGGGGATGAGTGACCCTGGAAATACACCAGGTCGCCGCCGTGTGTTTCGGTCTTGCCGTGGAAGAAATGGTTGAAGGCGACGTCATATAGGGTCGCGGCAGAGGCGAAACTGGCGATGTGGCCGCCCAGTTCTGATGAGTCGCGATTGGCATTTAAAACCAGCGCCATCGCGTTCCAGCGCATCAGTGCGCGTATGCGATGTTCCAGCTCTCTGTTGCCTGCCGAGCGCTCTTCGTCACCTAACGCGATACTGTTGCAGTACGGTGTCGTGGCGCTGAACGGTACGCCAGCCCCTGAGCTTCTTGCCTTGTCTATCAGTTGTCCGAGCAGAAAATGCGCGCGTTCCGCACCTTCATTTTTCAGTACCGACTCAAGTGCATCCAGCCACTCTTGGGTTTCTTGCGGGTCATAATCGGGTAATGATGCCATCTTTCACTCTCTCACTAAAAGTTATGCTTAACAGAAACTATGCGCGTGTCATCTGTCGGTCTATGCCGGCATGATGTCAGCGATTTCCTTGTGCTGAACAGTTGACTGTTTCTTTTTCTGTCACTAACCACTGGACTTTAACATCTGTCTCTTCTTGTGGAATTTGGTTTACTATTTGTAATGCAAATCCGGCGGCTACCAGCGCGGGTAGTAACCGCTTGCCCTCTGCCTTTAACGGAGCCAGCAATTTGTCGTAAAAACCGCCGCCGTAACCTAATCTTGCGCCGTCACGGCTAAATGCAATTCCGGGCACTAGGACGAATTCTACCTCATTTATGTCAATCAGCCGTTCGCAGCGTTGGATAACGGGTTCTCGTATGTTCCATAATCCCGCTGCCAACTGCGTATCTAGGTCTTCTATCAGATATAAATCAAGGCGGTTGGTGTGACGATTCACGCGGGGCAAAACCAGGCGCTTGCCGTCCGCTAATACCTGTGCAATCCATAGCTCGCTGGCATATTCGCTGCCGAAATTCATATAGCCCAGCACCGTTTCGGCTTGCTGATATTCGGGCAAGTTCAACAGATTTTCCGTGATCATCGCGTTGTGGGCGACTCTCTTTTCTACGGGCAATTGCTCACGCAGCAACAAGGTTTGTTTGCGTAAGGTCGATTTTGTCGTTTGCAGCTGGGTGAGCATGACTGGCAAGGGTGGTTTTACCCGAGGAATAGCCTGTAAGCCGGGTTGTCGGTTTCGTCCCAATAGCGGTAGCCCAGGGTGGTGAGAAACTCGCTAAACTCGGTCTTTTCCTGGAGGGGAACTTGCATGCCGATCAGCACGCGGCCGTAATCTGCACCGTGATTGCGGTAGTGGAACAGGCTGATGTTCCAGTTGTGATTCATGCTGTTTAAAAACTGCATTAACGCACCCGGGCGTTCCGGAAACTCGAAGCGGAATAGGATTTCGTCTTTCGCTTCCGGGGCGTGACCGCCGACCAAATGGCGTAGATGTAGCTTGGCCATCTCGTTGTCGGATAAGTCCAGTGTAGGCAACTCATGGCCTTGTAATTTGTCGACCAGTTCGGCTGTTTCAGCCTGATTTCTGACCTGAATGCCGACAAAGACCCGCGCAGCTTTTGGATCGGCGAAGCGGTAGTTGAATTCGGTGATGTTGCGTTTACCCAGCAGGGTGCAGAACTTGCGGAAACTGCCCGGGGTTTCGGGAATAGTCACGGCCAGAATGGATTCACGCTTCTCACCGATGTCGGCGCGTTCGGCGACGAAGCGCAGGCGGTCGAAATTCATGTTCGCACCGCAGGCGATGGCGACTAAGGTTTCACCCTTGAGTCCTTCGCGCGCCGCATAAAGTTTGGCACCGGCAATTGCCAAAGCACCTGCCGGTTCTAATATGGAGCGGGTAT
Organism: uncultured Nitrosomonadales bacterium; assembly: GCA_903885165.1. GTDB lineage: Bacteria > Pseudomonadota > Gammaproteobacteria > Burkholderiales > Gallionellaceae > Gallionella. Next base: position 3,354 of record CAISHO010000147.1, on the reverse strand, counting down.
CTTCAAACACGTCTTTGAGCGCGGCACAGGTTGCGTCGGTATCCACCAGAATGATCTCATCGACCAGTTTTTGGCATAGACGAAAGGTCTCTACGCCGACTTGCTTGACAGCTACGCCATCGGCGAACAGGCCAACATGATCCAGCGTCACACGTTTTTTAGCCTTGATGGAACGATCCATCGCATCGGAATCCACCGGCTGCACGCCGATGATCTTGATGTCGGGGCGTAAGGCCTTGACGTAAGCTGCCACGCCGGAGATGAGGCCGCCACCACCGATCGCGCAGAAAATGGCGTGGATAGGCTGGGTGCGCTGACGCAAAATCTCCATGCCGATGGTGCCTTGTCCGGCGATTACATCGGGATCGTCATAAGGGTGGACGAAGGTCATGCCGTTCTGTTGTTCGAGTTCCAGCGCGTGGGCGTAGGCGTCGGAATAGGAGTCGCCAAACAGCACCACTTTCGCCCCTCGACCGGATACGGCCTGAATCTTGATCTGCGGGGTAGTGGTGGGCATGACGATGACCGCCTTGCAGCCTAATTTTTGCGCAGACAGCGCCACACCCTGAGCGTGATTCCCGGCGGAAGCTGCGATCACCCCGCGCTTTAACTGTTCCGGGGTGAGCTGTGCCATTTTGTTGTAGGCGCCGCGCAGCTTGAAGGAAAACACCGGCTGCATGTCTTCTCGTTTGAGCAGTACCGTGTTGCCGATCCGCGCGGATAAATTCGGCGCGACTTCCAGCGGGGTTTCAATCGCCACGTCATAGACGCGGGCGTTCAGGATGCGTTTTAAATAACCGTTCATGTTGTCGTCGTGTTGATTTGCTTTTCAGTTGTGCAGATTAGCATAACGGGCATGACATTATAAATTTTTCATGCCCGTTTCCCTGAGCGTGTTTGTTGCCGACTTGTCGGCTTTACAAACACGGCCTACTCCTTGCGTGTACTCTGCAATCCTGATGAAAAAACTAGCCATTCGACTAGGCTGTCACAGTACGCCAGCCAAGTCGCTGGTTATCTCCCGCTTGCGGGGAGAGCGTAGCGAGGGGGGCGCAGCCATGCAAACGAGCTGCTTCGCAAATTTCATATCAATTGCGTGCTTTATCTCTTGCTAGCCTCGGTAAAATCGGTTCCAATGTGACGCATGGAAAAACAACATGGCATTATTATTCAAACACAGGTGAAATACCTGCCTGATCAGTCCGACGAGTCGGCTGATCGTTTTGTATTCTCATACACCATCAGTATTACTAACCTGGGCACAGTGACATCCAGACTAATCAGTCGCCACTGGGTGATCACCGATGCGTTTAATCACGTGCAGGAAGTGCGAGGCCAGGGGGTGGTTGGCGAGCAACCCCTGTTGCGACCCAATCAGAGCTTTGAATACACCAGTGGCACCGCGTTAGCCACTCAGGTGGGTACGATGCGTGGCAGCTATCAGATGCGCACCGACGATGGTGACGATTTTGAGGTTGAAATCCCTGAATTTGTCCTGAGCGTCCCGCGTGTTTTGCACTAACGGGCATGTCAAAAGGACACACCTAATAATGAAACCCGCCATGCCCGTTCCTCCATCTCAACCTTCCCCCACCCCGCTTGCGGGGGAAGGAGCGAACGAATGCTGGCGCGCGTTTAACGTTAAGTTCCCGCTGCGTTTAGCACTGGCGATGTTGCCGTTTCTGGCGGCGTGTACTGTTGCGCCTAAACCACAGATTGCACTGCCAACCTGTATTCCTGCCATTGTGCCGCCTGTTGCACCGGTCGCTGCGCCGTTTTCGGTCAGCAAGTGGGAAATGTTGCCAGACTGGCATGCCGTCAATTTAAAACCGAGCTGGGACGCCTTTATGCAAGGGTGCCATACGCTGAAAAACAAGCGTGAATGGAAGGACGTATGCGCGCGGGCAAACGACTTGAACAAGGCTGATAATGACGCGTTGCGCGTATTTTTTGAAGAGGCGTTCACACCTTATCAGGTGTTCAATCCGGACGGGTCTGATTACGGTCTGATTACCGGTTACTACGAGCCTAAATTGGCCGGCAGTCGGGTTAAAACTGCGCGCTTTAAATATCCTTTGTATGCTGCGCCGGACGATCTGCTGACCATTGATTTATCTGAAGTTTATCCTCAATTGAAAGATTTGCGTCTGCGCGGCCGGTTGGATGGCCACCGCATCGTGCCCTACTTCAATCGTGCTGAAATCGACGAAGGTCGCGGTGCACTGCGTGGGCGTGAGCTGTTCTGGGTAGAAAATGCGGTTGAACTTTTTTTTCTTCAAATTCAAGGTTCTGGGCGTATAGAGCTGGCGGATGGTCAACTGGTGAAAGTCGGTTACGCAGACCAGAATGGCAGACCCTATATCTCTATCGGTAAAAAGCTGATTGAGATGGGCGAACTCAAGGCGGAACAAGCTTCGATGCAGGGCATTAAACACTGGGCGGAACAACATCCGGCGAAACTGGCGGCGCTGCTGGAACAAAACCCCAGCTATGTTTTTTTTCGAGAATTGCCTGATGGCTTGTCGGCACCATTGGGTGCGCTGGGCGTGCCGCTGACTGATCAATACAGCATCGCGATCGATCCGCGCACCATACCGCTGGGCTCGCCGGTGTTTTTGTCCACCACTTTTCCCAATACGACTGAACCGCTCAACCGTTTGATGTTGGCGCAGGATACCGGTGGGGCGATTCGAGGTGCAGTGCGTGCCGATTTCTTTTGGGGGTTTGGCGATCAGGCCGGTACACAGGCCGGGCGTATGAAGCAGCGCGGCCAGATGTGGGTGCTGTTCCCCAAGGGCGCCGAACCCGCGCTCAACTAAACGATGTACTCGCAGTCTGGAGCGCGACGCTTGGCGTTGCGCTTATTTGGATGGACTCAGGTATTTTTCCAGCTCTTCTGCCGGTAAATAGCCGGGAACCTGAGTGCCATCGGCAAAAATCAGGTTAGGCGTGCCATTGACGTGCATTTTTTTAGCCAGCGCCATGACTTTGTCGGTCTTGGTTGCGCAGGTGCCGCTCGCCGGAGCGATGCCTTTGATCATTAGTTCCTCATAGGATTTACCTGGTTCTTTAGTACACATAATGTCGCGTACCAGATCTTTGGAGTCAGGCGAGAAGATCGGGCCGATGAACATATACAGTGTCACATCGTTGATCTTACTAAGTTCCTTCTCCAATTTTCTGCAGTAGCCACAATTCGGATCGGTGAAATAGGCCATCTTGCGATGACCGTTACCCTTCACACGCTTGACGGCCAGATCCAGCGGCAGTTTGTCGAATTCGATGGCAAATAATTTGTGGCGGCGTTGCTCGGTCAGATCGGTGCGGGTTTTGGCTTCGATGATTAATGTAGGT
>CAISHO010000146.1 GCA_903885165.1 uncultured Nitrosomonadales bacterium | reverse complement strand
TCGATAAAACTCATGTTATTCGCTGGTAAAGGTGGCGTGGGCAAGACCACCTTGTCATGTGCATCGGCACTACATTTTGCACAGCGATGGCGTGAAAAGGAAATTTTGCTTTTCTCAATTGATCCGGCGAACTCGCTGGCGGCATGTTTGGGGTGTGAGGTTGGTTCAAACGAAGTTAGAGTAGCACCGGGACTGACGGTGATCGAGATGGATGCTCAGGCTGAGTACGCACGCCTAAAACAGGAATATTCAAACGAATTGAGGCGTGTTTTTGATCGAAGTACAGAACAAGGTCAGGCTGGTGTCGAACTCGCATTCGATCGTGATGTCATGGAACGTATTCTAGATATGGCACCTCCGGGCTTAGATGAAGTATTAGCACTCACTCGAATTGTGAGTTTAATGGAGCGTGGGCAATATGATTTGTTTATTCTGGATACAGCCCCCACCGGGCATTTATTGCGTTTTTTAGAAATGCCGGAACTGATCGAGCAATGGCTTAAAACGTTCTTCGCTCTGTTTTTGAAATATCGCGAGATATTCTGGTTGCCAAGAATTTCTCAGTTGATGATCGATCTTTCCAGGCAGCTAAAGATGTTCCGGCATGTGCTCACCGACGCCGGGCAGGCGATGCTGGTAGCCGTCACGATTCCCTCTGAGATGGCGTTTGCGGAAACAAAGGATTTACTGATTGCTTGTGGACGATTAGGTGTCACTGTACCCGCGCTGATGGTGAATATGGTTACGCCCGGCTCTGCCTGTCCGGTCTGTTCTGTATTGCGCAGCACGGAGGAACGGGTGCTTGCGAAATATGAAGTAGATTTTCCAGATCAGCACAGGACAATCGTTTTTAGTCAGAAAGAACCGCTTGGAATCAGAATGTTGCGTGATTTTGGCTGTGAAATTTACACCGTATAACGGCTGCACGAGGTCGCTTTTTGTTGTTGTGTAATGTAAAAAACCACGATGTTTTATATAAATCAATGCGAGTACTCGCGGAGTATGTGAAAATGGAAAATACCATGATGGAATCTGGCAACAATTGTACCGCCGTGATAGAAAAACGTTCCCTGATCGGACGTCTGCTTTCCATTGCCAATCAATACAGGACCGAAGGACATCTTCGGCAGGCGACAGAAATTTACTGGACGCTGGTAGAAGCGCATTCCGGTACGGCTCAGGCTGATGCAGCACGAGAGGTATTGTTGGAACTCGCTGATGAGTATGAAAGCACTAACGCCCGTCGCATGGCTCGCAGTATCTACGAGCGCTTGATGGCAATGGAAAAATGACACGTGCATTTTGTATGATGCGCAGAATGGGCCGTGTCGTGTTGGTAAAAGATGGCAGGGAGAGGTAATGGGGGTTTCCGAAACTGAAGGTGTGTCATTATGTGAACTGCTAGACCGTGTGCTAAACACAGGTGTGGTTGCCACCGGCGAAATTATTATTTCGGTGGCGGGCGTAGATTTGATTTACATCAATCTGCAATTGATGCTGAGTTCGGTTGAAACAGCACGCAGCGGAAAACTCGCACTGAACACACCTGAACAAACTGACTTGTCGCAGGTGGAAATATGAATGAATCACTATCTTTTCTTTTTCCTGTCACAGAGGATACCTCAAGCGTTCATCGCCCGCGTATCGAACTCGATCAAGAGAAAGTTAAAAAGGGTTTGGGTCAGTTGGTGTTGACCGTGGTGGAGTTGATTCGCCAGTTATTGGAGAAGCAGGCACTGCGGCGGATTGAGGGTGGCTCATTGTCGGAGCAAGAAATAGAGGCTTTGGGTTTGACTTTTCTCGAATTAAATCAGCAAATGATACGACTTAAAGATGAATTCGGTTTGACTGATGCCGATTTGAATCTGGATCTAGGGCCGCTTGGTAAGTTGCTGTAAATAAAGTATGACTAAATGGGTAGATAACACATGAGTACAGGATCGCAAAAAAATATTACGCATGGTACCGATTCATCAACTTTGGCTGATGTACTGGAACGTATTCTCGACAAGGGGATGGTGATAGCCGGAGATATCAAAATAAACCTGGTAGATATCGAACTGCTCACCATTCAGATTCGCCTGCTTATCTGTTCTGTGGATAAAGCGAAAGAGATGGGCATCGACTGGTGGACGACCAACCCCTATCTCAAACCGGGAATCGAGCCGGAAAAATCTCAAGTTGAGAATCTCACGGCGCGTATCGCACAACTAGAAGAAAAACTTAAACCGCTAGAAGTTCGTTCCGTGAAGGCTAAAAAGCTAAAAGCAGATCAATGAAATAAGGTTAGTGGGTTTTAACATACCAAGTGGACTTGCCAGTATCCTTCAGTAAGCTTTGTTGCATCTGACACCGGTGAATCAAAACACGGGTGTCCATTTTTCAGCTCACCTCAAAAGACGGAAGGAACCGCCGGCTAATTTATAGCTCGGCATGGAAACGCAAGGCATACACATCCATCGGTCCGCGCGCTGAGTTGAAAGCTGGATTGTGAATACGCTGATAATCCGTTGTCAGCCAACTGCTTTTATACAGCTTAAAGCTGTAATAGCCCTCGAAGATCCCTTCAGGACGGTAATTCAACCCCCCGTCTCCGATGAAAAATGAGGTTCCTCCAGCGGCAAGAAAATTACGTCGATCAACAGACAGGAAGTTGCGCATCAACGACAAACCTATGCCGTCATCGGCACGTCCCCAGGCATTCCCCGTGACGGTCATACCTGTTGATAGCGAATCATCCACTTCGGTAAAAGCATAAGTTTCGGTACGACCATCCGTCACCATCGCACGCATGAAAAATCCGGTGTTTTTATCGATTTCCTGCTCGACATTAACGCCTAGACCGAATTTATTTTTTTCCGTACCGCGCACCGCCAAAAGTGCACCAGGCCCGGCATAAGGTCCGCCGGCAGGATTAGGATTCGCCTTCAACCATGCTGTTGCATCGCTAAACCCGGCCAGAATGGCACGATCACGCCAGGCCAGCACCCGAACCGCGCCCGGGTGACCTGCCAGTTCATGATGATGCTCAACCTCAAACTGATCACCAAAATGTTTAAAAATTGACTGATCAACCGGCAACATATTTGGCAAAGTAGGTCCTGTCATGCGCCCGGCACGAAAAACCCAGTCATTCTTGTACCATTC
>CAISHO010000145.1 GCA_903885165.1 uncultured Nitrosomonadales bacterium | reverse complement strand
TACACATTATTTTCCGTGCTGCTTGCGGTAATGTTCCAAAAAGCGTGCGATGCGCCCAATTGCATCCGTCAGATCATCCGCCGATGGTAAAAACACCACGCGCATATGATCCGGATTAATCCAGTTAAAACCAGTCCCTTGCACCACCAGCACCTTTTCAGCTTCCAGCAATTCCAGAATAAACTGCTGATCGTTCTCGATCGGGTAGACTTGAGGATCCAGTTTCGGGAACAGATACAGCCCGGCTTTCGGTTTCACACAAGAGACGCCGGGAATATCGGTTAGCAGCTTGTAGGCCAGATCGCGCTGTTTGCACAAACGACCGGTCGGCGCGACTAAATCGTTGATGCTCTGATAGCCGCCCAGCGCAGTTTGAATCGCGAATTGTCCGGGCACATTCGAACACAAGCGCATCGACGCCAATATCGTCAGACCGTTAATATAGTCCTGCGCATGACGTTTCTCACCCGATACCACCATCCAGCCGGAGCGGTAACCGCAGGCGCGATAGTTTTTGGACAGCCCGTTCAGCGTGACAAAAAATACATCATCCGCCAGCGAGGCGATCGAAGTGTGCGTTGCACCGTCGTAGAGCATCTTGTCGTAAATTTCATCGGCAAAGATGATCAAATCATGATCACGCGCTAACTGTATGATTTCTTTTAGAATATCATCAGAGTACAGCGCGCCGGTCGGATTATTCGGGTTGATGATAACAATCGCTCGCGTATGCGGCGTAATCTTGGCTCTCATGTCTGCCAGATCAGGCATCCACTCGTTAGCTTCGTCGCAAACGTAATGGCGCGGTTTCCCGCCCGCCAAAGTCACTGCAGCGGTCCAGAGAGGATAATCAGGTGCCGGCACCAGCACTTCATCACCACTGTTGAGCAAGCCCTGCATCGCCATGACGATGAGTTCGGACGCGCCGTTGCCGATGTAGACATCTTCCAGTCCAACGCCCGCAATTTTCTTCGACTGGCAGTAATGCACAATCGCCTTCCGGGCGGCGAACATCCCTTTGGAATCGGAGTAACCGGACGAATTGGGCAGATTCAGAATCACGTCCTGCTGAATCTCTTCCGGCGCTTCAAAACCGAACGGCGCAAGATTGCCGATATTCAGCTTGATAATTCGCTGACCTTCTTCCTCCATCTGCTTGGAGCGTTCCATGACCGGACCGCGTATGTCGTAACAGACGTTAGCCAGCTTATTGGATTTTAAAATTAGTTTCACAATGAATATTGATTTGTAATGGTTTAAATACGGCAATCCCATGATTTTACCTGTGCTAACCCCGCACGGCAAATCAGATGACGGCTACACAAAATAATTCTACAAAAACGAAACCAGAATTTGCCTTTTTATAATTTGACGGTTCTCTGTCCAAACCTCTACACTCCGGTCATCTATCGATAGTCTGCACTTGCGAGGTCGTTTTGAAATTACATCTAGCCTATCTGGGCGACACTAAATTGTTTACCGGCTACGCCGACGATCATGTAGCGGTCAGCCGCGAACGCTTTGATACCCACATCGTAGTCACCGCCAGTGAGGTGCGGACTGACTGGAACGTGACGGACTTCGACACCCTGAGCGAGGCGCACTTCGAATATTTTCTGGTATTGCAACCCGAAATACTGCTGCTGGGCACGGGGAAAACGCAACGCTTCCCTCACCCGCGACTATATCGTGCCCTTACCAATGCCGGCATCGGCGTGGAGTGTATGACGACGCCTGCTGCCTGCCGCACCTACAATATTCTGGTCGAAGAAGATCGCCGCGTCGTCGCGGCAATTTTACTTTAAAAACAAATAACTAAAAAAATCAGCACAACCCTTAACCCCTGCGCGCCGCCGCTGAGAACCTGCAAACATCGGTGCAGTTAGGCGAGGACTGTTTGAGCACGTGGCCGCGTAGCGGATCGTGCGAGTTCCGCAGCCCCGATGTTTACAGGTGATCAAGGGTACGCGTCCTGTCTTGCAAAAAACAGGACGGCGCGGCAAACCGGGGGCGCCTTTTCTTGGGTTACTTTCTTTTGGCGACGCAAAAGAAAGTAACCAACTGCCGGGCTGCCACCGGCGACAGAAAAATGAAACTCAACCGCACGCAATAAGCCACATAAAACTTTTATACCAATTCACCCCACAGGTCGTGAGTATCGGAATCGGTAATCAGCACCTCGACCAGATCACCCGCCTTGAGCGATTGACCATTGGTGATATAGACCTGACCATCAATTTCCGGCGCATCGGCGAAACTGCGCGCGATCGCGCCCTCTTCGTCCACCTCATCCACCAGCACCGTCAGGGTTCGGCCTATCTTGCGCTCCAGTCGCGCCTGACTGATTTCCTCCTGCAACATCATCAAACGTCCCAGGCGTTCCTGCTGTATTTCAGGAGCGACAGGATCGGGTAATTCATTGGCCAGCGCGCCTTCGACCGGCGAATAGGCGAAAGCACCGACGCGGTCGAGTTGCGCGACTCGTAAGAACTCCAGCAGCTCTTCAAATTCTTCTTCCGTCTCACCCGGAAAACCCACGATAAACGTGCTGCGCAGTGTCAGATCAGGGCAGATTTCGCGCCATTTTTGTATGCGCGCCAAAACATTATCGCTACTGCCGGGACGCTTCATCAGTTTCAGGATGCGGGTATTGGCGTGCTGGAACGGGATATCCAGATAAGGCAGAATCTTGCCTTCCGCCATCAACGGTATAACTTCGTCCACATGCGGGTATGGGTAAACATAATGCAAACGCACCCAAACACCCAATTCACCTAACGCCACAGCCAGTTCGGTCATGCGCGCCTTTAGCGGCCTGCCGCCCCAGAAACCGGTACGGTATTTGACATCCACGCCATAGGCGCTGGTGTCCTGCGAGATCACCAGCAATTCCTTCACGCCGGAATTCACCAGATTTTGCGCCTCCTGCATCACATCACCCACCGGACGACTGACCAGATCACCGCGCAAACTAGGGATAATGCAGAAGGTGCATCTATGGTTGCAGCCTTCGGAAATTTTCAAATAAGCGTAATGCTTGGGCGTCAAACGGATGCCTTGCGCGGGCACCAGATCGGAATACGGATCGTGCAATTTGGGCAGATGCTGATGCACCGCTTCCATCACCTCATCGGTCGCATGAGGACCTGTCACCGCCAGTACCTTGGGGTGAGCTAATTTGACCACATCACCCTTCGCGCCCAGACAACCGGTCACAATCACTTTTCCGTTTTCCGCCAGTGCCTCGCCAATCGCATCGAGCGATTCTTCCACCGCACTGTCGATAAAGCCGCAGGTATTAACCACCACCAGATCGGAGTCCTGGTAACTGGCTGATATTAAATAACCTTCTGCGCGCAAGCGGGTCAGAATATGCTCAGAATCTACCGTCGCCTTGGGGCAACCTAGCGACACGAAGCCTACTTTTGGAATCTTTGTACTCATTTTAAACTTTCAGTTTCAAGCGCCAACCAGCAGGTTGACCAACAATATCGAAGAGACACCCGCCACGATCAGTAAGACTTGCTCTACCGTATCGCGCAATCGGGTACGTTGATGCAAACCGGGAATCAAATCAGCCACCGCAACGTAGATCATACTGGCAGCAGCCAGCGCCAGCAAAGTGGGGACGGCATTTTGCACCGACTGCAAGGCGAAATACGCCAGCACCCCGCCAACCAGAGTCGCGAGACTAGAGAATAAATTCAGCCACAGGGCACGTGCCTTGCTATAGCCCGAATGCAGCAGAATCATGAAATCGCCGACTTCCTGAGGGATCTCATGGGCGATGATCGCCAGCGCGGTCACGACCCCCAGATGTATGTCAGTCAAAAATGCGGCGGCTATAATCACGCCGTCGACAAAGTTATGAAAGGTATCGCCGACCGTGATCATCAACCCGCTACGACCATGTGCACTGGGGGTGACCGGCTCATGTGCCTCACAGTGGTCGTGATGACAATGCCGCCACAACAACAATTTCTCAAGGGTGAAAAACAGCAGGATGCCGAACAACACCGTGCCGCTCAACATGGCAGGACTGGTGGAAACTTTAATCGCTTCAGGCAGAATATCGAGAAAAACAGCGCCCAGCAACGCCCCGATCGCGTAACTGACCAACGCGTTAACCCAATGCGTACGAGCGTTCAGCGCAAACAAGGCAGCGCAGCCAACACTCAACACACCACCGGCAAAACTGGCCGCAACGATCCACAGCAATACGGTCATGGTATTCATTCAAATTAATCAAGGTCGCGGATTATAACGGATTGCAGTGCCATCAAACGGTTTGCCGCGTGATAGCATTCAAACTCAACTTTACGATTGTCCAAAAACCATGACGATGCTGCCGATTTTCTCACCTCTCGAAGCCCGTGTACTGAGCGTGTTGATCGAAAAAGAAAAAACCGTACCGGACACCTATCCGCTCTCGGTGAACACCCTCACCTTGGGCTGCAATCAAAAAACGGCGCGCGATCCGGTCATGTCAGCATCGGAAACTGACGTACTAGCCGCACTCGACGAACTCAAAAGCCATTCATTGATCATCGAGTCGAGCGGCGGGCGAGTGATGCGCTACGCCCACAATGCACGGCGCGCCTTAAAACTCCCCGAACAGTCCGTCGCTCTGCTGGCTTTGCTGATGCTGCGCGGCCCGCAAACCGCCGGCGAATTGCGCACCAATTGCGACCGGCTGTACGCCTTCGGCGACATCTCTTCGGTGGAGGCTTTTCTGGATGAGTTGAGCGACAGCGAAGCACCTTGGGTCGTTAAGCTGCCCAAGGCACCCGGATCACGCGAACATCGCTGGGCACATCTGCTATGCGGCGCGGTGGATGTGGAAACGTTCAAAGCCTCACCTCAGATCGCTCGTCACGGCAGCAATTTTGATGAAATCACCGAACTGCAGGCTGATGTAGCACGACTCAATGAAGAAATATCCTCACTACGTGCCATCGTAG
>CAISHO010000144.1 GCA_903885165.1 uncultured Nitrosomonadales bacterium | reverse complement strand
GGCGCTTGTCGTCTGACTGATGACGCTTTTTCGGTAGTGTCGGATCCTGAAGTCGATATCGTGATCGAGTTGATCGGTGGTTATGGCGTGGCCAAACAACTTGTGATGCAGGCGATCGCCAACGGTAAGCATGTGGTTACCGCTAATAAGGCGCTTTTGGCCACACACGGTAATGAAATCTTCAAGGCAGCTCAGGATAAGGGCGTGATGATCGGTTTTGAAGCGGCCGTTGCGGGCGGTATCCCTATTATCAAGGCGGTACGCGAAGGCCTGACTGCCAATCGTATCGAGTGGATTGCGGGCATCATCAACGGCACCACCAATTTTATCCTGTCCGAGATGCGCGACAAGGGCTTGTCGTTCGACACCGTATTGAAAGAAGCTCAGCGTTTGGGTTATGCGGAAGCGGATCCGACTTTCGATATCGAAGGCGTGGATGCGGCTCACAAGATTACGCTGCTGGCTTCTCTGGCATTCGGTATTCCGGTGCAGTTCGAAAAAGCCTATATCGAAGGTATTTCCAAGCTGGATGCCGTGGATATCAAATACGCAGAACAACTGGGTTATCGCATCAAGCTGTTGGGTATCGCCCGTCGTACGCCTGAAGGCATCGAGTTGCGCGTGCATCCGACCTTAATTCCCACTAAACGATTGATTGCAAACGTTGAAGGTGCGATGAATGCGGTGCTGGTACAAGCCGATGCCGTCGGTGCAACACTGTATTATGGCAAGGGAGCAGGTGCGGAACCCACGGCCAGTGCGGTGATCGCCGATCTGGTCGATATCACGCGTATGCATACTGCTGATCCTGAAAATCGCGTGCCGCACCTAGCCTTCCAGCCGGATGCGATGGTTGATCTGCCGATTCTGCCGATTAGTGAAGTGGTCACCAGTTACTATCTGCGACTGCGCGTGCAAGATCAACCGGGCGTACTGGCTGACATCACGCGGATACTGGCGGATGAACAGATTTCTATCGATGCCGTGATCCAGAAAGAGCCTGCTGACGGTGAAACGCAAACAGACCTGATTATGCTCACGCATCAGACTCGCGAAAAACACATCAAGGCGGCGATCGAGAAGATCGAAGCCTTGGGCGTGGTGGCAGGGCATGTGACCAAGTTGCGTCTGGAAGAACTAGGTAAGTAAGCAAAGAATTTCGCATGTAGATGCGTAGGGGCGCGATTTATCGCGCCCGTTTGATTGAAAAATGGGGTATCGAATGAAATACATCTCCACACGCGGGCAATCGCCCGAAAAGACCTTCACCGAAATACTGCTGGGTGGTTTAGCACCCGACGGCGGTTTATATCTGCCCAAAGAGTATCCGCCAGTCACCCGCGAGGAGCTGGATGCCTGGCGCAATCTGTCCTACGCGGATCTGGCTTATGCCGTGCTGTCCAAGTTTGCCACCGATATTCCGGCGGAAGATCTGAAGGCTATTCTGGATAAGACTTATACCGCTGAGGTGTACAACAAGGGGCGTGCAGATTCCGATTTTTCACAAATCACCCCCTTGCGCACCTTGCTGCCTGGCGTGCATATTCTGGAGTTGTCCAACGGCCCGACACTGGCTTTCAAGGATATGGCGATGCAGCTCTTGGGTAATTTGTTCGAGTATGCGCTGGACAAGCAGAACGCTGAACTCAATATTCTGGGCGCGACCTCAGGCGACACCGGCTCTGCTGCCGAATACGCGATGCGTGGCAAGCGCGGTATACGCGTGTTTATGCTCTCGCCTAACGGCAAGATGAGCGCTTTTCAGCGTGCGCAGATGTATTCGCTGCAAGACGAAAATATCCACAATATCGCGATCAACGGCATGTTCGATGATGCACAGGATATGGTCAAAGCGGTGTCCAATGATCATGTCTACAAGGCCACGCACAAGATCGGCACGGTCAATTCGATCAACTGGGGACGCGTATCGGCGCAGATCGTGTATTACTTCAAGGGTTACTTTGCCGCGACTCAAAACAACGACGAGCAAGTGGCTTTTTCGGTGCCTTCGGGTAATTTCGGCAATATCTGCGCCGGGCACATTGCACGCATGATGGGCTTGCCGATTGGTCAGCTGATCCTGGCAACCAACGAGAACGACGTGCTGGACGAATTTTTCCGCACGGGTGCATACCGCCCGCGCGGTACGGATCACACCTATCAGACCAGCAGTCCGTCTATGGATATTTCCAAGGCGAGTAATTTCGAACGTTTCGTCTATGACCTAGTCGGACGCGATGGTGCGAAGGTGCGTGAATTCTGGAGCCGTGTCGATGCAGGTGGCGCGTTCGATATCAAGGGTACGGATTGCTGGCACGAACTTGCAAAATTTAAATTCTCGTCCGGCAAGAGCACCCATCTGGATCGCTTGAAAACTATCCGTGAATTGTGGGAAGAATACGGCGTGATGGTCGATACTCATACCGCTGACGGCCTGAAAGTTGGCTTGGAACAGCGTCGCCCCGGTCTGCCGCTGATCTGTATGGAAACCGCCTTGCCCGCCAAATTCGAGGAAACCATCGTCGAGGCGCTGGGTCGATTACCTGAACGCCCCAAGGCGCTTGAAGGTATCGAAAATCTGCCGCAGCGCGTCGTGGTGATGGATGCAAATGTGGATACCCTCAAGGCGTTTATCAGCGCGAATATCCAGTAACAGATGTCATTCCCGCGAAAGCGGGAATCCAGTTGGTCGAAGGGCTCCCGCGTAACGGGGCAAACGGATTTTGACTGCTTATGCTGCCTTGTGTCTACATTCTAGCCAGTCAACGCAACGGCACGCTTTATGTGGGTGTCACCAGTGAGCTGGTTAAGCGTGTTTGGGAGCATAAGAATGATGTCGTTGAGGGATTCACCCAAAAATATGGCGTTCATTCGTTGGTCTATTTTGAGCAGTGTGAAGATATGATGGCTGCAATTTTTCGCGAGAAGCAGCTCAAAAAATGGAATCGTGCGTGGAAAATTGAACTGATCGAATCGCTCAACCCGGAGTGGCGGGATTTATGGGAAGAAATTGTCTGATGCTATCTGCAAATTTAGCCGTTATTCCCGCCCCCGATTACCCCATTCGAGGGTGGACTTTCGCGGGAATCCAGCTAATTAAAAAAGTCTCGCGCAGCGAGACAAAAACCTTCGTATTTGTCCGCTTTGCGGAATCATTTAATCAATGGATTCCCGCTTTCGCGGGAATGACGGTGTTTTTTGAATAACCTGCTCTTGCTTATCCTGTGTTTCGTCGCAGGGGTTTTGTTGCGTCACTTTCGGCGTATGCCGGACAACGCGCCGGTGACGCTCAACAGCTTCATCATCCACATCTCGTTGCCCGCGCTGACCCTGTATTACATCCATCAGATCAAGTTTTCGGGGG
>CAISHO010000143.1 GCA_903885165.1 uncultured Nitrosomonadales bacterium | reverse complement strand
TTATCGTATTAGACAAACTGAAATAGTATGGTTTAGCTGAATTGATTTTGGTAAAATTCGCACATGTCAGATACTGTTTATTGCTACCACTGCCGCGCTCAACACCCTCGTACTGAAATGCGCTTGATCGTTTCCAAAACCGGGAAACGATGGAGGTGTATAAACAGCATCAAAGCTGCCGCTAGGTCAGCAAAGGATATTACTCTCAGAGATGCCTACGTGTTGATACCGACCGAAAAGTGACCCAGCTATAGGGGTTGTGCCGACCCAAAATTGACCCAGGTGTTCTACTACCCCTGCCTAATTTTAAGGCAGGAGATAAAAGGTGATCACTATGGAAATAATCGGCAAGATTCGACGGATGTATTTTCGCGACAAGATGTCGCTGCATGAAATAACGAAGCGCACGAGCCTATCGCGCAACACGATACGCAAATGGCTTAGAGAGACGGGTGAAGTAGCGCCACCCACCTACCAGCGTAGTCAGATGCCGTGCAAACTGACAGCCTTTCACGAATCGCTGGAACAGGCGCTCAAGGCGGATTCTCTCCGGCACAAGCAAAACAGGCGCACCGCCAAAGACCTATTTGCTCAAATCAAACTGGATGGTTATCAGGGCGGTTATACCCGCGTTACGGATTTCATTCGTGCGTGGCGAGAACGTGAAGGCAAACAGCCCCGTGCCTTTGTGCCGCTGAAGTTTGAACTGGGCGATGCGTTTCAATTTGACTGGAGCGAAGAAGGACTGGTCATCGGCGGCATCTATCGGCGCATGCAGGTATCGCACTTCAAGCTGTGCGCCAGTCGAGCCTTCTGGCTAGTCGCCTATCCCAGTCAGGGCCATGAAATGCTGTTTGATGCGCACACGCGCTCCTTCACTGCATTGGGCGGCATTCCCCGGCGTGGTATCTACGACAACATGAAGACGGCGGTTGATCGCGTCAACAAGGGCAAAGGTCGTGTCGTCAATGCGCGCTTTGCCGTGATGTGTGCACATTACCTGTTTGATGCTGACTTCTGTAACGTCGCGTCAGGTTGGGAGAAAGGCGTGGTCGAGAAGAACGTACAGGACAGTCGACGGCGCATCTGGCTGGATGCGCAAAATCAACGCTTCGGTTCTTACGATGAACTCAATGTCTGGCTGGGAGAGCGCTGCCGCTCCTTGTGGAGTGAGTTGCGCCATCCTGAGTTTAAGGGACTGAGCGTCGCCGAGATGTTGGAGCAGGAACAGGCGCTGATGATGCCCATGCCTACGCCATTTGACGGTTATGCGGCGGATTCGGTTAAGGTGTCCAGCACCTGCCTAGTCAATATCCAACGTAACCGCTATTCGGTGCCTTGCGAGTGGGCAGGTCAGCCGGTTGATACCAGAGTCTATCCCACTCAGGTCTGCATCGTGGCCGGTGGCCGCATCATTGCCACGCATACTCGTCTGACTGAACGGGATAACGTTCGCTACGACTGGCAGCACTACATTCCGTTGGTCGCGCGCAAGCCGGGCGCGCTCAGGAATGGTGCCCCGTTTGCCGATATGCCGGCACCGTTGCTGCAACTGCGCAAAGGATTGATGCGCGATACGGGAGGAGACAAAATCATGGCGCAGGTGCTTGCGGTCATCCCGCTCGCCGGTTTGGAAGCGGTATTGGTCGCCGTGGAACTGGTCCTCGAATCCGGTGCGATCAGCGCCGAACACCTCATCAACGTAGTGGCACGCCTCAAGGCCGGTCCGATCCCTGAGTGCGTGGAAACGAGCTTGATACTCAATGAAGCCCCGCTGGCTGACACGGGGCGGTATGACACCTTGCGGGATGTTGACGACACGGAAGTCACTGCGACGGAGGTGGATCATGCTTAATATCACCTGCGAACTCAAAGCGTTACGATTGCACGGCATGGCCGACACTTGGGCTGAATTGATTGATCAGGGCGCAAGCGCGGCAGAGACATCCAAGTTATTGCTCGAACGACTGTTGCGTGCAGAGCATACGGATCGGGCTATGCGATCGGTGCGTCATCAACTGAACGCGGCCAAATTCCCGGCACACCGCGATCTGGCGCGGTTCGACTTCGCGGCATCCAAAGTTGACCAAAAGCTGGTCGAGCAACTGGCGACGTTGTCGTTTACCGAGACGGCACAGAACGTTGTGCTGATTGGCGGTCCCGGCACAGGCAAGACGCATTTGGCGACCGCCATCGCCGTTTCCGGCATCGCCTCGAAGGGCAAGCGAGTGCGTTTTTACTCCACGATTGACCTGGTCAATTTGCTGGAACGTGAGAAGCATGAAGGCAAAGCGGGACGCATTGCCCAGACGTTGATGAGGATGGATCTGGTGATTCTCGATGAGCTCGGCTATTTGCCCTTCAGTCAGTCGGGTGGCGCTTTGCTGTTTCACCTGCTGTCCAAGCTGTATGAACACACCAGCGTGATCATCACGAGTAACTTGAATTTCTCTGAATGGTCCAGCGTATTTATGGATGCCAAGATGACGACGGCTTTACTGGATCGCCTTACTCACCACTGCCATATTGTGGAGACAGGCAACAATTCATACCGGTTTCAGCACAGCAGCCTGACCGCAAAGTCACGCATCAAGTCACGAGAACAGAAGCGCCGTGGCGTTGAAGAAATACCACCAGAAGAACCAATCTGATCCGGTATTGATGCAGAGAGGGGTTCGCATCGGGCAACGTGCTTTACGAATCCCTTATTTCGTTGCTGTTACAAAAAATGGAAAAAGTGAACTTCAAAAGCCAGTTCTTGGTACACTTATCCACAGCTGCTGTCCCTAAAAACAGCAACAGGTCCTGGGTCAATATTCAATCGGCACACTGGGTCAATATTCGGTCGGCGTCAACACGTAGCGCGGCAGATTGTGGAATGTAAAGCTGTCAATGCAGGCGATTTCA
>CAISHO010000142.1 GCA_903885165.1 uncultured Nitrosomonadales bacterium | reverse complement strand
CAGGACAGAGGAAGTCAGGACAGAGGAAGTCAGGACAGAGGAAGTCAGGACAGAGGAAGTCAGGACAGAGGAAGTCAGGACAGAGGAGGTCAGGACAGAGGAGGTCAGGACAGAGGAGGTCAGGACAGAGGAGGTCAGGACAGAAGAGGCCAGGACAGAGGAAGTCAGGACAGAGGAAGTCAGGACAGAGGCGGTCAGGACAGAGGCGGTCAGGACAGAGGCGGTCAGTCGCAAGGTCAAAGAGGACAGGGGCAAGGCCAGAACCAAGGTCAAGGTCAAACCCAAGGCCAGGGAACAAGAGGGCAATCACAGGGGCAAAACTCAAGCCCAAGCCAAGGTTCTGGACAGGGACAAACTCAGGGTTCAGGACAGGGACAAAGCAGGGGCGCGGGAAACGCCAGTCCGTTCATCAGCGGCAATTGAACAACGCGCCAGTTGATTATCAAGGACATGAGTTTTTGAATTAAATTCAGGAGTATTTGAAATGAAAAAATATCAATTACCTGTTGTCGGTTTGGCCACAGTGTTGTTATGTGTTGCCACGGTGCGCCCCGATGATTTGTCTATCAGTCTTAACGGCTAGGGAGTGGCTGCCAGCATCGATTTGAATAATAGCCGGGCGGTACCTGTCATCGCGCAAGCACCGGCCAGAATGGTGCCTCGTGATGATGAAGGGCGCAAAGACGATAGGCGTCGAGATGAACAGCATGGTCGGGCAGAAGGTCGTCATGGTCGGGACGAAGAGCGTCAGCGCGCAGAGGAACGCCGGAATTAAAGTCAGAAAATACAAGTCGCAATCTTTAAATTTAAACAGGAGAGAATCATGAGTATCAATCAAAAAACCCTCGTTACGATGTTGGGCTGCAGTCTGGTTGTTTTGCTCGGTAATAGCGCATTTGCCAATGAGCCGTCTACCTCGAAAGGTGGCTGCGATCATTCCTGGAGCAACGCGCATAGTGATAGCGAGCGTCACGATCAGCGTATGAATGAACTGCACAGCGCGTTGAAACTGTCAGCGGCTCAGGAAACCGCATGGAGTGAATTTGCAGGAAAGATGAAGCCCTCCGAAATGGTCAGGCATGAGTATAAAGACTGGTCAAATTTGAGTACGCCGGATCGTCTTGATCGCATGTTGGATGGTATGAAGGCGCATGAAAAAAGTATGACTGAGCATGTTGCCGTGGTTAAAATATTCTATAACACATTGAATATAGGGCAGAAAAATACCTTCGATAGCCACTTCATGAATCGTCATCATATGATGCATCATCACCATGATCGTGATATGAATGATAAGAAATAATATTTTTATGGAGTAAGCAGCAATTAGTAAAGTTATGGCAGTTTGTCGGTGTGATGTAATACGCACCCCTCGTGTTATGTCGGGAAACCGATAGCCGACAAATTGCCACCCTTGCCAGAATGCAAACCGACTAAAGGTGATTGATGATGGTTTCAAAACTGAAAATCGCGTGCACGGTCGCATTGTTTTGCATTTCTTCATCGGTGTTTGCCGAAACGAGTGATCCAGACGTCAATTCGACCATAGGCGGCAGCGGCTATCACGGCAATGGCTATCAAAGCGCCGGTTCTAACGGCGGTCAACAAGGTGGTCGCCATAAACACGGTCGTGGTGAGCAGCAGAATCAACAAGGTGGCAGCCAGCAAGGAGATTCACGAGCAGCGAATGTTGGCAACCAGCAAAGCGCTAATCAGGATGGTCGCAGAAATACTGGAGGGGATTAGTGTATTGAGCCCAGGCTAAATGCGTTTTTCTTAATAAAATTGATGCGGACAACTGTTTGTTAAGGGTAAATTGAAAATGAAAGAATCGGTATTTTTTGAATTCGAGTTTTTTGCCCTAACCGTCTTTTCGCTTATTCTGCCCGTCACCCTCTATGCTTACATGATGTGGAAACGGGCAATTTCACGTAAAACGGTGCTGCTGTTTGGTGTCGTATTGATATTGATTTCCGGGATAAATGTATTCCTTTTGCAGCGTCTGAAAGAGATGGCAAAAATTTCACCCTCGTTGATTGATGACAGCGTCTTCAGGTCTGAGCTTTCTCTTGCGCTTTACCTTATTCCGGCCGTGTTTGCCGGCATCGGTGTAAATATGATTTCTCATATATTGATGAGCCATTT
Source organism: uncultured Nitrosomonadales bacterium (assembly GCA_903885165.1). Lineage (GTDB taxonomy): Bacteria > Pseudomonadota > Gammaproteobacteria > Burkholderiales > Gallionellaceae > Gallionella. The sequence goes on along the minus strand of CAISHO010000142.1, from coordinate 32,708 downwards.
GACTGAAGCAGAAAGTAAGTTTGACCAGGAGCACAAATAATCGGACGCCGAATTTATATAATCGGTGATCCGTATCGTTAAAGTAAATTTTATTCAAGGAGTGGGTATGTCGGAAGACGGATTTCATGTGCATGGCGCGCATGAGCACGAGGTTGAGCATCATGCTCAAAGCGGAGATAAGCTTTCCAGCCAGGTGGCTATTTTTACGGCTATTCTTGCCTCGCTAGGCGCTATCGTCAGCTATCAGGGCGGAGCCACCCAGAATGAGTCCATGTTGTTGAAAAATGAGGCTGTTCTGAGGAAGGCTGATGCTTCCGATCAGTGGAATTTTTATGAATCCAAGAGCAGTAAAGAGCATTTGATGGAAATTGCCTCTGAGTTGGCGCCCGTTCAAAAACAGGCTTTTTACAAGGAGCAATTACTGAGGTATGAAAATGATAAGAAGGACATTAAGCTAAAGGCGGAGACTTTTGAAGCGGAATCCAGAAAAGCGGATGGCGAAAGCGAGCGTTTATTGCGCCCGCACCACAAGTTGGCGCAGGCGATGACGCTAATACAGATTGCCATTTCTCTGGCGTCTATTACCGTACTAACCCGCAAAAAATGGTTATTTGTTGCGGCGGTAGTGGCAGCAACGGGAGGTGTTGTCTTGTGGGGAACGGCACTTTTTTCTTAGCTATAAAATGAATATGCATGACTTAATTTTGTCAGGTTTTAAAATGATAAATTATTCATTAAAACAGTATGTCATTTCAAAATAACTGCCGGCAACGCACTGAGGTTTCTTGGATTGCAGCTAAGATAAATTATTTGCACTTGAAATGCTGCCGATTGAACTCATGAGATTCTTCAGTAGCTACCGGAAGTTTACAATGACACAATCTTGCTCCTCCACCCCTTTTAGTTCATATGTTTCCAGCTCATAAAATTATCCGCACTCGCCCTCGTCTGATCACTGCGATCGTCGCGGGCATCATCATTGGACTGCTGCTGCCCATGCAGTGGAGTGTGGTCGTGCGAGGATTGATCGCCTGGAATGTGACGGTGTGGTTTTATCTGGGGCTGATGGGGTGGCTGATGATGCGCGCCAATCATGTCAGGGTGCGCTCGATTGCCGAACAGGAGGATCAAAGCGCGGGTGTAATCCTGGCGATCATGTCGATTGCGGCGATCGTGAGTGTCGCGGCCATTGTGCTCGAATTGTCGACCATCAAAGGGTTATCTTCCCAATTGCGCCTGTCCCATTATGCTTTTACCGGGGCCACCGTATTGGGTTCATGGTTGCTGGTTGGAACCTTGTTCACTTTTCACTATGCACGTATTTATTACCGGTCGCCTGCGACCCGGAGGGCGCTCAGTTTTCCTGAAAAGGAAGATAATCTGGACTATTGGGACTTTTTGTATTTCTCGTTTACTATCGCCGTTGCGGCTCAAACATCCGATGTCAGCATCATGTCGCATTCGATGCGCAAAACGGTGCTGGCACAATCTATACTGAGTTTTTTGTTTAATGTCACTATTATTGGACTGTCGATCAATATCGCGGCCAGTCTGGTGGGATCGTGAGTGAAATTGAAGTGTTGGAATATTAAAATATTATTATTAATCAAATTGATAAATTTTAATCCCGATAATATTTATCATCTTGTCTATTGTATATTTCAGGGCGTGTCCCCATATGCACAGAACAATTTAATTGGAGATATTCCATGTTTAAGAATGTAGCTTGCGGGTTGGTATTGGCGTTGTCACTTTCATATGGCGCGGCTTACGCGGAAGACGGACCGACGCTGGATCAAGTCTATAAGGCCGCGCAGTCGGGTCATCTGGATGAAGCGCAAAAAATGATGGGCACGGTGCTAAGCGCGCATCCGAACAGTGCCAAGGCGCATTTCGTCGAAGCCGAATTGCTGTCCAAGCAAGGTCAGTTGAGTCAGGCAGAGAATGAACTCGCGACAGCGGAACGCTTAAAGCCGGGGCTGCCGTTCGCGAATGCGCAGTCTGTACAGGATTTGAAGAGCCGGATTTCTGCATCGCATCATGTCAGTCAGCCTAATCCGTCGTCTGTCTCCAACTATCAGACCCAGCCCGCCAATAGTTTTCCTTGGGGTATGTTGCTGTTGGGTGTAGCGGCGTGTACGGTGATCTTCCTGATTATGCGTGCTAAAACGGCGCGTAGCCAGCCCGTGTATCAGGGGAACTATCCTCAAGCGGCAGCACCTATGAATCCTTACGGCGGTGGTATGGGGCCGACGGGTGGTGGCATGGGGCAAGGCGGCATGGCACCAATGGGTGGTGGTATGGGCGGCGGAGGGATGGGGAGTGGAATCATGGGTGGCCTTGCGACCGGTGCTGCTGTGGGTGTGGGGATGGTGGCGGGCGAGGCGCTGGCGCATCACTTCTTGGATGGCGGTCACAGTGCCGCACCTCAGGCTGACTCATGGAACAGTTCATCGAATAATATGGCACCCAACAACATGGGCGGCTCAGACTTCGGTATCGCAGACACCGGCTCCTGGGATGACAGTTCAAATATCGCCAGTTCGGATGATAGCGGTGGCGACTGGGGCTAATTTCAACGGGCGCGATTTGTCGTAATCGGGATGCGGTTTATCGTGTCCCCAGTTATCATGGCGCCCTCGTGAAATATCAAGATCAAGACATGTATTCATCTATAGATCAATTTGTTGGTAATACCCCGCTGGTACGCTTAAAACGCATACCGGGCCATACCAGCAATGTGTTGCTGGCTAAATTGGAAGGCAATAATCCGGCCGGATCTGTGAAGGACAGACCTGCGCTGTCCATGATTGTTCGTGCTGAACAGCGCGGCGAGATTAAACCCGGCGATACCCTGATCGAAGCGACCAGCGGTAATACCGGCATTGCGCTGGCGATGGCGGCGGCGATGCGCGGCTACAAGATGATTTTGGTGATGCCGGAAAACCAGAGTGTGGAACGTCGCCAGACCATGAAGGCATTCGGCGCAGAGCTGGTCTTGACCTCGAAAGAAGGCAGTATGGAGCTGGCGCGCGATACGGCTGTCGCACTGCGCGATGCGGGGCGCGGCATCATACTCGATCAGTTCGCTAATCCCGATAACCCGTTGGCCCATTATGAAGGCACGGCGCCGGAAATCTGGCGCGATACCGACGGCCGTCTGACGCATTTTATCAGCAGCATGGGGACGACCGGCACCATCATGGGCTGCTCACGTTATTTCAAGGAACAAAATCCCAACGTACAGATCATCGGCGTGCAACCGGAGACTGGTGCGCAAATCCCCGGTATACGCAAATGGACCGAAGCTTATCTGCCGAAAATCTACAGCGGCACTAATATCGACAGGCTGGAATATGTTAGTCAATCGGACGCAGAGGAAATGACGCGCCGCTTGGCATCTGAGGAGGGAATCTTCTGCGGCATTTCTTCGGGCGGGGCGCTGGCCGTTGCCTTGCGGATTTCGCAGCAGGTGGAAAATGCGGTAATCGCGTTTATCGTTTGTGACCGTGGTGACCGTTATCTGTCTACCGGCGTGTTTCCGGATTGAACTATCGTCATGTTCGGCATCTTTGCCATGCCCGTTGTTGTAAAACCTTCGCCAAATTTTTAAAGGAAAAATAATGCCCTTGTCCCAAGCTACCGCTCAAATTAAAGCACTGGTGTTGTCCGAAGCACTGCCTTACATTCAACGTTTTTTTGATAAGACCATCGTGATCAAATACGGTGGCAACGCCATGACCGACCCGGCCTTGCAGGAGAGTTTTGCGCGCGATGTGGTGCTGCTGAAACTGGTGGGGATGAATCCGGTGGTGGTACATGGCGGCGGGCCGCAGATCAACGATTTGTTGAAGCGCGTCGGCAAGCAGGGACATTTCATCCAGGGAATGCGCGTGACCGATGAAGAGACCATGGATGTAGTCGAAATGGTGCTGGGCAAAGTCAACAAGGATATCGTCAACCTGATTAACCGTCACGGCGGCAAAGCGGTTGGCCTCACCGGGCAGGACGGCTCATTCATTCGCGCTAAGAAACTGATGCTGGAGAGCGATAAGACGCCGGGTGAAATGATCGATATCGGTCTGGTCGGTGACATCAATAAGATCGATCCTTCGATCATTTCCTTCTTGGATTCGGGCGACTTCATCCCCGTGATCGCGCCGATCGGCGTGGGACCGGACGGGGAAACTCTGAATATCAATGCAGACGTAGTGTCCGGCAAACTGGCTGAAGTGCTCAATGCAGAAAAGCTGGTGCTGCTGACTAATACGCCGGGTGTGCTGGACAAGGATGGCAATCTGCTCACCGGACTGACGCCGGCGCAAATTGATGCGCTGGTGGCGGATGGCACGCTCTCGGGCGGTATGTTGCCCAAGATCAGCTCGGCGTTAGATGCGGCGCGTGGCGGCGTGCGTTCGGTGCACATCATCGACGGACGGGTGCAGCACGCCTTGCTGTTGGAAATTCTGACAGACGAAGGTGTGGGTACTTTGATCAAGAGCAAATAAACGACTTTAAGACGTGAACTCGCCCCTGTGGATTTTTGATCTGGACAACACGCTGCACAACGCGACGCCGCACATCTTTCCACATATCAATCGCAGCATGACCGCCTACTTGCAGGAACATCTGCAGTTGTCAGAAGTTGAGGCGAACGCGCTGCGCATGGATTACTGGCAGCGCTATGGTGCGACCTTGAGCGGATTGATGCGCCACCACGGCACAGACCCCGCTCATTTTCTCTGGCATACCCATCAGTTTCCTGAACTCGAACGCATGGTGCTGCGCCAGTCGCGTCTGCGCCATGTGCTGCGCGCTCTGCCGGGTAAAAAGGTAGTGTTTTCCAATGCGCCCCGTCACTATGCGCTGGATGTTCTTAACCTGTTGAAAATAAATAATTTATTTGACGATTTGATCGCGGTTGAGCAAACCCGCTATCGGCCTAAGCCGGATTTCGCAGGCTTCCGTCATGTGATGCGCAGGCATCGGGTCAGGGCGGCAGAATGCGTGATGGTCGAAGACAGCCTGGAAAATCTGCAGGCGGCTAAACGTCTTGGCATGCGCACGGTGTGGATCAGCGAGCAGAGCAGAATGCCGGAATGTGTGGATGTGAAGTTGCGTTCGGTGCTGCAGTTGCCGGGCGCGGTGCACCGGGTGTTAAATAATTCAAAGGAAAACGCATGATTCTGATTTTAGCCGCCCATGTCGGAGAAACCTCCGCTGAGTACCAGTCTTTATTGACACATTTGGCGACCTTGCCCGGCATACGGGTGCGCGTTCATGTCGAGCAGGGCAGCGAGCAGAATCTGACCGAACTATATCTGATCGGCAACACCAAACAATTGGACATCGACCAGATGCATGCTCTGCCCGGCGTCGAGCGAGCGGTGAGGGTGTCCGAGGAATATCGTATTTTGGGGCGCCACAAGGATGATCAACGTCCCACGCACTTTGAGTACAACGGCGTGCGCTTCGGTCAGGATACCTTGCATGTATTCGCCGGTCTGTGTGCGGTAGATAATCGCGAACATGTCGAGATCATGCTCAAAGCTTTGCGCGACAACGGTCAGGTCTGCACCCGCATGGGTGCGTACAAGCCGCGCACCAGTCCTTATGCGTTTCAGGGGCACGGTAAAAACTGCCTGCCCTATGTTTTTGAATTGGCAGGAAAATATGGCATTCGTGTGATGGCGATGGAAATCACCCACGAATCGCATCTGGATGAAATCAATGAGGCGCTGCATCAAACGGGGGACCCGACCGGTGTGATGCTGCAAATCGGCACGCGGAACACGCAAAATTTTGAATTGCTCAAGATCGTCGGTCGTCAAACCAAGATGCCGGTGTTGCTCAAACGTGGTTTTGGTATCACGCTGGATGAATCGCTGAATGCGGCGGAATATCTGGCCTCAGAAGGCAATCGGAACGTGGTGTTCTGTCTGCGCGGTATGAAGACCAATATGGCCGATCCGCACCGCAATTTCGTCGATTTCGCCCATGTGCCGGTGGTCAAACGCTTAACGCGCATGCCGGTATGTGTTGATCCTTCGCATTCAGTGGGTTCACGCGCCGCCTCGCCGGATGGCATCATGGACATGATGCATGTCACGGCACAAGGTGTGTTGGCAGGAGCGAATATGGTACTGGTAGATTTTCATCCGCAACCGCCAGCGGCGCTGGTCGACGGTCCTCAAGCCATGTTGCTCAAAGAGTTGCCGTACTTTCTGGAAGACGTACAGATCGCGCGGGAAGCGTATCTGAAGCGAGTTGCACTGCGCCAGTCTCAGAATTAACGAAGCTCACTCGTGAACATTCGACTGTCATCACCCTGACTTATTTCTGTTGTATAAAGCCGGTTAAGCACAGGGATGGGTTGACCGTTGGAGGTCTGCGCAATATCATTGGGCTTCGTGTGGTTTTGTAGTCATCAGGGGGATCGCAATTATGGCAGAAGAAAAGAAGGTTGTTAAGAAAACGGCCGCGAGTAAAAAGGTAGAGGCGAACGATAGCGCGGCCGCGCCGGTAAAAAAGTCGGCCACCGCAAAAAAAACAACGACTAAGACGGCAAAATCAGCGCCTCCTAAAGTCGTCACGATAGAATCCGCCGTATGGCCTTTCCCTGCGATTGAAAAAGCGCCGAAAAAAGCGGCGGTCAAAAAATTGCCTGTTGCGGAAAAGTCAGCAGCGACAAAAAAGACTCCCGTCAAAGCCACAGCAAAATCAGTTAAAAAACTGGCTGTCGCGCAACCGTCGGCTCAGGAACGCTACCGTATGGTGGAAACAGCCGCTTACTATATCGCCGAACGATCCAATTTTCAGGGAAACTCCCTTGAACATTGGTCCCAGGCCGAGATGGAAATATCTGCCAAACTGGCCGGTTAGTTTTTCACTGGTTTGCATCATAATTACTATGCCGTCACCCCCGGGGTGATGGCATAGTGTCGCTATGCCTGCTTCATTCTCAGCTTCAAATTTACGTTAAGTATTTGCGAAGACTGGGGAAGTCGGGCGAATATCTGGTCAGATTTCGCCGCCCGCTGCCATCCGACGGACTTTCTGTGCAGGTGCTCCAAACCGACTGCCGGGTATATAACTGCTCATAAGTTGCGCATACGGCCAGTACGTCAAGTCGTGAGAATCATGTTGAACAGAACACTTTTTCATATTGGTTAACTTAAAAAGCGGTTGTCCGAATCAATAATTGAACTGCCGAGTTTAGGATTTTAGCTTATTGATTATTATTGATAGTCATAGGAAGATGGATGCGTGGCGGAGGGCGATGGTCACAATGCAGGCAAATATCGCTTGTGCGGCCAGCCAGGCTAACAGGCGTTGCGTCATATTTTTACCACCGTGCAGGGCAATGGACCCCAGCCCGATATACAGCAGCAGGGCGAGAAATTTTTCGGTTAGCCAGACGTCTTGAAACGGGTATTGTCCGATCGAGTAGGCGAGCAGTATGGCAGAAGAAATCAGCAGGGTATCGACCAGATGTGGCACGATTTTGACCCAGCGTTGCTGCATGATGTTGGACGCTTTCAGTGTCCAGATTCCGCGCAGAAAAAACAGCGTATAGCTGATTAGGACACAGGATACATGGAGTGTTTTAATCAGATTCATGTCAGGCGTTAGTGAGATTTTTAAGAGTCCGCTGATAAATGGTAATCGCCGTGAACAGGGCATAACTCAGTAGTATGCTTTGGAGTGCCAGCCCTGTTATTGCCAGCCAGCGGGCCGGATTCCAGATTGAAGCGGTCAGGATCGCCAGCAGGGTCGCCCGGTGCAACTGTACATGCCGCCACATCCAGACTTCAGGGATAATGGATTTCATGTTGGGCACGCCTTTTTTGACGCCGCCGCGAAACAGATGGAACCAGACCAGGAACGGCACAATCTTGTATAACATGCCAAAAATCACGGATAGCGCAAAACCCGTGATGAAAATGACGACGGACAGTGTCGTCAAATCTTCTTGCAGCGGTGGATACAGGGCTAACGTTGAAAGTAGTGCGACGCACAACAGGCTGCTCATCCCTAACCGGAAAAAGCTCAAAGTCGCATCGGCAACCCGTCGCCGGCGCTGGCTTTGCAGTCTCAAGGTGATTATTGCAAAACTGACCGCCAACATCCAGAAAAGTCCGGCTGATAAATAGCCCAATGAAATGACATCCCACCAGCGAGCAACTAGACCCAGCAGCAGGACGACGAACAGGGCGGGCGCAAAACCAGACGAGAACCAGCCGGGATAATTAGGTGTCAATTGGAACATCGGTACTACCTGATAGGAGACACCGGCAATCAGCAATATCACCCAACCACCTAGCCCCATGCTGATGTGCGCGGCGGTCAGTTTCGAATAGTCTAATGCGGTGCCGGATGCATAGCCGTTTGCCAGAATGATACCCAAGGTGGCCGTGATGGTCAGGGTGAGAATGGCCAGCAATAGCGCGAATTGGGTGGACGTTCGTGCGGCGGCGCGATATATGGCGATCAGGCAGGCCGAAATAAATATTAAAAAACCGAAGCCCAATATTAGGCAGGCGGCATAGAGCAGAGCAGGGTTGCTATATAGAAAACCGCCGGCTAACGATAACGTACCCGTGCTCATCGGCAACAGGGTGAGCCAGGCAATCGATTTTGAGGCCGGCATAGGACTTCCGATGACCACCGGCAAGATCTGTTGCATGGCGCCTGCCATTACCATCGTGATAAATCCCAGCGTCAGGCAGTGGGTGGCGGCCAAAAGTAAGGGCGCGTCGGTGAAACTGTTACCTGTCGCTAGTATTGCGGCAGCCAGCAGTAAAAACAGGGGGGCCATGGCAAAGAAGCGCAGCGGAACAGTAATAGGCGGTGCCTGTTCGGTGCTGAGCATGGCAGTACTCATGATGCCCGGCCGATCTCAATGGAAAAATTGCCGTCTGGCAGCGCGGTGGTCTGGTGGCGGTAGCCTGATTCGCGCAACATCTCATAGAGCGGATAGGGTTCGCGGTGTATCAGCACGCGCAGCACATCGTCTTTGATGAGTGTTTCCAGCGCCAGCATGATCTGCTCGAAAGGTTCGGGCGGTGGCAGTCCGCGTACATCCAGTGCGATCATTGCTATTCAACTGCCTTGAGTCGTGTGAATAATTCATCCATTTGCCACGCCAAAATACGATCAGCGATGGGGTAGAGAATTTGCTCTTCCTTGAGATTGTGTTGTTGCATCACGATCAGCAGCGTTTCGGATAAACCGCCGTATTCTTCCGCATCCTGTCCGGCTACGGAATCAGCCATCTGTTCTATTAACTCGTTCATCTGCGCATGCTCCATGAGCATGATCGACACTGGCCCGGATGGTCCTCCGCTGCTGATTAGTGCAGGAAATAATATCTCTTCCTCCATGCGAAAATGCTGCGCCATGTCGTTGTGGAACGCATTGAAGGCGTCGCTCGCTTTGTGCCAGTTTCCGCCCAAGGCAGCTTCCTCGGCGATGGCGAAGGCTTCATCGCAGGTTTTGTGTCCAGAGCTCATGAATGTGGAAAGGGTGCTCATCTGCATATCCTTTAGTGTTTTAGAAACTTTACGCACTATACAATAAAACATGTATCATTTATACATGTTAAAACGCGATGAGCGCTGTGACTGTAATTTTTCCAACTAAAAAGGACACCCGTATGACACACAATTGCGCTAATACCATTTCTTTTGATTTGTGCTATCCGTTTGATGCGCGCGGTGTTGCAAAACGCTTTCGTCATGCCGCCATTTTTGGTGCGCTGGATGCCTTGAATCCTGGTGAGACCATGAGTTTCGTCAACGATCACGATCCTGTGCCTCTGCTCTCGCAACTAACACAGCGTTACGGAGAGCGGATTTCAATTCACTACGTCAGTCGGGAACCCGGTCAAATCGCGATCAATTTTAAACGGCTATAATCGAGCCTTCGTCAATTGTGTCATCTAAAAAATGTTAAATAAAATCAATAAGATATTGGGAATTTCGGCTGACGCGACCGGTCACGCCGAAAAACTCATTTCGGCAGCCGGTGGATTCATCGGAGTTTTATTGGTTATTTGGGTAAGCGGGCATTATCTGGGGATACAAGGGGCTGCCATGCTGGTCGCCTCGATGGGCGCTTCGGCGGTCTTGCTGTTTGCCGTGCCGGGTGGCGCGCTCTCTCAGCCCTGGCCCGTGCTGGGCGGTCATCTGGTGTCCGCCCTGATCGGTGTTGCATGCGCGCAATCAATTTCAAACCCGCTGATCGCAGCGCCCCTCGCAGTTGGATTGGCGATCGCGGCGATGTACTATCTGCGTTGTATACATCCGCCGGGAGGTGCTACCGCGCTCACTGCGGTGATGGGCGGAGAATCGCTGCACGCGATGGGTTTTCAGTTTGTGTTGACGCCGGTGTTGCTCAATGCGATGGTGATTCTGATAGTTGCCGTCTTGGTGAACTATGCTTTTCCGTGGCGTCGCTATCCTGCAGGTTTACGGCCGGCGGCGGCTAAGGTGCAAAAAACCGAAGTGCACAACCAGTTGGGTCATGGAGATTTTAAATATGCATTGGGCGAGATCGGTTCCTATGTCGATATTTCTGAGGATGATTTGAGCAAAATATACCGGCTGGCCGTTAAGCATGCCTGGCAATTGTCGGATTTGTCAGAACAAATTTCGGCGGGGCTTTATTACAGCAATGGCGAGCAGGGAGAAGATCTTTCGGTGCGTAAGGTGCAATTTTTGTCGGGCGATGAGGTGACTTATCAAGTCGTGACAGGCTACGGGGAAGGTATCGTTAAAACGGCGACGCTGACCGACTTTAGCAACTGGCAGCAATATGAAGTGATACTGAAAGACGATGCCTGGCGCAGGATACGGCAAGTTGCCTTTGAGGGGTAGGGATGAAACTGACGCTCTATTCGGATCTGGGGTTACGCCTGATGATGTATCTGGCATTGCGCTATGGACAATCCGTCACTATACAGGAGGTCAGCGAACGTTTTTCCATCTCAAAAAATCATCTTGTGAAAATTTCTCATCAACTGACTAAATCCGGTCTGATAGTCAGCACTCGCGGGCGCAATGGTGGCGTCAAGCTCGCGCGTTCTCCCTCTGAAATTAACGTCGAGAATGTGCTGCGTGCCACCGAAGACGACTTCAATCTGGTGGAGTGTTTCGGCGAGGCAAAAAATCCTTGTGTAATTATCGGAGCTTGCAAGTTGAGCGGGGTGCTTGATAACGCGCTTGCTGCCTTTTTTGCCGTGCTGCGACAATCGACGCTGGCAGATCTGGTGAAGGAGGGTGCAACGTTTAATGCCGCTCTTATGTTGGAAAAAATACCAGCCGTACGCGTCGCGCGCAGTTGAAATTGGTGCTTATCTCTCCTCAATTACTTCTTTAAAATTCGATGAAATTCTCTACACATCCCCTCTGGCTGCTGGGTTTTCGCCCGTTCTTTATACTGGCAATCTTAGCCGGTCTCACGCTTCCGGTAGTCTGGGCATGGATTTATTCAGACCTGATACTCGCGCCGAAAACGACGTTTTCAGTGCTGCAGTGGCATGCGCATGAGATGTTTTTCGGTTTTGGCTGGGCGGTTCTGGGTGGATTTTTGCTCACTGCTACCCGTAGTTGGGTCAAGGTGCGCGGCTATCACGGGGCTGCGCTGATGTTTCTTGTGGTCGCCTGGTTGCTGGAACGGGCAGGGATGTGGTTTGAAGGGCTGTTGCCGCATTGGCTTTTTTTCTTTTCCAATCATCTGTTTCTGGGTTCTATCGTGGCGATGATTGCCTGGACGCTGGCTCGTAACCGCAAGACTGATTTCTATCGAGATAATTTCCTTTTTTTACTAGTTTTACCGATGTTTTTGATCAGTAAGAATCTGTTGTTGAGTGCGGACTATTTTCAGGACGGACTGGTGATGGCGGTCGGATTGTTTCGGGTGGCATTTCTGGTGATGCTGGAGCGTACCGTAACGCAATTCATGCGTGGTTCGTTTCAGGTTGAAATTTTGAGTAACTCGACGTTGAACCTAGCCATCAAACTGTCTGGTTTGACACTGGTGTTCGCCAGTTTTCTGCCACCGCCCCTGGCGGGCGCAATCGCTTTACTCGCCGCGCTGCTGTTGAGCTTCAGGTTTTTGTTCTGGAAACCGTATCTGGCCATGCAGCGACTCGATATCGGTATCATGTATCTGGGCTATCTGGCGATCATCGCGCAACTGGTCATCGAAGCCTTGCGTTTAACGCGGCATCCTGAATTTTCGATTTCCATTTCTATTCATGTATTTACCTTTGGTGCAATGGGGCTGATTATACCGGCTATGCTGATGCGCATTACTAAGGGGCACACCGGTCGCATGGTGGTATTTGATTTTGGAGATAAACTGGTGCTCTGGCTGATGCTGCTGGCATTTGCCTATCGATTGATCGCGCCGCAGATTGATGAGGCTGACTATAAAATTTGGATTATGCTTGCCGCAGCCTGCTGGTTTTTTAGTTACTCTGTGCTCGCCTGGCGCTATATTCCATATTTGTTGCAATCGCGGGTGGATGGAAAAGAACATTGATATCTGGCAATGAGTTGGTCTTGATAAACTCAAACTGCAATTGGAATATGCACCGCTTGTCTGTGTTTCAGGTAAGCCTGCTTGGTGCTCTGTTCGCGTCCGGTCCGGCGAGTGCTTAGGATCTCGACCCTACCCAGATTGAGTTGTCTGTTAGGCAGTCGACAGCAGCGGTCACGATCAGGAACAGTGCTAAAGAAGCTGTGACGATACAAATTCAGGCGTCTTGCTAGACACAGAAAGAGGGTAAAGATCTTTACAGCGCAACCGGTGATCGGCACAATCGCCGGCAGTAAACCATGCTGCCAGAATGTACAGAGACTTATCTGCATTCAGAATCAATTTTGATAGCCAATTTTCTGCTCGAATCCGAGTACAATCATCCATTGCAGTGGCGAATCATGAAATGTAACGAAGGGATCAGCAAAGGACGGACGACGTTCACAAATCGCAGCTATATTGCCGCCATTTTTTAATTTCAGAAAAGTGCCATTACAGGATGTTCGATGTGGAAACATCCAGCAAAAAAACTGACGTTCTTGACAAGCAAAAAAGTGTCATCAGTCGTAATTCAACATGCTGAATATATAACCTAAAACCAGCTATTGACTTACAAGTACAATTTTGAATCGTATATTTAACTGGACTGTTTTCCTTGTGACTATCCTCATGAATCTCCGTCCCAATTTCAACAGCATCACTACCCGCTTGATTTTGCTCGGCATAGCGATCCTTATTAGCGGCGCGCTTGGTCGAGTTTTTATTCTGACCGATTACCTGCGCAAAGACGTGAGCGAACTGACATCGGCTCAACTGCTGACGATAGCAGATTATGTCGCACAGGATATTAATCGCGACATCGTGCAGCGCCGTGAATTTCTGGCTCGTGCTGCGGAAAAAATCCCGCCGGTATTACTACACAATCCGAAACAGTTACAGGCATGGCTAGGTGAACATCAAGACATGAACCCGCTGTTCTCATTAGGCTTATTCGTTCTTGATCCTACCGGTATTGTGCTGGCGGCCTACCCCGCGTTACCTGAACGAACCGGCAAGTCTTATGCAGATCGTGACTATTTTCAACAAGCCATGAAGGGCAATCCTGCAATTGGTTGTGCCGTCAACGGACGAGCCTCCAATGTGCCTGTGTTACCGATGGCGATGCCATTACGTGACGCTACAGGAAAAGTACTGGCCGTGCTGGTAGGAATTACTGCGCTACATTCTTCTAACTTTATGGAAGCGCTATACACAACTCGCATCGGCAGCACAGGGGGGTTATTGTTAATTTCACCGCGCGACAACTTGTTTGTCGGTGCGTCAGATGCCAGTCTGGTTCTTAAGCCAACGCCGATGGAAGGAATAAATAAATTACACGATAAAGCGATGAAGGGATTTCGTGGCGCCGGGGTCACTATCAATGCGCGTAACATCGAAGAATTGGCTGCGTTCTCTTCCGTCCCTGACAGCGGCTGGTTTGTTGTAGCCAGACTACCAACCCGTGAAGCGTTCGCCTCCGTTACCCGCTTGCGTGATTATATTATTAAAAGTGCGATGATCATGCTGCCACTCTTTATTCTCTTCATGGTGTTTGCCATGCGCCGTGTTCTGCGCCCGCTCATGAATGCGGCACTGCATGCAAACCAAATGACGCTCGGTGAAATCCCTCTCGAACCTCTTCCGCTGGTGCGCAATGACGAAGTTGGACACCTGACACTCGCATTCAATCGCCTTTTGTCAAAATTGCTCGCAAGCCGAACCGAACTGGAGCATCTTGCGCAACACGACACACTCACCGGACTTCCTAATCGGCAACTGTTGGCAGATCGTATGAAACAAGCGTTTGCAAGAGCAAAGCGTAACCAATGGCAAGTTGCCGTATTGTTTCTGGATTTGGATGGCTTCAAACCGATCAATGACGGACTGGGGCATGAAGCGGGGGATGCCGCTCTATGCGAGGTGGCCAAACGCCTTGGGGCAGTAATGCGCTGCGAGGATACCTTGGCTCGCGTGGGTGGCGACGAGTTTGTCATTCTGCTGTCGGATCTGAGTCAGAATGCTCGAGTTGCTGCTGAGTTAGTGGCAAATAAATGCCTGGAAGTATTTCAACAGTCCTTTGTTATCCGGGATCAAACTTGTCAATTAGGAACCTCCGTCGGTATTGCCATAGGCGATGGCGAATGTGCCCCGGAAAAATTATTGATTGCGGCTGATCAGGCTATGTATCAAGCCAAGAATGCTGGACGTGGACAGTTCTGCTTGGCAGATGAATGCAATATATGCGCGAGTGGAGACAAAAAGTCTTCCTGTCGCATTGGATGAATCTTCTCGTCACGCAATACTATTTACTAACTCGCACTGAAACAGATGCTTAGTTTTGTGAGCTGCTGAGCTGGTGTCAGCGAAACTCCCAAGAGTTGAAATTTCTCTGACACGATAAACCACCGGCTTTAGGCGGTGGTTGTTTATTCCTCTGTTGAGCCCAGTGCCGTGGTATTGAAGCCGCCATCTACATAGGTGATTTCTCCTGTGATGCCGCTGGCCAGATCGCTGCACAGAAAGGCGGCCGCATTACCGACTTCTTCAACGGTGACATTACGCTTGAGTGGTGCGTGTTTTTCATTGTAGCCCAGCAGTTTGCCAAAATCGGCAATACCTGCCGCAGCCAGGGTTCGGATGGGGCCGGCTGAAATGCCGTTGGCGCGTATGCCCCGGGCCCCCAGTTGCATCGCGAGATAGCGTACGGAAGCTTCCAGGCTGGCTTTCGCCATACCCATCACGTTGTAGTGGGGCATAGTACGCACGGCGCCTAGATAACTTAACGTCAAGATCGCGGCATTCCGGCCTTCCATCATTGGTAGTGCCGCTTTTGCCATGGCTGGGAAGCTGTATGAACTAATGTCATGTGCGATGCGAAAGGCTTCGCGGTTGAAGCCGGTGAGGAATTCGCCTTCGAGGGCTTCGCGCGGGGCGAAGGCAATCGCATGCACAAAACCGTCAAAACCGTCCCAGTGCTGATTCAGATCGGAAAATAGCTGATTGATTTCGTCGTCAGAGGCGACATCGCATTGAAATATCAGATCACTGTCAAATTGTTTAGCCAGTCCCAGCACACGTTCACGCACGCGCTCCCCCTGATAGGTGAAAGCCAGTTGTGCGCCTTCGCGGTGCATAGCTTGCGCGACGCCATAGGCGATTGAGCGGGTGCTGATCATGCCGGTAATCAGAATTCGTTTATTGGCCAGAAATCCCATGTGAGTCCTTTTAGGTTGGTCAGCGCTGATTATAATGCAAATGAATGGTGCGCATTGCTTTGAAGCAATCGTATATAATTCGGGGTTGTTAAATTTCAGGTCTATCTTCATGCTGGAAATCAGCAACCTAGCTTGCAGTCGCGGCGATCATCGCTTGTTTTCAGGATTGAGCTTTTCGCTCTATCCGGGGCAGATCATGCAGATCCAGGGCGCTAACGGCAGTGGTAAAACCAGTTTGCTGCGCACATTGTGTGGTTTTATCACGCCGGACGAGGGCAAGATCGCCTGGTGTGGTGAGGATGTGCGGACGCTGGCTGAGGATTATTACGCTCAGATGATGTATCTGGGGCATTTGAACGCCATCAAGGACGAGTTGAGTGCGCTGGAGAATCTGATGATTTCTGCTGGGATGTCTGGCGTTCAGTTGAGTGAGTCGGATGCGATTCTCGCCTTGCGCCGTATGGGTTTGAAAGGTCGTGAACGATTGCCGACCAAGGTGCTTTCACAAGGTCAGCGTCGCCGGGTGTCTTTGGCGCGTTTGCTGGTGAGCGATGCGAAGTTATGGATATTGGATGAACCACTGGCCGCCTTGGATGTCGGAGCGGTGGCGATGATAGGCGATTTGATTGGTGAGCATTTGGCGCAGCAGGGTATGGTGATCTTCACGACTCATCAGCCGCTGACGGTGGATGGAATAGAAATGCGCAGCCTGATGCTGTCATGATATGAAAAAATTATCCCTTTTTGCACTATTGGTGTTAGTGGTGCGCCGCGATCTGGTGCTGGCGATGCGTCGCCGTGCGGATGTGCTGACCACCCTGTTTTTCTTCGTGATGGTGGTGAGCCTGTTTCCGCTGGGCGTAGGGCCCGAAATGGATATGTTGCGCAAGATGGCGCCGGGCGTGTTATGGGTAGCGGCCTTACTCGCATCAATGTTGTCGTTGGGCAGGTTATTCTCGGCAGACTATTTGGATGGTACGCTAGAACAAATGCTGTTAGCCCCTCAGTCGCTGTCGGTGCTGGTACTGGGTAAGATGGCTTCACACTGGATGGTGTCAGGCTTACCGCTGGTGTTGATGACGCCAGTGTTAGGCTTGCAGTTCGATATGACGGTAGAAGGCATAGGCGTGCTGATGTTGGGTTTGCTGCTGGGAACGCCGATATTGAGCATGGTGGGTGCGATCGGCGCGGCGCTGACTTTAGGCTTGCGCGGTGGTGGGGTGTTGTTGTCGTTGCTGGTGTTGCCGCTGTGTATACCGGTGCTGATTTTCGGTACGGGCGCGGTGCAGGCGGTGACCAGCGGATTGAATGTATCAGCCCATCTGTCTTTGATGGGTGCTTTGCTGGTGTTGGCGCTCGCGTTTACCCCCTGGGTGACGGCGCAGGCTTTGCGTATTTCGATGGAGTAATAAAGGATTATGGCGATAAACTGGTTTAAATATTCTGCACCCACCACATTTTACGGATTGGCCGGTAAACTGATACCCTGGTTTGCCATCTCGTCCGTGATTTTATGTGCGATCGCGCTGTATATCGGATTTGCCGTCGCGCCTATGGATGCGACGCAGGGTCAGTTCTACCGCATTATCTTCATTCATGTGCCGACCTCGATTATCTCGATGTTTCTCTATCTTGTGATGGCAGGTTATGCGGCGCTGGGTCTGATTTTCAATACGCGACTGTCCTCCATGATGGCCAGTGCGGTTGCGCCTACCGGCGCTTTGTTCGCCTTTATTTCGCTGTGGACCGGCGCGCTGTGGGGCAAGCCGATGTGGGGTGCATGGTGGGTGTGGGATGCACGTCTGACTTCGGAATTAATCTTGCTGTTTTTATATCTGGGTTTCATCGCGCTGCACGCTTCCATCGATGATCCGCGCCGGGCTGATCGTGCCGCCGCCTTACTCGCCATCGTAGGTTCCGTGAACGTGCCCATCATCTATTTCTCGGTTAAATGGTGGAATACCCTGCATCAGGGTTCGACCATCAAATACTCCGGCACGTCCATGCACATCGCGATGCAACAGGCGATGTTCACCATGCTGGTGGCCTGCTGGCTGTATGCAATTGCGGTCACCCTGATGCGGGTGCGCAGCATTATTCTGGAACGCGAACGGCATACCAAGTGGATCGCTCAACTGGCGGAGGTGAAATAATGAGTCTGGATATCTGGATGAGAGAAAATCCGTTGACCTACGTATGGATAGGTTCCTACGGGGTGGCATTTTTGATATTTGCGATTGAAATCGCCATGGTGATGCATAAACGCAAAATTACGCTACAACAGGTGCGCCTGATGCGCGAAGCTGAAGAATCGGAAGGAATCTAGGATGAAACCGCGTCAGAAAAGAGCACTATATATTGTCGTGGCGCTTGCCGCCGTCGGTTTGGCAGTCATGCTGGTGTTGAATGCGTTGAAGGATAACGTCAGCCTGTATTTCACGCCGACTCAGGTTTACAACAAGGAAGCGCCGCAAGGCCGCAGTTTCCGCATTGGTGGTCTGGTCGAAGAAGGTAGTATGAAGCGTGAGGGCGATGGTCTGACCGTGCATTTCGTTATCACCGATCTGAAAAAGAGTCTGCCGGTGGTGTACCGGGGGATCTTGCCTGATCTGTTCAAGGAAGGTAAGGGCGTGGTAGCCCAAGGCAAGATGGAAGCCGACGGGGTAATGCACGCAGCCGAAGTGCTGGCCAAGCATGATGAAAACTACATGCCGCCGGAAGCCGCAGATGCACTGAAGAAAGCCGGCACTGCCGCGAGTTCTCCGGCTAGCGCTCCTGCTGTCAAATAATCAATACAATTAAATACTTGAAAGCTACGCATGATTCCTGAGCTAGGTCATTTTTCTTTAATCGTCGCGCTGTTTCTTGCGACGACATTGGGCGTGCTGCCGATACTCGGTGCAGCGCGCAACAACAGTGTATTGATGGGGGTCGCACGTCCATTAGCTTATGGGCAGATGTTGCTGATCGGGGTGGCGTTTGCCACGCTGGCGAACGCCTTCCTCTCTAATGATTTTTCCGTGCTGTATGTCGCGCAGCACTCCAATTCGCAACTACCCGGACAATATCGCTTTGCGGCGATCTGGGGCGGGCACGAAGGCTCGTTGCTGTTATGGGCGTTCTTTTTGTCGGTTTGGACCGCTGCTGTCGCCGCCTTTAGCAAACATCTGCCTGAAGAAATGGTCGCGCGGGTACTGGGCGTGATGGGCATGATTTCAGTGGGTTTTCTGCTGTTTATGTTGTTCACCAGCAGCCCGTTTGAGCGCCTGTTGCCGGCTGCGGCGGATGGTCGTGATCTCAATCCGCTGTTGCAAGATCCGGGTCTGGTGATCCATCCGCCTATGCTCTATATGGGTTATGTCGGCTTCTCGGTGGCTTTTGCCTTTGCGATTTCAGCCTTGCTGGGCGGTAAACTCGATGCGACCTGGGCGCGCTGGTCACGCCCGTGGACTACCGTGGCTTGGGTATTTATGACTATCGGTATCGCGTTAGGATCCGGTTGGGCGTATTACGAATTAGGCTGGGGCGGTTGGTGGTTCTGGGATCCGGTCGAGAATGCCTCGTTCATGCCGTGGTTGTTGGGTACAGCACTGATCCACTCGCTGGCGGTGACGGAAAAACGCGGTGCGTTCAAGAGTTGGACGGTGTTGCTGGCGATTGCGGCGTTTTCGTTGAGTCTGTTGGGTACCTTTTTGGTGCGTTCCGGTGTCTTGACTTCCGTACATTCGTTCGCGTCAGATCCGAAACGCGGTATCTTCATCCTGAGTTTTCTGGTGCTCGTGATCGGTGCATCGCTGTTGCTGTTCGCATGGCGCGCACCAAAAGTGGGCTTGGGCGGCAAGTTTGACATGGTTTCACGCGAATCCCTGTTGTTGTCCAACAACGTGTTGCTGTCGGTTGCCTCCGCATCGGTATTTATCGGTACCCTGTATCCCTTGTTCATGGATGCCTTGGGCTACGGAAAATTGTCGGTCGGTGCGCCGTATTTTGAAGCCGTGTTCGTGCCGCTGATGGTGCCTATGGTGTTCCTGATGGGCTTAGGCCCGTTAGCGCGCTGGAAAAAAATGTCCGTGCCTGATCTGGCTCGCCGCGTGCGTTGGGCTTTTGGTAGTGCACTGGTGTTAGCTGTGCTTTTGCCACTTTTGATGGGTAAATTTTTATCTTTAGAATCCAATAAATGGTCACCGATGATCGTTTTAGGTTTGCTGATGGCTTTCTGGGTGATCGCAACGCTGGTGGTCAGTCTGCGTCAGCGCTGGGCAGGGCAGGGGCGCTTTATGCAGCGCGTGCGCGCTCAGAGTCTGAGTTACTACGGCATGCAGGTGGCGCATCTGGGCGTGGCACTGTTTATCATCGGGGTGACGCTGGTCAAAGGTTATGAAACCGAACGCGATCTGCGCATGAACGTTGGCGACACGGTGGTTGCCGGTGGTTATGAGTTCCGTTTCAACGGGGTGACAGAATCACAAGGACCAAATTACGTGGCAGGGGTCGGACATGTCAGCGTCAGTCGCGATGGGCATTTAGTCACCGAACTTGAGCCTGAAAAGCGTCAGTACAATGTATCCGGCATGCCGTTGACTGAGGCTGCGATTACCACCGGCGTATTCCGCGATTTGTATGTGTCGCTGGGCGAGCCGATACCGGAAGCGGAGGGTGCGTGGGCGGTGCGTGTCTACATTAAACCGTTTATCGATTGGATCTGGGCGGGCTGTTTATTGATGGGGTTGGGCGGCATCCTGGCGGTATCCGATCGCCGATATCGAATTCATAAAAAGGCAGTCACTTTGCAAGGAGCAGCGGCATGATGCGTTTCATCCTCCCCTTTGTCATTTTTCTGGTTTTGTCGGTGTTCCTGTACAAGGGGCTGGGACGCGATACGCGAGAAGTACCGTCTCCTTTGGTCGGTAAGCCAGCACCTGCCTTCATGTTGCCGCAGTTGCACGATGCAACTCGTCAGTTTGCACCGAAGGAAATGCTGGGTAAGGTGTGGTTGCTAAATGTCTGGGCATCCTGGTGCGGCGCGTGTAAAGACGAACATCCGATCTTGATGGAATTGTCTCATCAAAATATCGTGCCTATCGTGGGTCTGGATTACAAAGACAAACGTCTGGATGGGGAGGCTACGCTTAACAATGCGGGCGACCCTTACAATCTGGTGATCGCGGACCTTGATGGAAAAGTCGGATTTGACTACGGCGTATATGGCGTTCCAGAGACTTATGTGATTGATAAAAAAGGCATCATTAAATTTAAGCTGATCGGTCCCGTCACACCGCAAAATTTGCGTGAAACGATTCTTCCCATGGTTGCGGAGTTAGAGAAACAATGAGATTTTTATTGATATTGGCATTGTTGTTGCCGGTTTTTTCTTTTGCCGGCGAGGCCAAAGACATCGCCGATGATCCAGTGATGGAAATGCGCATGATCCGCCTGGCGGAAAAGGTGCGTTGTCTGGTCTGTCAGAGTGAACCTGTTTCGACCTCGCATTCGGATTGGTCAAACGATGTGCGCGCCATCATGCGAGACAAGATGAAGGCCGGTGCTACCGATCAGCAGATCATGGATCTATTGGTTGAACGCTTTGGTAAGTCCGTGCTGTTCGATCCGCCGGTGGATAAGGAAACCATGCCGTTATGGATGGCGCCCTTTATTTTGCTGTTGTTGGGCGGACTCGGCTTGTTTTATCAGTTGAAGAAGCGTCGCGGCGTAGTGGTCGATACGACCCTCTCCGTGCAGGACGAACAGCGCGCTGCCTCCCTGCTGAATGAACCCTCAGCAGCTTTGAATGATGCACCTGAGCCTGTCGGGCAGGCTGGTAAGAAGGATACACAAGCATGACCTTATTCTGGATATGGTGTTCAGTGCTGCTCGTTGCTGCGCTGGCGTTTGTGGTTTGGCCCTTGTGGCGTAAATCGGTTAAAAGCAATGCCGTGTTGCGTGATGCGGCCAACCTTGAAATTCTGCGTGATCAATCGGTCGAACTGGATGCAGATCTGAAAAATAGCCTGCTGAGTCAGGAGTCCTATGAGCAGGGACGGCATGAGTTGCAAGTACGTCTTATCGAGGAAGTCAAATCCAGCGATGCACCCGTATCGCACAGTCCTGCTCGCGTTCTGGCGCTGGTGCTGATGGTGCTCATTCCGCTGTGCAGCGTGCTGCTCTATCTTAAGATCGGTAACAGTGGTGCTATGCTGCCGCAAGCACAACACGCCGCAACGGAAGATTTTGGCGTGCTGCGTTCTGAAGTCGCCTTGCAGGAACTGGAAGCCAAGTTGGTCAAGATGCCTGAGAATCCGGACGGCTGGCTTGTGCTGGCACGTTCCTATTCGGAATTGCAGCGTTTTCCGGATGCGGTGCGCGCCTATGAGCAACTGGTCAAACTGGTGCCCAATGAGTCGCAACTTTGGACCAACTATGCGGATGCGATGGCGATGACTAATAATCAGTCGTTGCTGGGGGAACCAACCAAGTTGCTGGTCAAGGCGCTGGCGCTCGACGGGAATAATACAACGGCGCTTGCGCTGGCCGGTTCTGCGGCGATGGAGCGCGGTGATTATGTGGTCGCGATTACCCACTGGCAAAAATTGATCAGTCTGCTGCCACCGGATTATCCTGATATTCAGATGATACAGGGCGGGCTGAAGCAGGCGCGAGAGTATCTGGCGATGCAAAAGGGCGGACGAGAAAAGTTGGCTGCGATGCCCGCTATGGCGGAAAAAGCCCCTGCTAATTCAGCGGCAGCCATCACCGGAAAAGTCATGTTGAGCAAGTCATTGATTGGCAAAGTGTCGCCTGACGATGTGGTGTTTATTCTGGCACGTGCGGCAGAAGGTCCAAAAATGCCGCTGGCCGTGATCCGCAAACAGGTCAAGGATTTGCCGATGGAATTTACGTTGGACGACAGCATGGCGATGCAGCCGCAGTTGAAACTCTCTGGCTTTGATAAGGTAATCGTTGTGGCGCGCGTGTCCAAATCCGGTACGCCGGTCGCCCAGTCCGGTGATCTGGAAGGGCTCTCCGCTTCAATCAAGCCGGGTGCTAAGGGACTTACTATTGAGATAAGTAGTGTTGTAAAGTAGCGTCTCGTTAACTGAGAATTGTCTATAAAATACCTTCATAGAATCAATAAGTTGTATTTTATTTGGTGGCGCTGTTGTCCTGAAAGTACATGTAGGTGAATAGCATGTGCTTTGAAAACCTGTAACCGATGTCATGGCCGAAATGACAACAGCATCTGCCGAACAGAGCCATGGCACGGATGACGTCGACGGCCACGAGTTCTATTCAGCTTAATAAAAAGCCCCGCTTAGCGGGGCTTTTTATTAACGGCGGCGGGAGGGTAGCGGTTTGCGGCGTCCTGGCCGTTTGGTATCTACTTCCGGCTTTGGTCTGGGCACAAATAAATTTTTAACGGTCTGCGTTTTACCTGCCAGATGCGATCTCATCGCAGCGGCGAGTTGTTCCGTCGTCACGGTGATCGCTGCGTGTTCTCCCTTGGGATTATAGGCCGAGAGATTAGCTTTGATGCTGAAGACGCGCTCCTGTGTGTCCACCTTCTTGGGTTGTCCTGTGATGTGTTGTTGCGCTTCTTCTGATAAGGCAAAACCGCCCTCTATTTCGCTGATCAAACCGAAATTGGCTAGCCGGCCAAAGGACTCTGAGATTTTTTCTTCAGAAAAGGTCGCACCCTGTATCAATTCGTAGGCGGCGACGATTTCATTAAGTTGAGCCGGACGCCTTTTGGAAGACAGGGAAATGGCGAGTAATAGAAGTGTATCAACATCATGGACTGGGTACATCGTTTAACCTTGGATATATATGAAAGCCCGTAGCGGGCAATGGCGAAAATGTCGGCTCGTGCCTGTCTATCGCTTGTGAAGTTGAGAGTGTAATGCTTTACGGTGAAAAACCTAGCATTTTGATGATGTCGTAGTCTTAATAAGTATGATTAACCCTCGATAAATGCGGATTTATCTTCGATTTGATAGGGTTCCATACTCATAGACTCGACGTTATCGCCCAACATGATTAGCTTACCCTCACGCCGGTTGTTGCCGGTTTCGCTAAATTCAAACCGGTATGTCCTGCGCAACACGCGTCGACCGCGCGGATCACGTGCCAGTGAAATCGAGGTGGATGCGACGGTATCGTCGAGAAACTGTACGTTGATTTCGTTGCAAACTTTTTTCCCGTACTTGTGCGCGGCTTCCAGTGCGCTCAGGCTATTTAGCCAAAACAGAAGTAGCGCGGTAAGTAATAGCAGTGAAATAGTCATTTCCATAAAGGTAACTATGCCTTGGATTGCGCTTCATGTTTGCCAGCCTGTAGCCGCTTGCGAACGAAATTAATGTGTTGACGCAGATCATAGAACAGATGTCCGCAGAAAGCCGGTACGACAATTTTATTGATAGACTGCTCGATGTGTTCCAGATGCCGCAGCAATTCTTCACGCCGTTGGTTGTCCGCTGAAGGTTTAAAGCCATCGCGTTCGAGATCCAACAAGGCTTTATACCACTTGTAAATGCGCGACTCCAATCGCCAGCGGTAAATTGCCGGGACCAGTTGTAATGAAGGGATGACGAACAGGGCGAGTGGTACGATGATGGTGAGTGCTCGCGCGATCAGACTCGCGACCCAAAACGGGAAGGTGCGATATAGGAAGCTTTTTCCCGTTTCGTAATAACGGGTGGCGTCTTCGCTGATGCGAAATTCGTGCTCCAAGGGGGCGGGAAACTCGCCGCGTTTTTTGAAGGCCGAAGCCGTTCCATGTACTTCTCTGGCCGCTTCCAGCAGTAGGTCGGATAGAGCAGGATGCAGTGTATCCCGTGCGATGAGTTCAACAGTGGGCCCGACCAGATACAAACTTTCTTCGGGTATATTTTTTCCGAGATCGAAAGCGCCTTGAGGAACTTCCAATTTGTTCAGATAGTTAATCCTGCGTGTATAACCTTCTGCCTGGATAAAATTAAATACGTGTAAGCCGGGTGTGTGCATCAAATGGCGCATTGTGTCGATCGAAGTGGTCTCACCCATCAGAAATATGGCGTCGACCTGATTTTCCAGTAATGCCTTATCGGGCGGCATAGATAGGCTATTGAGCAAGTTACTGTCAGGTTGGATGCCGTTGGCCAGCAGGAGCGAGCGTGACAGGGTATCGGAGCCGCTGTCTTTCGGCCCGATGTAAAGACGCATACCCTTGAAATCGGAAAGCAGGTTTTTAGGTTGGCCCCGATAAAAAATCAACAGTGGCTGATAGGAAATACTGCCTAGCGAAACCAGGTTGTCGGTCTTGGCGCTGTCGATTTGGCCACCCAGTACGAAGCCGATGTCGACGTCTATCTTGGGGTTGGATAACTTGTTGAAGTTATCCAGCGAGCCTTCAGAGGGCAGAATTTTTAAAGTGACGCCACTTTTGGCCAGAATTTTTTTGTATTTTTCAGCGGTCGTCTGGAATGTGCTGCCGAGCGGTCCGCTGGCGATGGTAATCGTGTCGGGTGCGGCCGCATTCATAAAGATAAAAATAGCCGAACTTGCCGCGAAACTAAGCAGAAGGATGATCGTCACGCTCATGACAAAACCTTGGCCGAGCAGCGTATTTAATTTGGCCAGTGTTCTTTTAAGATAAATTTTTGCTGCAATCACAGAATATCCTTGATTTTATTTATTTGCCACTCGCTATTCTTCGCCATATTTCTGAATGTCCGATCCAGTTAAAGCTGAGGTAGCCCGTCACTTCAATGGTCTTACCATCTTCCAGCAGCCTGATATTACAGCGATAAATTTTTCCGTCATCAGGATCAATGATTTGGCCACCTTCAAATCTCGTCGTGTCTTTGCGATGCAGGCCGGACAAGATGCGCAGACCCAGTAGAGGGCGATTGTGTAGATCACCCTGGCAGTTTTTGCAAAGCATGGCCGCGTTGGTTGTAGCTTCCGGCAGAATTTTTTCTATTTTTCCCTGATAGCTGTCGTCAGAGAGTTTTTCTATGCGGATCAGCGCTTCGGGATTACCTGTGTCATCGTTATACTCCTGCCACAGCCCCGCCAATTCGCCGCCGTTGGCCCAAGTGCTAAACAACATCAGGAATAGTATATTAACCAAGTGTGTTTTGATTGTTTTCATTTTGTAACAATATGTTAACGGGTATCGGGTCAGAGAAACATAATGTGGAGACAATAGCACAGAAGGGAGAGGCTTTTTATCGAACTCCTCTGCGTATATGGCCTAAATCGGCTAGAATCCATACTTTGTGAAATTTCTGTACGCTCAGGCTGATTAATTCAGGCCGTCGGGCGTGCGGTATCTATTGGAATTCCATGCAGCTAATTCGTAATTTTTCTATTATCGCCCACATCGATCACGGCAAATCTACGCTTGCAGATCGTATTATTCATTTATGCGGCGGTTTGTCCGATCGCGAGATGGATGCGCAAGTTCTTGATTCTATGGATATAGAGCGCGAGCGCGGCATTACCATCAAGGCGCAGACAGCCGCCTTGAGTTACAAGGCGCGTGACGGGCAAATCTACAATCTAAACCTGATCGATACGCCAGGACACGTGGACTTTTCCTACGAAGTGTCACGCTCCCTGTCAGCTTGTGAAGGCGCGCTGCTGGTTGTGGACGCGTCCCAGGGCGTGGAAGCGCAGACGGTCGCCAATTGCTACACCGCGCTGGATCTCGGTGTGGAAGTCGTGCCGGTATTGAATAAGATCGATTTGCCTTCAGCCGATCCAGATAACGCCATCGAAGAAATCGAAGAAGTCATCGGTATCGAAGCGCACGATGCGGTGCATTGCTCGGCCAAGACCGGCGTGGGTGTGGAGGATGTACTGGAATCACTGATCGTTAAGGTGCCGCCGCCTAAAGGCGATGTCAACGCGCCGCTGCAAGCCCTGATCGTGGATTCCTGGTTCGATAATTACGTCGGCGTAGTGATGCTGGTGCGGGTGATGAACGGCACCTTGAAGCCCAAGGAGAAAATCCTGTTTATGGCGACCGGCGCGCAACATTTGACCGAACACATCGGTGTATTTACGCCGAAGTCGCAGCCGCGTGAAACCTTGAGTGCCGGGCAGGTGGGTTTTGTTATCGCCGGGATCAAGGAACTTAAATCGGCGCGTGTGGGCGATACCATCACCCATCAGGCCAGGCCCGCAAAAGAGGCTTTGCCGGGCTTTAAGGAAGTGCAGTCTCAGGTTTTCTCTGGATTGTTTCCGGTTGAATCGAATCAATACGAGGCGCTGCGCGACTCACTGGAGAAGCTTAAGCTCAATGATGCGGCCTTGCATTACGAGCCTGAGGTATCGCAGGCGTTAGGTTTTGGCTTCCGTTGCGGCTTCCTGGGTTTGTTGCACATGGAAATCGTGCAGGAGCGTTTGGAACGCGAGTTCGATATGGACTTGATCACCACCGCGCCTACCGTGATTTACGAAGTGGTACTGCGCGATGGTACGGTATTGACGGTGGATAACCCGTCCAAGATGCCGGATCCGTCCAGAATCGAGCAGATTCGTGAGCCTGTGGTTACCGTCAATCTGTATATGCCCAACGAGTATGTGGGTGCTGTGATTACCCTGTGTACGCATAAGCGCGGACAACAGATCAATATCAGCTATCACGGCAAGCAGGTGAAACTGGTCTACGAGATGCCGATGGCGGAAATCGTGATGGATTTCTTCGATAAACTTAAATCTGTGTCGCGCGGCTATGCCTCGATGGACTACGAGTTCAAGGAGTATCGTCCGGCAGACGTGGTTAAGGTGGATATGCTGATCAACGGTGAGAAGGTCGATGCGCTGGCGATTATCGTGCATCGTGCCAATAGTCAGTATCGCGGTCGTGAAGTGGCGGCCAAGATGCGTGAACTGATTCCGCGTCAGATGTATGACGTGGCGATTCAGGCGACCATCGGTTCCAATATCATCGCACGTGAAAACGTTAAGGCGATGCGCAAAAACGTGTTGGCCAAGTGTTACGGCGGCGATATTTCGCGTAAGAAAAAGCTGCTGGAGAAACAAAAGGCCGGTAAGAAGCGCATGAAACAGGTGGGCAATGTGGAAATTCCACAGGAAGCTTTCCTGGCGATTTTGCGCGTAGATGATTGACGAGTGTATATGTAAATAATGTACCCGTCATTGCGAGGAGTGCAGCGACGTGGCAATCTAGCGTTTTGACAGGGTAGTTGATTTTCTGGATTGCCGCGCAATGCTCGCAATGACAACTCATGTTTGTGTAATGATTTGTTGTGTAGTTTTTAAGGAATAAAATGGATTTTGCGTTAATTATGTTTGTGCTGCTGCTGGTATCCGGCAGTATCTGGTTGCTGGATCGCTACGTGCTGGCCGATAAACGCGGCATCGGTGCGACCGATCCGTGGTGGGTGGAATACGCCAAGAGCTTTTTCCCCGTGATACTGATCGTGTTCTGCATTCGTTCTTTTATCGCGGAACCTTTCAAGATTCCTTCCGGTTCCATGATTCCGACTCTGCAGGTAGGCGACTTTATTCTGGTGAATAAATTTACCTATGGCATCCGTCTGCCCATCGTCAATAAGAAGCTCATTCAGTTGAACAATCCTGCACGCGGCGATGTGATGGTGTTTCATTACCCTGAAAATCCGTCGGTGGACTATATCAAACGCGTGGTAGGTCTACCCGGTGATACTGTGGTGTATCGCAGAAAACACTTAACGATCAATGGGGTGGAGCAGGTTCAGTTATCGGATGGTGATTATAATTACGTCGAAAGCGGTTTGAATTTCGTGCATACCGAACGTTACAACGAAACGCTGGGCGATAAAAAGCATGCGCTGCTGGTCAATCCCGATATGCCCAACGTGCATTTGGGGTCGGTGGCTGAGTTTCCCGGGCGAGAAAACTGCGTCTACGATGAAGATTCGGTGCGTTGCAAAGTGCCCGAAGGTCATTACTTCATGATGGGAGATAATCGCGATAACAGCCGCGACAGCCGCTATTGGGGTTTTGTGCCGGATTACCAGATAGTCGGACGGGCATTTTTGGTTTGGATGAATTTTTCTGACCTGAAGCGCATCGGTCAGTCGATTTAAGGAGAGGAAACAATGTTGAATCGTCAACGTGGCATGAGCATGACGGGATTTATTTTTCTCGCTATGTTGCTGGTGCTGGTCAGTATTTTCGGCATGAAGCTGATCCCGTCCTATATGCAATACGCCGCCATCAATAAGGTGTTCGCTGCGATTGCCGCCGACCCTGATATGCAAAAGGCGCCGGCACGCGATATTCGCGCTTCATTTAATAAACGTGCCTCGATTGATGACATCAATGTAATCAAAGCCGAGGATATCGATGTGGTCAGCAATGGCGGTAAACCGGTGTTGACAGCGACTTATGTCGTCAAGATTCCCGTGGTCGCGAACATCAGTCTGATCATCGATTTTAGTTGCAGCAGTGAACCAAAGTAAGGGGGCGTTGAGCCGGCAGTTGGGGCATGTATTCAAACAGCCTCAATTGTTGCAGCGCGCACTGACTCATCGCAGCTTTGCGCCGGATCACAATGAGCGTCTGGAGTTTTTGGGCGACAGCCTGTTAGGCTGCGTGATCGCCAAATATTTGTATATTGAATTTCCTGATTTGAGCGAAGGCGATCTCTCGCGACTCCGCTCCAATCTGGTTAAAGAATCGACCCTCGTCATCTTCGCACAACAACTTAAGCTCGGTAGTCAGTTGCGGTTGGGTGAAGGTGAGTTGAAAAGCGGTGGTTGCAGCCGTCCTTCCATCCTAGCCGATGCCGTTGAAGCCTTATTCGGCGCTGTGTTGATGGATGATGGTTTCGAGGCGGCAGAACGGGTGGTGTTGAATCTGTTTGTGCCTTATCTGGCCAAAGTCGATATGACTACGCTGGGTAAAGATGCCAAGACCTTGTTGCAGGAATATCTGCAAGGCCGTCGTTTATCGTTACCCGTTTACACGGTACTTGAAACTCAGGGCGTGGCGCATGATCAACTCTTTCAGGTCGAGTGCAACATAAGCACACTTAAAATATCTACCCGAGGCGCCGGGACTAGTCGCCGTAATGCCGAGCAGCAGGCAGCGCTGGCGGCCTATCAAATAATTGGAAAAAAATAATGAATGATATCAATGAATTAAATGAGAATGTCGATGCGGTTGAAATCGACGATGAAGATCAGACTGATCAAGTGTTTCGCAGCGGCTATATCGCCATCGTAGGTCGCCCTAACGTCGGCAAGTCCACCTTGCTCAATCATCTGATCGGGCAAAAAATCAGCATCACCTCGCGCAAGGCACAGACTACGCGCCATCGCATCAACGGCATCTACAGCGATGACCATACGCAGTTTGTGTTCGTCGATACCCCCGGTTTTCAGATGAAACATTTGAATGCCTTGAATCGCGGCATGAACCGTGTGGTAACCAACAGTCTGCGCGATGTGCAAATCGTACTCTATGTGCTCGAAGCGATGCGTTACGATGAACGCGATAAGGAAGTGCTTCGTTTGCTGCCGGATCATTGCCCGGTCTTGCTGGTAATCAACAAGATCGATGAAATTGCCGATAAGGGGCAACTGTTTGATTTTGCACAAAGTGTCGCGAAAGATTTTAAATTCGCCGACATCGTTCCGGTAAGCGCGAAATTCGGCAAGAAAATCGAAGAGTTGCGCGATACCTTGCGCAGCTTCCTGCCTGAAGGCGGGCTGATTTACGATCCGGAAGAAGTGACCGATCGCAGCGAACGCTTCCTGGCTTCAGAAATCCTGCGTGAAAAAGTATTCCGCTTCACTGGAGAAGAACTGCCGTACTCGGTGAGTGTGGTGATCGAGAAATTCGAGATGGACAAGAAATTGCGCCGTATCAGCGCCGCTATCCTGGTCGATAAGGAAGCGCACAAGGCGATGTTGCTGGGCAAGAAGGGCGAGAAGATCAAGGAAATCGCAACCCAGGCGCGTCTCGATATGGAGAAGTTGTTTGACGGTAAAGTTTTCCTCGAAGTGTTTATCAAGGTGCGTAGCGGTTGGGCGGATGATGCACGTATGTTGCAAACGCTGGGTTACGAGTAAAGCTGGCTGCTAGCAACTGGCTGATAGCTAATAGCTGATTTATCAGAATGACGACCCGGCAAAACCGGCAACAGGATGAACTGGCGTTTGTGCTGCACAGTCATCCGTTTCGTGAAACTAGTCTGCTGCTCGATGTCTATAGTCAGCGGCACGGCAGGTTAGCGATAGTGGCGCGTGGCGCTCGTCGTCCCCGTTCTGCCTTGCGCGGGGTGCTGATGAGTTTTCAGCCGCTGTTGTTGTCCTGGTTTGGTAAGGGAGAAGTCCGCACGTTGCATGCGGCCGAATGGCAGGGCGGCCAACCTTATCTGCAAGGCACGGCGCTGATGTGCGGGTTCTATCTCAACGAGTTGCTGATCAACCTGCTGGCGCGCGACGATGCGCATGCGCAACTGTTCGATTATTACCGTGCAACCCTGTATCGTCTGGCGCATGAAGCAGACCATGCCGCCACCTTGCGCTGCTTCGAAAAACACATGCTGCAAGAATTAGGTTATGCACTTGAGTTGGGCGTGGAGGCGGGCAGCGGTCTGCCGGTCACAGCGGAGGCCAGTTATCGGTACGTGGTCGAACAAGGTGCGATTCCCGATCGCGGCGATCTGCACGCAGGCGTCAAGGTTTTAGGCAAAACTTTGATGGCGATGGCGGAGGATGATTATTCCGATGCAACCGTGGCTCAACAGAGCAAACAACTGATGCGTATGCTGCTCAATCACCATCTGGGTGGAAGAACGCTGCATACGCGCGAATTGATTAAGGATCTGCAAAAACTATGATCAAACTAGGACTGAATATCGACCATGTGGCGACCCTGCGTCAGGCGCGCGGTGCACGTTATCCCAATCTGGTGCGCGCGGCGTTAATCTGCGAGGAAGCCGGGGCGGACGCCATCACCATCCATCTGCGTGAGGATCGTCGCCACATTCAGGATGCCGATGTGGACGTGTTGCGCGGCATGCTGCAAACCCGCATGAACCTCGAATGCGCGGTAACCCCTGAGATGATAGCCAATGCGCTGCGCGTCAAACCGCACGATCTGTGCCTGGTGCCTGAACGTCGTGAAGAGTTGACTACCGAAGGCGGTCTGGATGTGATTCGTTATTTCGATGCGGTGAAATCGGCTTGCGAGCGCTGTGCGGATGCAGGAATTCGCGTGTCCTTGTTTATCGACGCCGATGAAAAGCAGATCGATGCGGCGATACGCAGCGGTGCGCCTGTGATCGAGTTGCATACCGGCAAATACGCCGATGCTGACAGCGTGCCTGAACATCAATTTGAACTCGAACGCATCCGTCGTGTCGCCCAATACGCCCATGCGGGTGGTCTACAGGTCAATGCCGGTCACGGTCTTCATTATCACAATGTGCAGGATATCATCGCGATTCCCAATATCGTCGAACTGAATATCGGGCACGCGATTATTGCCGAGTCGGTGTTTATTGGTCTTGATGCGGCGGTACGTAAGATGAAGGGTTTGCTGACGGGCAAGCCAGTCTGAAATGATTTTCGGTATCGGCACGGACATCGTTGAATACTCCCGCATCGAAGCGATGTGGCAGCGACACGGACAGCGTCTGGCCGAACGATTGTTAAGCGAAGCCGAGTTGCCTGAATTTCAGTCTCACGCCCATCCTGCACGTTTTCTGGCTAAGCGCTTCGCCGCCAAGGAGGCCTTTGCCAAGGCGGTGGGTAGCGGATTACGCCATCCGGTGAGTTTGAGCCGGATCAGTATCAGTCATGACGGTTTGGGTAAGCCGGTATTGCAGTTCGATGTCACATTGCGGACTTATCTTGCGCAACTGGGTATCAGTGGTCATCATCTATCGATCAGCGATGAGCGCAGCACGATCGT
>CAISHO010000141.1 GCA_903885165.1 uncultured Nitrosomonadales bacterium | reverse complement strand
GGTCAGGTCTTGCATTAACACAATGTGTTAATGCAAGACCTGACCCCCATGCTTTTCATTCCAGGGTGCGACCTTGAGCAGCAGTAACATGCCGGGAATGGCCAGCACCGCGCACAGCAGGAAAAATCCGCTCCAGCCTATCGACTCGACCAGCCAGCCGGTGGCGGCATTGGCAAAAGTGCGCGGCATCGCCATTAAACTGGTGAACAGCGCGAATTGCGTCGCGGTGTAAGCCGGATGGGTGGTTCGCGCGATAAAGGCGACGAAAGCCACCGTCCCCAACCCGACACCCAGCGCTTCCAGACTGATCACGATAGCCAATTGCGTGCGCTCCAGCGCACCAATCTCAAGATGATGACCGATAGACGCCAACCACGCGAAACCGAAGATCGCCACGACCTGCACCACGCCGAACAGCCACAGCGCACGGTTGATGCCGATTTTCACCATCCACAAACCGCCTAACATCCCGCCGATCACCGACGGCCATAGCCCCGCGTTCTTAGCGATCAGGCCGATGTCGGATTTGGAAAAACCCATGTCCAGATAGAACGGTGTGGCCAACGCCGTGCACATGCTGTCGCCCAACTTATAGAAAAGCAAAAAAGCCAGTATAAACAAAGCACTGCGCCAGCCCTGCCGGTTGATAAATTCACGAAACGGCTCGATGACCGCCTCACGCAGCGTTTTGGGTGCGGCAGACAGATTTGGCTCTTTCACCACCAGCGTCATGGCAATGCCCGGCAACATGAACAGCGCGGTAATAATAAACACCGTGCTCCAGGGCATGAAATCCGCCAGGATCAGCGACAAGGAACCGGGCACCAGCCCCGCGATGCGATAGGCATTGACGTGCACCGCATTACCCAGCCCAAGTTCAGCGTCCGACAGCAACTCGCGCCGGTAAGCATCGAGCACGATATCCTGCGTCGCACCCAGCACCGCCAGCAGCGTCGCACACCAGGCGATGGTGGCCAGTTGCGAGACCGGTGAAAATCCGCCCATTCCGG
The DNA here is from genome assembly GCA_903885165.1 of uncultured Nitrosomonadales bacterium. GTDB lineage: Bacteria > Pseudomonadota > Gammaproteobacteria > Burkholderiales > Gallionellaceae > Gallionella. Next base: position 50,719 of record CAISHO010000141.1, on the reverse strand, counting down.
CGATGATGGCCAGCAGCCCGATTTGCGTCAGCGCCATCCAGCCGCGTCGTCGCCCCAGCATCGGCAGCGCATAACGGTCGAGCAGCGGCGACCAGAAGAATTTCCAGGTGTAGGGGAATTGAATCAGTGCGAACAAGCCGATGGTTTTAAGATCCACATGCTCGCTGCGCAGCCAGGCGGGTACCAGATTGAACAACAGATACAAGGGCAGACCGGAGGAAAACCCGGTAAATACGCAGATCAGCATGCGTCGGGTGAATAACTGCCCGACGACGCTCATACTCCGCGCTGAAAGCGATAAACCGCTGTACTGCCCAAGAGATTAGGCAGGAAGCCGACTTCACCCCCTCCTGTCATCACGCTGCGCGCGGTGACCGACACACAGTACTTGCGGCAAAAGCTCTCGAAGTCATTCAACGTACAAAGATGAACGTTCGGCGTGTCATACCATTGATAGGGTAATTCGCTGGACACCGGCATATTGCCCATCAACACGTTCAGACGACTTTTCCAGTAACCGAAATTGGGAAAACTGACGACCCCTTCACGGCCGACGCGTAACATTTCCTGTATCAGCGCCTCGGTATGACGGGTCGCTTGCAGGGTCTGCGAGAGAATGACGAAATCAAACGCGCCGTCTTCAAAATCGGAAAGCCCGGCATCCAGATCATTCTGTATCACATTCACCCCGTTTGCGATGCAAGAGACAATATCAATGTCGCTAATCTCGACGCCATAACCCCGTATCGCGCGCGTCTCTTTCAAATAACGCAACAAACTGCCATCGCCGCAGCCCAGATCCAGTACAGATGCGCCTTTAGGTATCCAAGCGGCGATCGCCTCAAAATCCGGACGCTCTGCAGCCAATCTTACAATCTCTTTATTAATCATTTAGTTACCTCACGTTGCCGAGGTAGGCGCGAACCACATCGAAATAATGCGGATGTTCCATCAGGAACGAGTCGTGCCCGTGATTGGAGGTAATTTCCGCGTAGCTGACCTGACGTTTGTTGTGCAGCAGGGGACGCACAATTTCGCGCGAGCGCTGCGGCGAAAAGCGCCAGTCGGTGGTAAACGAGATCACTAGAAAATCGGACCTAGCCTTCGCAAACGCACGGTTCAGATCACCGCCGCATTCATGGGCCGGGTCGAAATAGTCCAGCGCTTTGGTCATCAACAGATAGGTGTTGGCGTCGAAATACGCCGCAAACTTATCGCCCTGATAACGCAGATAGGATTCGATCTGAAATTCCACCTCGTAACCGTAATTGTATTGTTCGGTGCGCAGCTTGCGGCCAAACTTATCCGCCATCGCATCGTCCGACAGATAGGTGATGTGTCCCAACATACGCGCCAGGCGCAGCCCCCGCGTCGGCACCACGCCGTGCTGATAATAGTCGCCGCCGTGAAAATCAGGATCCGTGAGAATCGCATTGCGCGCTACATCGTTAAACGCGATGTTCTGTGCGGTGAGGCGTGGCGCACTGGCGATGGCCAACACGTGACGCACCCGATCCGGATAAGCCAGTGACCACTGCAAGGCCTGCATCCCGCCTAAACTGCCGCCGATCACCGCAGCAAATTGCTTGATCCCGAGATAATCAGCCAGACGCGCCTGAGATTCGACCCAGTCTTCCACCGTGATCACTGGAAAACTCGCGCCATAAGGCTTACCGGTTTCAGGATTGATCGAGGACGGGCCGGTCGAACCGTGACAACCGCCCAGATTATTCAGGCCGATGATAAAAAATTTGTCCGTGTCCATCGGCTTGCCGGGACCGACCATGTTGTCCCACCAGCCGACATTATTCTCATCGTCCGCGTAGTAACCCGCCACGTGGTGATGGCCGGACAAGGCATGACAGATCAGGATGGCGTTGGAATTATCGGCGTTGAGCGTGCCATAAGTTTCATACATCAGCTCATAGCGCGGCAATATCGCGCCGCTACGAAACGTCAACGGTGTGTCAAATAGCGCTCGCTGCGCCTGGACGATGCCTACAGAAGAAGTAACCAAGAAAACTCCAAAAGAAAACCCGTTTAGCTTAGCCAAAACGGGTGTCCTCGCTTTAGCTGGTATGTTTTAACAGGAGAGTGAAACATGGTTTCCCTCCATCCTGTCCGTGCCCCGCAAGCTGATGTCAAATCGGCACAGAGTGAAGTTTCCGCGTTTTATTCCGCGCTGTCAATTTGCCTGCAAGGTCTACAGCAAAAAAATTTAACGCGACACGGCTGGCAATGATTAAATTCACGCCGAATTAGTAGCGCAAACACCTTATCACCGACGCAGTTCCGGGAATTTAGCCACGATAATTTTATGATCAACTCGATTTACACCATCCCCCTCAAACACAGGCGTAAAATCGGCGTTTCGCTCTCGATGCACATCCCACCATGACCATCACCGTCCTCACCCCCACCTGTATTCGCCCCTCGCAACTGGTCGACGCGCTGAAATCTCAAGGCTATGGCGTACTTGGACAATCCGACGTCGCCACCCTGGTCGAATTGCCTGCACTAGAATCCATCAAAGCCGACTGGGACGCCTTGCCGCCTGATCTATTTCTCAAAGATGGAGGTCATTACCGCAGACGACGTCATTCCTGTTTTGTCGTTGAGGGTGAACAAGTTGCGCAGGTGACACATCGCGCGCATTACCAGCCGCTGGCCTACAACGCGCTACACGGCGGCATGCACCGCTTGTTCGAGCCGATGACAACCGAAACGGTCGCGAAACCTGTCTGGACTGAGCTTTTACAGTACCTCTGCCGCATCTGCTCGGCGGTGAAAGGCGAACAACCCTGGTATGTGGAAGCCCATCAGTTCCGCATCGACACCAGCAATGGCATCGGACGTCCGACACCGGAAGGCGCGCATCGCGACGGCGTGGATTTCGTTGCCATCTTGTTAGTTGCCCGCGAAAAAGTCAGCGGGGGCGAGAGCCGTATCTTTGAGGCCGACGGACCGAACGGGCAACGCTTCACTTTAAGCGAACCCTGGACCCTGTTGATGCTGGACGATCAGCGCGTCATCCATGAGTCCACGCCCATCCAACCGACCGCAGAAAGCGGACACCGTGACACGCTGGTATTGACCTTCCGCTCGGGCGGATTTCTGGAAGAATTACCGCCAATATCTAATGAATGAATAAGGATCTAATATGATCATCGGCGTACCCAAAGAGATCAAGACGAACGAATACCGCGTCTCTGTTGTCCCGTCAGGGGTCGCGTCGCTGGTGGCGGCAGGTCACGACGTCCGGGTAGAGGCAGGCGCGGGTCTGGGCAGCGGCTTTAGCGATGATCAATATCTCACCGCCGGCGCTCAGATTGCCAGCGATGCAGAGGCGGTCTGGGCAGCGGCGGATTTGATCATCAAGGTCAAGGAACCACTACGCGCAGAATGGCGTCACTTGCGTGCAGCTCAGACTATTTTCACCTATTTCCATTTCGCGGCAGACCGTGAACTAACACAAGCTCATCTGGACTCCGGTGCAACTTGTATTGCCTATGAGACCGTCACACAGCCATCCGGCGAGTTGCCTTTGCTCACTCCGATGTCAGAAGTAGCAGGCCGTATAGCGGTGCAGGAAGGTGCAAAATATCTGGAAAAACTGTACGGCGGACGCGGTGTATTGCTAGGTGGCGTTCCCGGAGTTGCACCCGCGCATGTGGTCATTCTGGGCGGCGGTGTGGTGGGAAGCAATGCCGCACGTATCGCCGCAGGTATGGGCGCGCGCGTCAGTCTGCTCGATTTATCGCTAGAACGCCTACGCCATCTCGCTCAGACGCTGCCTGCCAACGTCACAACGCTGTACTCCACCCGGCACAACCTGCTAGATCAGCTCACGACGGCTGATCTGGTGATCGGTGGCGTGCTGATTCCCGGTGCCGCCGCGCCTAAACTGATACAACGTGATGACTTGAAACTAATGCAACCGGGGTCTGTCATAGTCGACGTTGCGGTGGATCAGGGTGGCTGCGTCGAGACCACGCATCCGACCACCCATGAAAATCCGGTTTACAGCATCGATGGTATTATTCACTATGCCGTCGCGAATATGCCGGGCTGCGTGCCGCGCACCTCGACGCTGGCATTAACCAACGCAACCTTGCCCTATGTGTTACAACTGGCAAACAAGGGCTGGCGTCAGGCACTGCGAGAGAATTCATCGCTGCGTTCGGGACTAAACATAACAGAAGGGCAAATCACTTGCCCGGCTATTGCCGACACCTTTAATTTGGCTTGCGCCGCACCCGAGTATTTTCTTTAACTCACCGATATCATGAAACAACCGTTCATACATTATAATTTTGCAACGATTTCCCGGGATTACGCATGAAAAAGAAACTACTGTGGTTAGGACTGGCGTTTGTCTCGCTGACGTTCAATGCGACCGCGACACAGCTATCCCCCCTAGCGCAACAATCCAAGGCGGCTTATCTCTCAGCCGAAGTACTAACGCGGTACCACTACAAGCGCATCCCGCTGGATGACGCCGCCTCGGCAAAAATATTCGACAACTATATAAAGACGATGGATGGCGAGAAAGTGTTTTTTCTGCAAAGCGACGTCGATCAATTCGCCGCGTATCGCAATAAACTCGACGATGCGATTCTGAATGAGGATTTGGCCATCCCTTTCGCCATGTTCAACTTGTATCAACAACGCGTTAGCGAGCGATATACCTATGCGCGCAGCCTGCTCGCTCAGGGCTTTGATTTTGACAGCAAGGAAAGCTATCAATATACCCGCAAGAATGCGCCATGGTCAAAAACAACCGATGAAATCAATGACTTGTGGCGTAAACGCGTCAAAAATGACTGGCTGCGCCTAAAACTGGCTGGCAAAGATGACAAGAACATCGCCGAAACACTGGGGAAACGTTACGACAATTCGTTGAGCGGCTTGACCAAAATCAAGAGCGATGACGTGTTCCAAAGCTTTATGAACGCCTATGCCACAGCAATCGATCCGCACACCAACTATCTGGGCGTGCGCGCCTCGGAAGACTTCGATATCTCGATGCGTTTGTCACTGGTAGGCATCGGTGCGGTGCTCCAGGACAAGGATGAGTACACCACCATACGTGAGCTGGTGGCGGGTGGTCCTGCAGCCATGTCGGGCAAACTCAAGGTCGGCGATCGGATCGTCGGCGTAGGGCAAGGCAGCAATGCTGCACCCACCGACGTGATGGGCTGGCGTCTGGACGACACCGTCGCCTTGATCCGTGGCACAGAAGACACCGTGGTGGTGCTTGATGTGCTGCCTGTGGAAGCGGGTCTGGACGGCAAACACAAAATGGTTTCGATGATACGGAAAAAAATCAGTCTGGATAGTCAGGCCGCCAAAAAATCCATCATCGAGATTAAGGAGGGAAACACCAAGCGACGCATCGGTGTGATTTCCCTACCTGGTTTTTATCAGGACTTTGCCGCCCGTCAAAATGGCGACAAAAATTTTAAAAGCGCGACACGTGATGTATCCCGACTGCTCGATGAACTCAAGCGTGACAAGGTCGATAGCGTGCTGATGGATTTACGCAACAACGGCGGAGGTTCGCTGGACGAGGCGGTGGAATTGACCGGACTGTTTATCGACAAAGGCCCGGTGGTACAGCAACGCGACTCCAAGGGTAGAGTATCCATTGAAAAGGATAACAACAGCGGCCTAGCCTGGCATGGCCCGCTCGGCGTGCTGATTAACCGGGGTTCGGCGTCCGCTTCGGAAATTTTTGCGGCTGCAATACAGGATTACGGTCGTGGCGTGGTGATCGGGGCTAAGAGCTTTGGTAAGGGCACGGTGCAATCGGTGCTGAGTCTCGATCAATTGGTGAAAAATGACAAACCCAAATACGGCGATCTGAAGATGACTATCGCCCAGTTTTTCCGCATCAATGGCGGCACCACCCAGATGCGCGGCGTCACGCCGGATATCAGCCTGCCTAGCATGATGGATGAGGAAGATTTCGGTGAATCAAGCTACGACAATGCTCTGCCCTGGACACAAATCAAGGCCGCCGACTATCAGCCTGCCGGCGATCTGAGTGCAATCATGCCGGCACTGAAAATCCGTCACGACCTGCGCATCGGTCATGACAAAGACTTCCAATATTTGCAGGAAGACATCAACGCACTCAACGCGCTACGCAAGAAGAATCAGATTTCCCTCAACGAAGCTGAGCGCCGCAAGGAAAGGATAACGCAGGAAACCCGTACCAAACGACGTGAAAGCGGCACAGCGGCCAAGATGGGAAGCGCCTCAACTCAGGACGACGGACTGCAATCAAATGAGCGAAATCTGGACGCGGATCTGGCACTGGAAAACAATCGGAAAAATGCCAAGGACGTCCTGCTCAGCGAGGCAGCTCATATCTTAAGCGATGAAGTCGGATTACTGAAAGTGGATGCGAAACTCGCGGCCAGCGTATTACCCAAGGTAAACGTACGCTGAACGGCACGTCTTATCCTCCGGATGGTGCCGCCGCGTCGTTCGCGGCCTGAAAAAGCGCCAAGGTCTTGACTCTGGCTGTCGCATGATCTACCACTGGAGCTGGATAAGTCGTACCGATCAGCACGTTGCAACGCTTTTGTTCAGCTAGCGGCATCAACCACGGCGCATGTATCCATTTGTCAGCGCATCCGGCCAGTTCCGTCATATAACGGCGAATAAACTTGCCTTGCCCGTCAAACTTTTCGGACTGTGTGATCGGGTTGAAAATGCGGAACCACGGCTGCGCATCGCAACCGGTAGAGGCGGCCCATTGCCAGCCGCCGTTGTTTGCCGCCATATCGAAATCCAGTAGATGCTGAGCAAAATAGCGCTCACCCCATCGCCAGTCGATATGTAAATCCTTGACCAGAAAGGACGCTACCACCATACGCAAACGATTGTGCATATAGCCGGATTGATTGAGTTGGCGCATTGCCGCATCGATCAGCGGATATCCTGTACGCGCCTCGCACCAGGCGGAAAATTTAGCCTCATCGTTTGGAAAGGCGATCGCATTGAACTGCGGCTTGAAGGCAAAACCCTGCGCCAGTTTGGGATGATGGTGCAGTTGCATCTGGTAGAAGTCGCGCCAGATCAATTCTGACAGCCAGGTTTGCGCACCTGCACCAGCGGTGTGATAAGCCGTAGCTGCAAGATAACGTATCGAAATCGTGCCGAAGCGCAGGTGTGTCGACAAATAAGACACGCCTTTTATGGCAGGGTAATTGCGCGCCTCCTGGTAATCCTGAATGCGCTGCGTAAAATCATCGAATAGCTTTCCGGCTCCTGATCCACCCGCCGGCAGTGCCTGCAGATTGAGCTGACCCTGCGCAAAGCCGATCGTTTCCAGCGCCGGCAACGCTTGCGCTGCGCATTGAGCCAGAGAAGAAAAATAGCGCTCTGTGGGATAGGCGCGCAGGTAAAAATCATCCACTTTTTTCAGCCAGGCATTCTTGTAGGGCGTAAATACACTGTAAGGCGTAGCACCCAAAGTTAAAATCTCGGACTGCTCGAAAATCACCAGATCCTTGTAGTGATGAAAAACAATCCCGGATTCATCCAGCGCCGCTGCGACTGCCGCATCACGCAGCTGTGCATCCGGCTCGTAATCGTGATTGCAGAATACCGCAGCGACATCGAGTTCACGAGCCAGTTGTGGAATCAGCGCTTGTGCACGGCCATGCAATATTTGCAAAGTGCTGCCCTGCTCCTGCAATTGCGTATTCAGTTCATTCAAGCTATGCCAGATGAATTCGACCCGGCGATCCTGCTTATCGGTGAGTTTGTCGAGAATATCGGTATCAAATACGAATACGCAATGCACGGACCGACTGGCTTTGAGCGCGTGAAATAGCGCGGCATGATCGTTCAGGCGTAAGTCACGACGAAACCAGCAAATGGAACGAGGATAAAGTGGTACTTGCATTTCGGTTACCTGGATCATGACTTAACGTAAAACTCGCGTAGCGACGAACCGTATTCCTCGCCCGCAGGGAGAGGGGGGAACGGGGGGCGAACAAGGGGTTTAGCGGAGCATGCTCCGCGCATTGTGAACGGTTTTGGCTCTGCCAAAACGCGCCCTGCAAGGGAGGGAAAGGGCATGGCGAGTTTCATTATAAGGGGCTGCCTCTTTGCCATGCCCGTTATATCTGTTCAATAATCACACAACAAAATCAGCTGTTGAGCTTATCCAGCAGCTCGCGGATTTTCAGAGGATCGTCGGCGCGTAATATCTTCTGCGTCAACAACGCGATTTCCGACAAACTGGTGGTCAGCACGCGCTGCTTAATGGTCGGCACCTGAGCCGAGAACATCGAAAACTGACGCAGTCCCATACCTAAAAAAAGCCGGGTATAAGCCAACTCGCCCGCCATTTCACCACATACAGAAACCGGCACTTCAAGCTTGTTAGCCGTGCCGATGACATGCGCCAGCAATTGCAACACGGCAGGATGCAAAGGGTCATAAAGATGCGCCACATCCTCATCGGTACGGTCGATCGCCAGCGTGTACTGAATCAGATCGTTAGTGCCAATAGACAGAAAGTCGAGCTTCTTGGCAAAGACATTCAAGGCCAGTGCCGCAGCCGGAATTTCGATCATGCCGCCTATCTTCACCTCGCGGTCATACGGAATACTTTCTTCATCCAGTTTCTGTTTGGTTGAAGCGATAAACTGCAAGGTCTGATTCAATTCGGCCGCGCAAGACAGCATCGGAATCAGAATTTTCAGATTGCCATAGTGAGAGGCGCGCAACAACGCACGCAACTGGGTACGGAACAGTTTCGGTTCAGCCAGACATAAACGTATCGCGCGCAAGCCTAATGCCGGATTGCTGGCGACGCGCTCAGCACCCTTGATTTGCTTATCCGCGCCCAAATCGAAGGTACGTATGATGACGGGCATGCCTTTCATGCCGGTGACCGCAGCGCGATAGGCTTCGAACTGCTCCTCTTCATCGGGCAACTGATCGCGATTCAAGAACAAAAACTCGCTGCGGAACAGGCCGATACCGGTCGCGCCATTTTCTTTCGCTTCGACGATGTCTTCGGGCTTCTCGATATTGGCGTGCAGCTCAATCGCCACACCATCCAGCGTATTGGCGCGCGCGGTGCGCAGCCGCTTGAGCTTCTTTCTATCCAGCTCCCATTCGCTTTGCAGCAGCTTGTACTCTGCAAGTACCGCCTTATCGGGATTGACGATGAGCACACCCTGCTCGCCGTCTAGGATAATCAGATCGTCCTCGCGAATCAACTCGCGCGCATGATGCAGCCCGACGACGCAAGGCGTGCTCAGGCTACGCGCAACAATCGCCGTGTGTGAGGTCGCGCTACCCGCGTCCGTGATGAAGGCGGCATACTGCTGCGGCCTGAATCCGATCATATCGGCCGGGCTCAGGTCATAGGCAAACAAAATTGTCTCAATGTCATGCCGCTGATGGCTCGGCTGATGGCCGGGCTGTCCGGAGAGTTGCTTGAGCAGGCGCTCCGCCACCTGTTTCACATCGGCCTGCCGCTCGCGCAAGTAGGCGTCCTCGAACTCATCGAATTGTGCCGCCAGCGCGTCGGTTTGCACCTTGACGGCCCATTCCGCATTGCAGCGTTCACGCTCTATCATCTCGCGCGGCCCGACGCTAAGCAACGGGTCGTCCAATATCATCTGGTGCAACTCTAAAAACGCATCGAATTCTGCTGCGGCGTAACTCGGGCGATTGCTGCGCAAACCGGCGAACTCACTACGCGTCGCCTGCAAAGCGGCGTCAAAGCGCGAAATTTCTTCAGAAATAAACAGCTTGGGCAAGACGTAGTGCGCCACTTCCAGGGAGCAGTGTGACAATAAATGTACGTGACCGATCGCGATACCGCTGGAGACTGCGATGCCGTGTAGCGTAAAACTCATGGTTTTCTCCCGACCTCGCCTATAAACATCATTGACCTTCTCCAAAGTAATCGTTGATTAGGGCTAGCAGTGCCTCCATGGCCTCCGCCTCGTCTTCACCGATCGTTTCGATACTGATGGTCGCCCCTTTGGCCGCCGCCAACATCATCACGCCCATGATGCTCTTGGCATTGACGCGGCGATTGTTGCGCGTCAGCATCACTTCACACTTGAATTTCCCTGCCGTCTGGGTGAGTTTCGCCGAGGCACGTGCGTGCAGACCGAGCTTATTGATGATCAGTGCGTCTTGTTGCATTTTAATGCTCCATATGAACAATACATTCGCGACCGCCTTCGATCGCGAGGTTAGCCAATTCCTGCAAATTTTTGTTGTTCGAACAGACCACGCGCAACAACATCGGCAGATTCACACCGGCTACCCCCTCAACGCGCTCGGCATGACAAAGCCTTCGTCCGATATTGCTGGGGGTGGCGCCAAACACATCGACCAGGATCAAGACACCGCTGCCGCTGTCGAGTTCTTTCAGCAACTCTTCACCTTCCAGTAATTTATGCTGAGGATCATCAGCCGCCAATACCGACAAAACTTTCAAATTTTTCGGTATTTCGCCAAACACGTGCTTGACGCAATCTGCCAGACAGTCGCCCAGTCCATTATGCGTCACCAATAAGATTCCGACCAATTGCGCTCCCCTATTCCACTTGTAGTTTTACTTCTTTGTCGGTGAATTCTAGCCGTTTCTTCAAATCGTTAGTGATATGAATCACGCCCTGCGCATCGACCAGCATCGCCTCATTCAGCCCCATCGTTGTGGCAGCCGCACGCCACCCTGAAATACCACTAATAAACAAAGGCTTGGATGACCCATCCGAGAGCAATCCGGCATTAACACCGTGCGTGAGTATCGTCACCGCTTCGACGCCCTGCATAGGATGGCCATTGCGCGGATCGATCAGATGACAATAGCGCTTATCGCCCAGCATGAAATATCGTTGATAGTCGCCTGAGGTGCCGATCGCCTCGCCGTCGTGCAGATCCAATGCCGCCAGTGCACCGGACTTGCGCGGATGCTGGATGCCGACACGCCAGGGGCGATTGCCCTTTTGCCCGATCGCCAAGATATTGCCGCCGATATTGATCAGCGCATTGTGGATGCCCTGCTGCTTTAACAAAATCGCCGCACGATCTAAGGCATAGCCCTTGGCGTAACCGCCCAGATCGAGCTGCACCGCAGGATTAGAACTCTTCGCGCGACCTTGTTCGAGCGTGATGTCGCTCATCTGCGGGTTAGTCGCGACCCGTTGTTCGATCAGCTTTTCATCCGGCTGCACCGGTTTAAATTCATCGGCTTGAAATCCCCACAGCTGTATCAGATTGCCGATCGAGGGGTTAAACAAACCATCTGATTTTATTGATAGTTTTGTCGCATCCGTGAGCATACCGGCAAGTTCCGGTGTAACAGCCCGCGAATCACCGTGAGCAAACGCCTTGTTCAGTTCGCTAAGCTCCGAAGGTTGCCAGGCATGCAGCTCATTGTGCAAACGCTGAAACTCATGCATCACGGAGGTGATGGCCTGTTTGGCGTGGGCTTCATTGTCGCCGTAGATGCTCACTTCCACCAGCGTGCCGAACACATAGCCCTGCTCCTGATACAACGGCTCCTTGCCGCAGGCCGACAAAAAAACCGTCAACAGCAAACCGCTAACAGCTAACAAAATACGAAAGATCATTCTTCCAGCGCTTCCAGTTCCAGTGAAGCTGCCAGCAACGCCAGACGCGCCACCACGCCGTAAGCATAGAAGCGATTCGGTGTGTCATCAGGCCCGCGATCGGGATTCGGCAGGGTGCAGCAGGACTCGAACGCCAGCGGCACAAATTGCATACCCGGCGCATTGAGATTCTCGTCTACTCCCCGCCCGGTGTGCACGCGATAAAAACCGCCGACCACGGAATGATCGATCATGTAGACCACCGGTTCCGCCACTGCTTCGTTGATGTTTTCAAAGGTGTAAACCCCCTCCTGCACCAGCACATCGGACACTTCCATGCCTTCTTTGACCACCGCCATCTTGTTGCGCTGTTTACGATTCAGGCCGGTGATTTCACTGGCATCCTTGACCGTCATGATGCCCATTCCGTATGTGCCGGCATCGGCTTTGACGATAACAAAAGGATCGTGTTTCACACCATATTCGGCATACTTCAGACGCATCTTTTGCAACACGCTGTCCACCTTGGCAGCTAGACATTCCTCACCGATACGCTCATGAAAATTGATCTGATTGCAGGTATCAAAATAGGGATTAATCAGCCACGGATCAATGCTGAGCATTTGCGCAAAATCATTGGCCACGCGATCATAGGCTGCAAAATGTTGCGACTTGCGCCTCGCATGCCAACCTGCAGCAAGCGGCGGATAGACCGCCTGTTCAAGATTTTTCAGTATATCGGGGACGCCGGCCGATAAATCATTGTTGAGCAAGACCACGCAGGGGTCGAAATCCTCCAGACCTAAACGGTTGCCGCGCCGCACCAACGGCTCCAGTTTCAACACGCTGCCGCTGGGCAGTTGAATTTCAGTGGGCGCGGTGATTTCAGGCAACAGACTACCGATACGCACCCTCATCCCGGCCTGCCTGAGGATGGTGACGAGCTGCGCCACATTCTGCAAATAGAACATATTGCGCGTGTGATTTTCCGGGATCAACAACACGCCGCGCGCTTCAGGACAAATCTTCTCCACCGTGCCCTGCATCGCCTGCACGCACAAAGGCAGAAAATCAGGGTTGAGATTATTGAAGCCGCCAGGGAACAGATTAGTGTCCACCGGTGCCAGTTTGAAACCGCTGTTGCGCAAATCGACCGAGGTGTAGAACGGTGCAGTGTGATCCAGCCATTGTCTACGGAACCAGTGTTCGATATTCGGCATGGCCGCCAGAAAGCGCCGCTCAAGATCGAGCAACGGACCGTTCAATGCAGTGGTGAGATGAGGAACCATGAGTTTTTTGCAATTTAGTTAACTACGCGCATTCTAGCAGTCTGCCGAAGGATAGGCTTTATTAGCGTTAACTGTGACCTCAATCACCTCCTATAACATTCCAATCAACTTCGCCGGTGGCCGCCCGACAGCGGGTTACTTTCTTTTGCGTCGCCAAAAGAAAGTAACCCAAGAAAAGGCGACCCCGGCTTACCGCCCATGCCTGCCCAGCCTGCGGCAGGCAGGCGGGATTCCCTCGATAGCCAACAAACAACGGGGCTGCGGAACTCGCACGATCCGCCGCGCGGCCACGTGCTCAAACAGTCCTCGCCCAACAACACCGTTGTTTGCTGACTATCTTCGGCGGCGCACAGGGGCTTTGGTGCGGAGCGCCAAGGTGACTCATCACATAATTCATCAATCATGACTTTTGGAGTTTGTAGCTAACGTCAACGCCTTAAATTTCGATTAAATAGTAAATTTTGTTATTTTAATCAACCGGATTGCGCATTTTAGTCGCGGCACAATCGGCGCACAGTGTTAAAATTGCGCTCCAAAAATTTTCAAGATTGAGTTTTTCATGCTTTCCACAGCAAATATCACCATGCAATTCGGGGCCAAGCCCTTGTTCGAGAACGTTTCCGTTAAATTCGGCAACGGCAACCGCTATGGCCTGATCGGCGCGAACGGTTGCGGAAAATCCACCTTTATGAAGATTCTGGGCCGCGATCTGGTACAAACTTCAGGCGAGGTGATGCTGGACAAGAGCGAACGTCTGGGTAAACTGCGTCAGGATCAGTACGCCTATGAAGAGAATCGCGTGCTCGATGTGGTGATGATGGGGCATGATGAAATGTGGGCGGTGATGTCTGAGCGCGATGGGATTTACGCGAATCCGGATGCCTCCGAAGAAGACTACATGCGCGCAGCCGATCTGGAAGCCGAGTTTGCCGAATACGACGGCTACACCGCCGAAGCGCGTGCCGGCGAATTGCTGCTGGGTCTGGGCATTGCGATCGAATTGCACAACGGCCCGATGAGTTCAGTCGCCCCCGGCTTCAAGCTGCGGGTATTGCTGGCGCAGGCACTGTTCTCCAATCCGGACATCCTGCTCTTGGATGAACCGACCAACAATCTGGATATCAACACCATCCGCTGGCTGGAAAACATCCTCAACGCGCGCACCTGCACCATGGTGATTATCTCCCATGACCGCCACTTCCTGAACAGCGTCTGCACCCACATGTCCGATCTGGACTACGGCAAGATCACCACTTATCCCGGCACTTACGACGATTACATGCTGGCCTCCACTCAGGCGCGTGAACAACAATCGGCTGACAACACCAAGGCAAAGGAAAAAGTCGCCGAACTCAAAGCTTTCGTGGCGCGTTTCTCGGCCAATGCTTCCAAGGCTAAACAGGCGACGTCCCGTGCCCGTCAGATCGACAAGATCAAGATCGAAGACATCAAACCGTCCAGCCGCCAGTATCCGTTTATCCGTTTTGAATACGATGACCGTGAAAAACTGCACCGCACTGCGGTAGAAGTCGAGAGTTTATCCAAGGGTTTCGATCGCGTGCTGTACTCGAACGTCAATTTGCGCGTCGATGCGGGCGAGAAAGTGGCCATCATCGGCCCTAACGGTATCGGTAAAACCACGTTGCTGCGCTGTCTGGCCGGCGATCTGACACCCGACTACGGCGTCATCAAGTGGACGGAAAAAGCCAAGATCGGTTACTACGCGCAGGACAGCTACAGCGAGTTCGCCGAAGACAAGATCATGACGGACTGGATGACCTACTGGCGCGGCCCTAACGACGATGACCAGACCGTGCGCGCCACGTTGGGCCGTTTGCTGTTCTCCGGTGACGATGCGCACAAACCGGTGAAGGTACTGTCCGGGGGTGAAAAGGGTCGCCTGTTATTCGGCAAGCTGATGTTGCAACGCAACAATGTGCTGCTGATGGATGAACCGACCAACCATATGGACATGGAATCCATCGAAGCGCTCAACACCGCGCTGCTCGAATACAAGGGAACCGTGGTCTTCGTGAGCCATGATCGCGAATTCGTCTCGTCGCTGGCCACGCGCATCATCGAAATCACGTCTAAGGGCGTCACCGACTACCACGGCACGTATGAAGAATACCTGCGCGACCAGGGTATGGCGGTTTAACTCCAAACGTTATCCCCCAGCCTCACTCGAGAGCAAGTTGCGGCGGGGATGTCAGGTGTTTAAGTGATGACTACAGGTGTAATCGGCGTATTTGATTCCGGTGTCGGCGGACTCTCCGTGCTGCACCACATTCGCCAGACCTTGCCGAATGAACGCCTAATTTATGTTGCCGATTCAGCCCATGTCCCTTACGGCGACAAGTCGGCGCACTACATCGAACACAGAGCCATCACTCTCACCCGTTTCCTGATTGAACAAGGCGCAGATGCCATCGTGATCGCCTGTAACACGGCGACTGCGGCAGCGGCTGCCACCTTGCGCAGTCAGTTCAATTTGCCTATCGTCGGCATGGAGCCAGCGGTCAAACCGGCTGTTGCAGCCACAAAAAGCGGCATTGTCGGCGTGCTGGCGACCATAGGCACACTGGAAAGCGCACGCTTCGCAGCGCTGCTTGAGCGCTACGCTGGAGAAGTCAAAATCGTCACACAAGGTTGCCCGGGGCTGGTCGAGCAGGTCGAATCCGGCGATCTGCACGGCATCCGAACCCGCGAACTAATTGAACGCTACACTACACCGCTACTGGCACGGGGAGCTGATACACTGATACTCGGCTGCACTCACTATCCTTTTCTAAGCAATCTGATCCGCGACGTAGTGGGCGAACATATCACCCTAATCGATACCGGCGAGGCGGTCGCGCGCCATTTACAACGCCGTTTGTTGAGCGAGCTACCATGCCGGACAGCAGCTCAACCCGACGAGTTCTTTTACACTAGCGGCGATTGTGCACAGGCTACGCGCACCATGTCGTCACTATGGGGAAGCACTATTGAAGCTCAATCCTTACCTTCTGACTTTAAGTAAAAAATGATAAAAATATTTTTCCGTACCCTGCGCCTGATCTTGATGCCTTTCATGCTGTTATGGTCCAGCCTGGCAACACCCAAAGGGATGGTTCGCCCGTCTGAAGCACAAAAAAAAATCGATCAGGACTGCGAAAAACTCGCTCTCTATCACTTTAAAACCTGCCCGTTTTGCATCAAGGTACGACACGAAATGGCCAGATTGTCCCTGCCGATCGCCTTGCGCGATGCGCAGCATGACACTAAGCACCGCGATGACCTAATGCTGGGCGGCGGAAAAATTCAGACGCCATGTTTGCAAATCACCGACCAGTCGGGCAAAGTCCAGTGGCTCTATGAATCTGGCGATATCATCCGCTATTTGCAACAGCGCTTCCAAAATGCCTAACCGCACAGGATTTATTACCAAGGATCCAGCATGAACCCAATGTATATTTCAAACTCCGTAGCAAGCCCGGTTGAGCACGAAGCCGATGTGATAGCCAGGCTGCTGACACTGCAAGGCGCAAGCGTCCTAGAACTGGGTTGCGGGAAAGCGGAAAAAACCTATTTAATCGCACAAAAGGCAGCCTCGATACTCGCCCTTGAGGTGGATGAGACGCAACTGGCCATCCACAAAACCAGCACGGCTGGCAAAAATATCCGTTTCGAACACGGCGGTGCTGAAAATATCCCGGCTAGCAATGCCAGCTTCGATCTGGTGTTGATGTTTAAATCACTGCATCACGTGCCGGCAGAATTGATGGAGATTGCTTTCTCGGAAATACACCGGGTTTTAAAACCGGGCGGCATGGTATATATTTCCGAACCGGTATTTGCCGGTGAATTCAACGAAATTTTAAGGCTGTTTCACGACGAACAGACCGTTCGTGAGCTGGCGTTTGCAGCAGTGAAAAACGCCGTTTCATCTGGTCAATTCTCACTTGTGCAACAAACATTTTTTTCGCAGCCTATACACTTTGAAAACTTCGATCAGCTCGAACAGCAGGTCATCAAGGTTACGCATACCGACCATCGTTTATCCGCAACCCTGCTGGATGATGTCAGATCGGCTTTTGAAAAGCACATGACGCCTACAGGAGCTGATTTCCAAATGCCGATACGTGTCGATCTGCTAAGAAAATCCTGAATACTGAATACTGATTGAAAGCACAGCATGACTCGCCACTACACTCTGACCATCTCCTGTCCTGACCGCGCCGGTATTATTGCTGCGGTAACAGGCTTCATCGCGCAGCACGGCGGCTTTATCGTCGAAGCGAGTTATCACACCGAACAGGATGAGCAGCGCTTCTTCATGAGACAGGAAATTCGCGCCGACTCGCTGCCTTTCGATGTGAACGAGTTTAGCCGATTGTTTTCCCCGCTGGCTGAGGAGTTCGCGATGAGCTGGCAATTGACTGATTCCGCACGCAACAAGCGTCTGGTGATACTGGTGAGCCGTCAGGATCATTGTCTGGATGATCTGTTACATCGCTGGCGCAGCAAGGAATTAAACGTCGATATTCCCTGCGTGATTTCCAACCATGAGGATTTGAGGGGCTTTGTTGAATGGCACGGCATTCCGTTTATCCATGTGGAAATGACCGATAAACTCGCCGCCTTCGAGCGCATTGCCGCCCTGTTCGACGAATATCAGGGCGACACCATGGTGCTGGCGCGCTTCATGCAGATTTTGCCTCCCTTCCTGTGCCAGCGCTATTCCGGTCGCATCATCAACATCCACCACAGTTTCCTGCCCTCCTTCGTCGGCGCGAAACCTTATCATCAGGCCCATCAGCGCGGCGTGAAGTTGATCGGCGCTACCTGTCATTACGTCACCGATGAACTGGATGCAGGTCCGATCATCGAACAGGACACGGTGCGCATCGACCACGGCGACACGGTGGATGATCTGGTGCGCTACGGGCGCGACATCGAAAAGACCGTGCTCTCGCGCGGCCTGCGTTATCACGTCGAAGACCGCGTGCTGGTGTGCGGAAACAAGACCATCGTATTCAAATAAGGCTTCATTCGGCACGATCATCGGAATGTGGATCGTTGCCAGCCTTTTCCGGGTGGTGAAATGCAGGTAACTCCCTATAAAAGCGCTTCATCGCCCGTATTGGTGAAATTTAGCTCCAGCCAACGGTCTATTGAACAGGTGTTCCGGCTGAGGATCAACAGCACAGCCAGCAGTATTCCCCAGTATAGATGCTGGTTGATCCCTGCCTCGCTCAACTCCGGATAGTACGAGATGACGGCGACCAGATTGAGAATGAACAAACCTGCAGCGGCGAAACGCCCGAACAATCCTGCCGCCAGCAGCACCGGCAAGCCTAACTCCCCGCCGGTTGCCAGATAAGCCGCCCATTCCGGATTGAGCAGCGGCACCTGATAGACATCGCTAAATAAATACAGTGTGCTGTCCCAGTTCTGTATTTTGGTCAGTCCCGATTTAAAAAACACTGTCGCCAGAAATAGACGCAAACCCAGATCGAGTAGCGGCGCCAGATATTCAGGCCAGCGTGAGGCGCGGAAATAGAGTCGCAAGATCCCTCTCATGTTGTCGTCTCCAAACTGAAACTCGTCAAGGCTGCACAGGCGAGCAAGTTGAGTAGCGCTGCCTGCAAATCAAAATCCGGGTAGCGCTCGATTGTTTCCATGGTTGCCGCACCAAGCGATTGGCCACTTTGGATGCGCTGTAACCAGTCGGCATCAGACACGGAGAGCTCGCTGACCTCAACGAAGCAGTCCCGGCGGCTCACCAGAAAGATGCCAGGTCCGTCCGACAGATCGAGATGAAAATCCTCACTCATCGCGGATTGGTGCGCCTGCCAGATTGCCGCAACCGGAAAACTCGAACGGATCACCTGACCTGCCGTCTGCAACACTAAATCCGCATAGCGCGCTGCGGGTATCTGCGCCAGCGATTCGAGCGACAACGGCACCCGGTCATCTGCATAGTAGGCAACATGACATGCCCACTCCAGCCTGGCCATGTCCGGCAAATAGGGTAATTGCCGAACCGGCTCGAAGTCCGCCAGAAAATTGGCCATCACGGCGCCATAATCGTGCATATTTGTGCTTGATGATTGATTATATTCAATATATTTTTTTGCCAGAAATCGAAAAAAATCATCGCCCACCAGCTGCACGATGACCGGATAGGCACACGCGAGCGCATCGTGCAGATTCCCGCGATAATTGTTGCGATAGACCTCGATCGCGGTATCACAGGAGTAATTCGGGTATGCCGCGATTATTTCCGTAGAAACAGCCTCGCCAGACACGATGGCACGCGCAAAAAGGCTCAGCGTCTGATTCAGATCACTCATGACAACCATCCATACGCAGTTGCGCCTTCGCGGCTTCCGCTAACAACACCGGCAGCGCGGGAATGTCGCTGTCCCACTCGATTAACGTGGGTCGCGGTCCTATGTGCTGTAACACATACTCATACAAGGCCCACACTTCAGGATAAACAGGATGGTTGTGCGTATCCACCAGACAGCCATCGCAGACAGAGTAACCGGCCAGGTGATATTCCTTTACCGCCTCATGCGGGATCACATCGATAAAGGCCCTGGCATCCACACCGAGATTGCACACATTGACGTATAAATTTTCCACATCAAACAAAATGCCGCAACCAGTACGGCGCACCAGCTCGGCAAGAAATTCACCCTCGGTCATCTCGCTCTGAGCAAAAGACAAATAACTGGACAGATTTTCCACCAGCAACTGACGACCCAGTTTTTCCTGTACGCGATCGATGCGACGCGCCACATGCGATAACGCTTCCATGGTGTAGGGGAATGGCAAGAGATCGTTGACCACAAAACCGTCCGCCGAATTCCAGCACAGATGCTCGGATATGGCGACAGGTTGCACGGCATCACATAAGCGTTGCAGCGCTGACAAATGCTGTTCATTCAATGGCGCAGTTGAGGCCAAGCCCATACCCACGCCGTGCAGGCTGACGGGGTAGTGTTCGCGCACCTTGAGCAAGGTACGCAGCGGCGCGCCTCCGCCAAAAAAATTCTCGTTGTGCACTTCCACCCAACCCAAGGCCGGCAAGGTGTCCAGTACTTCGCGGTAATGTGGCGCCCGCAAACCTATCCCTGCAGAACACGGCAACAGATCATTTGCGGGCAAATTCATTACATCGCCTTTTTCATCATCATGTCACCGCTTTCCATCAACACCCCGCCGGCGATCTTGTTGCAGGTTCCTTTAGGTACGGAGACAAAATCGTTGGCATCGCTGTTCTTTGTAGCCTGCCCCGCACAGGAATGACCTGATTTTTTGCTGCTGCAATCGTTCATACCAGCCTTGGAAATACCGAAACATTTCTCCATCGGATGATCTGCAGCACTCGCCGTCCCCGCCAGACCCAATGCCAGTAAACCACCGATGGCTGTTGTCAAAATCGCTTGCTTGTTCATGTTGAAACTCCTTTAGGTTAACAGGGATAATCCCCAAATTACAAAACTGATTAACTATCTCGATACATATTCGATCATTTTGCTTTCATCTCCTATGCACTGATGGATTCGGAACAACCTTAAAAAAGGTTACGAATTTTTTTAAAAAAACATCCGGAACCCACTTATAAATATACAAAATATTGCAAATAAAAGCATTTGATATAAATCACTGATACAACGCCGGAAACTGTCTTCGTAGTTGTGCGAGTTTCGGCAAATCGTAGTACACGATATAGGGCTGATCAGGGTGCAATGACAGATAATTCTGGTGATACGCTTCCGCCGGATAAAACGCTTGCAACGGCACTACATGAGTGACGATGGGCGCGGCAAAAGTTCTGGCGGCACTCAGCTGGCGCATGTAGCTGTCGGCCAGTTTTTGCTGCTCCGAACTGGTGTAGAAAATCACTGAGCGATACTGGCTACCGGCATCCGGCCCCTGGCGATTTAGTTGTGTGGGATCGTGCGACACACTAACAAATACCTGTAACAATTGCGCATAGCTGACCTTTGCCGGATCAAAACGAATGCGCACCGCTTCAGCGTGCCCCGTATCGCCATCGCTGACCTGTTCATAATGCGCGGTTGACGCCGCACCGCCCGCATAGCCTGAGACCACGTCGCTCACTCCTTTGACGTGTTTGAACACCGCATCGACGCCCCAGAAACAACCTCCGGCAAACACAGCAGTTTGTTCAGCCGCCGAGGCTGCGGCGGAGGCCATTAAAATCAGCGCACAAAGAAAACGAGATATTTTTTTCATGGTAAAACTCCTTTTTGTTAACCGAAGGTGAAGGCAAAGGCTTCTGCCCCGTTATCCAGAAATTCGATACGGAATGTGCGCTCCTTGATTTCCCCGCTTTGCCGGATAAGCTGGTAGAGACGCTGATCGCTAAGGATACCGTTGCCTTGACCATCGATATCCGCACCGTGGTTTTTACCGGGTGCCGCGCCATCCAGCGTGACCTTGAAACGAACGGGTTTAGTGCTCCCCATCACCAGATGCAAATCCCGCCCCTGAAAACGGTAACTGATTGCGCCACCGGGTGCTTGCAGCGCAGCAGATTCAGAGGATATCAGCCAGTTACCACTTAACGCCCACTGATCCGGCTTGAGGCGACGCAGTGCGCTGTAACTTGCCGATTGATCCTTTGCTACGACTTCCGGGGAAACCATATTTTCAGCCCGCGCATAACCTAAATAAGTTTCCGGCGATCGCGCGACATCGGCAGCAGCGGCAGTCACACCGTCACCCGCAACCTGTACCGTCTTGTCCTGAGCAATCTGTCCTTGATGCGCCTCTTTTAGCAGCGTTTGTATCATCTGCTCGGTCTCGAGATACGCGCCTTCTCCGAAATGCTGATGGCGAATGACGCCTTGCTGGTCAATCAGATAATGCGCAGGCCAGTATTCATTTTTATAGGCATTCCAAATCGCATACTGATTATCTATCGCCACCGGATAGTGAATAGCCAAATCGCGCACCGCTTGCTCGACATTGTGAATATCCTTTTCAAAAGCGAATTCCGGTGCATGCACTCCGATAATCACGAGTCCCTGTGAACGATATTTTTCATCCCACGCTTTCAAATAAGGCAGTGTGCGCAGACAGTTGATACAGGAATAAGTCCAAAAATCCACCAGCACCACTTTACCGCGCAGCGCCTCAGAACTGAGTGGCGGCGAATTGAGCCACTGAGTCGCGCCATTCAAAGACGGCATAGCACCGAATTGAGGCACCGGGCTATCCAGTTTCGTCAACAGCTTTTGCTCCGCACCGGCGGTATTGAGAAAATTAAACTGCGCAAAAAATCGGCTATCCCAGCCCAGCGCGATAAACAACACACCGGCGACAACCGCTACCCCCAGACCGCGTCGCAACCATTCCTCCGCCCCCAGTCCACGCTTCATCATACGGAAGACGCGGCCGCCCGCCAGCAGCGCTAAACCCAATGAGGTTGCAGCACCGGCGGCAAATACCAGCAATAACATCGCGCTGTAGAAATTCGCGCCGTTCAGCGCCGCACCTGCCAGCACTAGCCCCAAAATTGGGCCTGCACAAGGCGCCCACAAAAAACCAATCGCCACGCCAAGCAACAATGAACCACGCAGTGTATTCTGGCGGTCGGCGCGCTGTTGCAGTTGGCCGCCCAGCGCAACAAAGGGCCGCATCAACCATTCCGACATAGCGGGAAATATCAGCGCAGCGCCCATCAACAGCAATAGCAACATCGCCGCAAAGCGACCGTATTGATTGAGCTTTACCAGCCAGGACCCGCCCACCGCCGCAAGACTGGCCAACACGGTAAATGTCACCGCCATGCCCAGCAAAATCGGTAATCCGGAACGACGGAACGACTGATCCGAACGGGCAAAGACAAAGGGCAGCACCGGTAATACACAAGGGCTGAAGATGGTGAGCACACCACCCAGATAGGAGAGAAAAAATATCAGCATGATTATCCCCATTTAACGTGAAATTCGCGTAGCGATACCTTTGCCCTCTCCCCCGCATGCGGGGGAGAGTTGAAAAGAGAGGAACTGGCATGGCGAGCTTCATTATCAGGTCTGGCATTATTGCCATGCCCGTGAGGCAAAAATTTCATCGCCACACTGTTCATACAATAGCGCAGCCCGGTGGGCTTGGGGCCATCGTCGAACACATGGCCCAGATGCGCGTCGCACAGCGCGCATTGAACTTCGGTACGCGTCATGCCGAACAGGTGGTCGGCAATCTCACGCACATTTTGCGGCGCAACCGGTTGCCAGAAGCTGGGCCAGCCCGTGCCGGAATCGAATTTTGTCGCAGCATCGAACAGCGCGTTGTCGCAGCACACACAGCGATATAGCCCCGGCTCATGTTTATCATATCCCGGCACGGAAAAAGCCGGTTCAGTGCCTTGCTCGCGCGTCACGTGATAGGCCAGCGGCGATAATCGTTTTTTCCATTCCAAATCACGTACTACCTTATCCAGCGTCACCGCCCTCAAAGGCTTGCCGTCATCTGAGAACTGCATGATGACAACTTTATTGCCGGCGAAGGCTGAACCTGAACGCAAGGCAAACCCCACCGCCAGTCCTGATAGTGCGAAAATAAACTCTCTGCGTTGCATGATGTGCCTCCTTGCGTGTTGGTGAAATTCGGATGATGCTGCGAAACAAGTTATGATGCGCCCCGTCTGTACAGGTATTCGCACCGGTGCTAAAAAAGGTTACAAAGGATAGGGTGACGGGGCAGAACAACAAGCTGGAAGCATTGATGCAGCGCTCGCTCGAAGGCGACCAGCGCGCTTACGCCACCTTGTTACAGGAGACGGCATGCTTGTTGCGCCCGTTTCTGGCACGACGCCTGAGTTTCTCCAATGAGGTGGACGACCTGACGCAGGAAATTCTGATCTCCATCCACAAGGCACGCCATACCTACGATGGCCTGCGTCCTTACGTGCCCTGGGCTTATGCCATCGCCCGGTTTCGCTTGCAGGATTTTTTGCGCGCGCATTACGCCGATCAGCTGCGCCATGCGGTAGATTTTGATGAACTGGAGGAATCTTTGCCGGAAGCTGTAACCGAAACCGGCTTAAGTTACGAATCTATTCATGCAGAGGTAAAAAAACTTCCCGAAAAACAGGCGACAATCTTGCAAATGATGCATGGCGAAGGCTATACCGCAAAAGAAGTGGCAGAAAAAACCGGCATGAATGAATCCGCCGTCAAAGTTGCCGCACATCGTGCCTACAAGATATTGAGAAGCAAACTGGAAAGATAATGACAAATATTGATGAGCTGATCGCCACGCTAGCCGAAGAGCCGGTTGCCGTAAAACCGGCGCTGCATCCTTATGCATTGAGCCTTAAATGGATAGTCTTCGCCGCGTTATATCTACTGGTCGCTATCCTTTTTTCAAGAACCAGACCGGATCTGATGATCAAACTGCACCAGCCGTTATTCGTCGCTGAAATCGTTGCGCTGACAGGAATTTTCACCGCGTCGACGCTGAGTGCGGCCCTGTTGTCATTTCCTGATCTGCACCAAATGCACCGTAAAGCGTTTGCGCCGCTGCCAGCTTTCGCGCTGCTGCTGACGGTCATGTTTCTTGCCTGGCTGGCGGATCATCCCGGCTCGCCGCTGCCTGTACACAGCGTAGAATGCACGGTCAGCATTACCTTGTTTTCATTGCTGCCCGCCGCCTGGACTTTTTTCGAGATGCGCAAATTTGCCAGCACACGCTACCACTTGGCCGGCAGTATCGCCCTGCTCTCCGCCTTCAGTGTCGGTGCCTTGTGGCTGAGACTGCATGAAGCAACGGACTCCATCATGCATATCGTCGAATGGCACTACCTGCCGATGCTGGGTATAGGGATATTCGGCTGGTTGCTGGGCGGTCGCCTGCTCAAATGGTAAGCCCCAGCACATCGAACCGTCTGAGTGACGGTATCGTGTTCTTATTTGGTAACAAATCAATAACATTCAAGCTGATCGTCACTCAGGCGAAAGCCGGATGGAACTTTCCCGACTATAGTTGTCGGATACACCATCTCGTACCTGCGTTTTATGAATGGCCGTCATCCCAGCCCAGATCGGCAATTACTCCATCGTCAACCTGTTAGGTGAGGGTGCGACGTCTAACGTCTATCACGCACAGCGCAGAGGATCACTCGCCTCGGTCGCCATCAAGCAATTGCGGCGCGGACGTCAGTCAGAGATTTATCAGGCCATGTTCACCGCCGAGGTGGAGTTAGGGCACAAGATGCGCCACAAAAACATCGTCAAGGTTCTCGATGCCGATTTAAACGAAGAGAGCGGACCTTATCTGGTGATGGAATACATCAACGGCGTATCGCTGGACACTCACGACACGGGAGAAACGCTGCTGCCTATCCGCACGGTGGTGTCGGTCGTCGAACAAGTAGCGGGCGCGCTGCGTTATGCCGCCAGTCTCGGGGTGGTGCACCGCGACGTTAAACCCGGCAATATTATCCTGATGAAGGACGGACTCGCCAAACTGGCAGACTTCGGTTGCGCAATTCCGGCCAGCGAAATGGGCGCGGTCGTTGCCGGCAGTCTGGCCTATATGTCCCCGGAACAACTGGAAGGTGATGCACTGGATCAGCGCGCTGACATCTATTCGCTGGGCGCGGTGCTCTACCGCCTGCTGACCGGCAAAAACACCTTCGAAGCGGACAACGCCTTCGATGCCCGAATCGCCGTGCTTCACTACCCCATCGTTCCGGTCCAAACCTATCGCAAACAATTGCCCAAAGAACTGATCGCGGTGATAGAGCGCGCGCTGAAAAAGGACAAAGATTTGCGCTATAGCACTTGGGATGAATTTATCCGCGATCTGGGCAATGCATCACATCAGATCCGCATGTCCGACTACGACTTGGACTTGTATCGCGGCTTCAGTATGTCCACGCAATCGGTGCTGTCGAACTACATGTCATCCGATCGCGAGTTTTCCCGCAGCGGATTTTCGCGCAGCTCATTTCCGGGATAACCTGCTCACAAATACTCGGTCACACTCAGTTCATCCTCACTCAACGGTTGAGCAGTGGTGAGTTGCTGTTCAAGCACACGCAAATTAGCATCGGAAGCATCGTGCCCTTCCGCGCTACGCCGGTTGACGCGCTCGCGCACAATCTCCGGATCAACATTAATGTCCAGTATCCCAAAGTCCGCCCCGACTCGTTGCGCCAGATCGCGGAACATATCCCGCTCCCAGCGCATCAGAAAAGCTGCATCGACAACCACACTCCAGCCAGCCTTCAGCAAATCCTCCGCCAGATTGGCCAGATGTTGGTATGTGCGCAGACCAAACGACTCGCTATAAATCCCCAGAGCCTCACCTCCGCGTGCGCCGGCATCCAAACCCGCCAATCGCTTGCGCTCAACATCGGAACGCAAACGTATCAGGCCATATTTTTCCAGCCGTTGTTGCGAGATCGTGGTTTTGCCGGAACCGGAGAAACCGTGAGTAATCAATAATGATAGGGGGAGTGGAGAGTGGGCAGTGGAAAGTTGTTCGGCTAAGTGCAGGCACTCGTTCATTTCGACAGCACTGGATGTGCAACCCTGCTCTACCCGTAACGCCGCCACCTTGGCGCGCACCAGCGCCCGATAGACCGCGTAATAGCGCAACAGCGCCATGCCCGGATAGTCGCCCGTTGATTCCAGCCAGGCATTGAGGAACCGAAAAGCCAGCGCGGACAATTTCCGGTGCAACAAATCCATGTAACAGAAGGCGACTTCAGAAACGATGTCGACCCAGCGCAGCGCGGGACTAAATTCCAAAGCATCAAAGATCACCAAACCCTCGCCCACCCAGGCCAGATTGGCCAGATGCAGATCGCCGTGACACTCACGCACAAAACCGTTTTGCTTGCGCGCGCTCATCAAAGGAGTCAGTCGCGCATGCTCGGCAACACACCAGCGGTGTAACTCGGCCAGCTCATCCGCCTTGGCACAGCGCCCCAAAACCTGAAAATTTTCTTCGACCGGACGTGCAATGACCTCAGCCCCACCCCACGGACTGTCCGGCGTTGCCCGCTCGCACTCTGTCAGATGAAAGCGCGCCAACCGTGCCGCAAGCGCGTCGATGTGCAACTCTTTCAGTTCACCGCGCCCAACCAACCGGTCTAGCGTCGCATCAGCCGGGAACTGACGCATCTTGACAGCAAATTCCAGTGACTCACCTGAACCGTTAAGACGCGGCGCATCCGGTGTTCCTGTAATAGCAACAACATCAAGATAATAATCTGCCGCCAGACGCCGGTTCAGGCGTAACTCATCCATGCAGTCCTGTTCACGCAACTCCAGCGTGGAAAAATCAAGAAATCCCAGATTAACCGGCTTCTTGATCTTGTAAGCATAAAGACCTGTGAGCAACACCCAGGAAATATGCGTCTCGACCAACTCCAACTTCGCCACCGGATGATCGTAACAAGCCGGCTCGGTCAGCAACGCCTGTATCAGTGGCGGAAACATGAACTTAGCCTGCGTCTTTCATTTCCAGCGCCAGCTGATACAGCTCGCTGCGGTTCGCGCCGGTGATCTTTGCGGTGAGCTGCACCGCCTGTTTGAGCGGCAAATCTTCCATCAGCAAGGCGAGCGTGGACAGTGTTTCGGCAGGCATCCCCTCAGCGGGTTGCGCACCCGAAACCAGCACGACAAACTCGCCGCGTTGCTGATTGGCGTCCGATAACAGCCAGCCTTCTGCCTCGGCTAGCGAACAGGAATGAATCGTTTCGAACAGTTTGGTCACCTCACGCGCCAGCACGATTTGTCGGCTCCCGCCCAATACCGCGTGCAAATCGGTGACGCATTCAACGATGCGATGCGGGGCTTCATAAAACACCAGCGTATAAGGGTGGCTGATCAAGCCTTGCATTACGGTGCGACGTGCGGCAGATTTGTTGGGTAAAAAGCCATAAAACAGAAAATGCGGTGCGTTGATGCCGGATGCCGACAAGGCGGCCACCACAGCGGAAGCGCCCGGAATCGGAATGACCCGCAACCCGGCGGCCAATACCGCTTGAACCAGTAAGGCACCCGGATCGCTGACGGCGGGCGTCCCGGCATCGCTCACGAAAGCCACGCTCAGGCCAGATTGAATGGAGGCGACCATTTTTTCCGCCGCACCCCGTTCATTGTGCTGATGCACGGCAATCAGCTGTTTTGCGTGTATGCCGTGGTGCTTCAATAAATGAGAGGTATTGCGCGTATCTTCTGCCGCGACAACATCAGCACCCGCCAGCACATCCAGTGCACGTAAAGTGATGTCACGCAAATTTCCAATCGGGGTGGCAACTACATATAATGCGGGTTCTAACTTTTGCGAGTGTTCCATATGCGATTTCCTCTACTTTGCGGCTTGCTCGCACTATACGTGAGCGGTATGGCCTGCGCCACTGGCGATATACCCAAGCCTGAGAAACCTATACCGCATATCGCGCTGTTATTACCTTTAAACTCGCCCAGCATGGGACCATCAGCCCAATCGGTGTATCAAGGTTTTCAGGCCGGTGCCAGCGTGCAAGCCTCAGACTTACCGATCCGTGTATACAGTAACTTTAACGAGTCTTCCAGCGTCGTCACCGCCTACCGAAGTGCTATCGCCAACGGCGCGGTGGCCGTGGTGGGTCCCTTGACCCGCGATGGCATCCACCAGCTGGTCGAAGAAAAAAACATCCCTGTGCCCACCCTCACGCTGAACGTCATCGAAGGACTGGTGCCACCTCAGATGTATTTTTTCGGCATGGCAATTGACGGCGAAGCGCGACAAATCGCCAAACTGGCCAGGCAACAAGGTTTTAAACAAGCCATCGTCATCTACACCAAAGACGCCATTTCCCAGCGTCTTCAGTTCACATTTGAAGACAAATGGACTCATTCGGGCGGCTCAGTTTTACGCGAAATTGAATATAACAGTGATACGTCGGTATTAGCGGAGATTACTGCCGCGCCGGACACCATGGTCTTTTTCGCAACAGATAGCAAACAAACTCGTACGATACATTCGTATTTACCCAACAATCTCGCTTGTTACGGCACCTCTCAGTTGTTTATCGGCAATACCGAAAAACTGCTTAACTTCGACTTAAATGACATTCGTTTCGTCGACATGCCCTGGCTGATGCAGGCCGATCAGGCTGGAGTCATGACCTATCCGCATGCCTATCCACCCTTAGCCACGGATCAGGAGAGACTCTACGCGCTGGGGGTTGATGCGTATCGGCTGATTAATATACTGATTGCCAATCAGACCAAGACGGCCATGCCTCTGGCTGGTGTCACCGGAAACATACGTCTTAATGGACGCACTTTCGTACGCGATGCGCTCCCAGCCCTCTTTGTACAGGGTCACGCGCAGGCTGCCGATGCACCGGTTGCCACGGGAGCGCAAATGTTCCCCAATCAGTTCAAGAGCGCCTCACAGGTCGAAGCAGCATCCACTGTTAGCTTGACGACCAAACCGTGAACGGCGCTCAGGCCGAACATTGGGCTGAAAACTATCTGCTCTCTCAGGGCTTAAAGCTGATTGCGCGAAATTACCGGGGGCGCTTCGGCGAAATCGACCTGATCATGCAGGATAAAGAAGTATTGGTATTCGTGGAAGTACGCCAGCGCAGCAGCAGCCATTTTGGTGGCGCGGCCGCCAGCATAGATCATCACAAACAGAAGAAACTGATCCGCACGGCGCAGCAATATCTTGGCCATTTGGGTCACACACCACTTTGTCGCTTCGATGCCGTACTGATGAAGGACGCCGATGGCCGCGATGTCGTATGGGTCAAAAATGCGTTCGATGCGTGATTCGGTTAATATTCGCCTTTGCAACCTTGATGATGACGTACCTAAAATTTATTTTGCGGGATGAAACGACTAGCGCCGCGCATAACCAGCTACTTGCCAGCTAGCTGGCTTAATCGAATGGCTAGTTGTTTTACCAGTGAATGACGAGGCATATCATATTGATAGACGCACCCGAAGGGGGTAGGCCGTGCGGCTTCCCGTAGCTTACGCTACGACCGCTACGCACGGTAATAAGCAAGAGCGCGACACCACGATTTATCTAGGGATAATGGATTTTATGAACATCAACAAACGCATCATCAAGCACTTCACCGACAGCGCTGAACTCAAGCTCAAGGTCAAGGACACGCTGGCCACACCCATTGCCAACGCCGCACAGTTGTTTTTTGACTGCGTGACCAACGATGGCAAAATTTTATGTTGCGGCAATGGCGGTTCGGCTGCCGACGCACAGCACTTCGCGGCAGAATTGCTCAACCGCTTTGAGATTGAACGTCCCGGGTTAGCCGCCGTTGCCCTGACCACCGACAGCTCGGTGCTCACCTCGATTGCCAACGATTACGACTTCAGCCTGATTTTTTCCAAGCAAGTGCGCGCACTGGGTTTACCCAGAGACAGCCTGCTGGCGATTTCGACCAGCGGTCATTCGCCCAATGTTGTGGCTGCGATACACGCAGCACATGAACGGAATATGCGTGTTGTGGCCCTGACCGGTCGCGATGGTGGTGAAATGGCCAGCATACTAAAAGAGGGAGACGTCTCGATTTGCGTAGATGGGCGCAGCACCGCGCGGATTCAGGAAGTTCACCTGCTTGCCTTGCATTGCATCTGCGATGTAATCGATTACCAGTTAATGGGGGAGTAAATGCGTAATTTATTGTTTATATTGTTAATTTCATCATCGATTCAAGGTTGCTTTCCGGTTATTGCGGCAGGTGCCGGCGCGGGCGCATTGATGGTGCAGGACAGACGCACCAGCGGCGCCTATATCGAGGACGAAGCGATTGAGGACAAAGCGTTCAACCGCATCACCACACAATACAAGAGCACGGTTCACGTCAATGTGACCAGCTTTAATCGCAATGTCTTGTTAAGCGGTGAAGTGCCCGACGAAACCGTCAGGATCCAAATTGAGCGCATCGTGGCCAACGTTCAGAATGTAGGCAAAATTCACAATGAGCTGTCTGTCGGAATGAGTAGTTCGCTGGCGTCCCGCAGCAACGACTCGCTGATCACTTCCAACGTGAAAATGCGTTTCCTTCAGGACAAACGCTTTTCTGCGACCAGCGTTAAGGTGATCACCGAAAACGGCGCGGTTTATCTGATGGGCATCGTCAATCATAAGGAAGCGGAAGCCGCCTCCGAAGTGGCCAGCGGTTCCAAAGGCGTTGCGCGCGTCATACAATTATTCGAATATGTCGAATAATTTTCCGCCCTCTTTCGAATCCAAACTCTGCGATGCTGAGTTGCTCGTCAGCCGGATTGCCGCACTGCCCCGTCCGCTGGTCTTTACCAACGGCTGTTTCGATGTATTGCATCGCGGTCATGTCACCTATCTGGCACAAGCTCGCGCCTTAGGAGCGTCACTGGTCGTCGGCGTAAACAGCGATGCCTCGGTGAAACGTCAGGGCAAGGGCGCGGACCGGCCGATTAATGCCGAACAGGATCGCATGGCGGTGCTCGCAGCGCTGGGATCGGTCAGCTTGGTCGTCAAGTTCGATGAAGATACACCGCTGAATCTGATTCTCGCCTGCCACCCCGATGTGCTGGTCAAGGGCGGAGACTGGAAACCGGAGAACATCGTCGGCAGCACCGAAGTGCTAGCCTGGGGCGGCACGGTACACAGCATTCCGTTCCTGCACGAACGTTCAACAACCTCATTATTGAAGAAAATCAGATCCTTATGAATAACACCCCGACTCCTACCGAAATCACCTTGCACCAGCAATCAAAAACGCTGGAAATTTCCTTCGCTGACAATGAGCGCTTTACGCTGCCCTTCGAATTCTTGCGGGTATTCTCACCGTCTGCCGAAGTGCGCGGTCACGGCCCCGGTCAGGAAACGCTGCAAGTAGGCAAGCGTGATGTGATACTCACCAACGTCGAACCAGTCGGCAGCTATGCGATCCAACTGACCTTCGATGACGGTCACGACTCCGGGCTGTACTCATGGGAGTATTTGTACGAAATGGGTAAATATCAACAAGGTATGTGGCACGACTACCTGGCACGGATGGAAGACGCATGCGCAAGCCGCGACCCAAAATAGGAGGAACACCATGAGCAAAACGACCCATTTCGGTTTCGAGACCGTAGACGAAAATGACAAGGCGAAACGCGTCGCGGGCGTATTCACCTCGGTTGCCAGCAAGTACGACATCATGAACGATTTGATGTCAGTCGGCTTGCACCGCCTCTGGAAACGCTTCGCCATCAGCGTCAGCGGCGTGCGCCGTGGTCAACGCGTGCTTGACGTAGCCGGCGGCTCGGCTGACTTGTCCCGACTATTCCTCAAGGAAGTCGGCAGTTCCGGACAGGTAGTCTTGACCGACATCAACAACGCCATGCTGCGCGTGGGACGCGACCGCCTGCTCGACGAAGGCATCAGTACACCGGTTACTCAATGTGACGCTGAACACCTCCCCTTCCCGGACAACTACTTCGATTGCGTGAGCATCGCCTTCGGTCTGCGCAATGTCACCCACAAGGATGCTGCGCTGCGCGAAATGAAGCGCGTGTTAAAGCCGGGCGGGCGCGTCATCGTGCTGGAATTCTCCAAGGTGGCCAAGCCGCTGGAAAAAGCCTATGACCTGTATTCCTTCAAACTGCTGCCCAAGATGGGGCAGATGATCGCCGGGGACGCAGACAGCTACAAATACTTAGCCGAATCCATCCGCATGCACCCGGGACAGGAAGAGTTGAAGCAGATGATGGTCGAGGCTGGCCTTGAACGCGTCGAATACTTCAACCTGACCGGCGGCGTGGTAGCTGTGCATAGAGGATACAAACTGTAAGTGTAGTATCAATCAAGCGTAGCCAAAATGTAATCCGGGATTTCCCGGATTTCGTCATATTTATCCGGTAGAACGCGCGATGCGTTACGCCCTAAGACACTTGCAAATCCCTCCGGTTTCGAAGATGATATGCATCACATTTGCATTACACGGATAATCCCATGAAAACCGCCACTATGCCTGCGCTGCGTGTAGAGCCGGAGCTGCGACTAGCCGCCGAGAATATTTTGCGTCCCGGTGAAACACTTTCCGCTTTCGTCGAGGATTCCTTGCGCCGCAATGTAGAATTTCGCCGGACACAACAAGAATTCATCGCGCGAGGACTAGCATCGCGCGATGCGGCAAAAAAAACAGGCGTGTATTTTTCCTCTGACGACGTATTGGCAGAGCTGGATGCCATCCTTGCAAGTAGCAAAGCAAACCAGTGAGCCATAAGGTTCGCTACACGCCGGCGGCTAAGGAGGATTTAAAGCGGTTGTTCACCTATCTGACAGCACAGGATATCCAAGCCGCGCAACAAGCTCGCAATATAATCGCTGCCAGCACCAAATTGTTGGAACAGTTTCCTTTCACGTGCCGCAAGTCTGTCGGCGACAATGCCTGTTTGCGCGAATTAGTGATTCCTTTTGGCGGAGCCGGTTATATCGCATTGTTCGAGATTGATGACAATGAAACCGTGACAATTATTGCCGTACGTCATCAGCGCGAAGACGACTACCATTAACAATTCTGTTTTTTAAAATATTTTCAAAGATAAGGAAACACCATGAGCGGTTTACCAAAATGCCCCAAATGCAGTTCTGAATACACTTACGATGATGGCAGCCAGTATGTCTGCCCGGAGTGCGGTCACGAGTGGTCGAAAGAAGCCGCAACTGAAGTCGGTGAACAGGCCAAGATTTTCAAGGATGCCTTCGGCAATGTTCTGGTAGACGGCGATTCGGTCACGGTAATCAAGGATCTGAAGGTCAAGGGCTCCTCCTCGGTCGTCAAGGTCGGCACCAAGGTCAAGAACATCCGCTTGATTGATGGCGATCACGACATCGACTGCAAGATCGACGGGATCGGCGCGATGCAGCTCAAGACCGAGTTCGTCAAAAAGGCATAACAAATCATGAGCGCCTGGGGTTGTCCGCACGACATAGAAGGCAAGTGCTCACGCGTCAACAATATTCCCTGCGATCTGGGGATGAAGGGGTGCGTGCTGTTCGGTCGTTTCCGTTTTGCCGATCCTGCCAAGAACCGGCCGAAAAAATTGCCAGCCAGCCTTGTCCACGTATCGCCACCGGCCGATGACAAATAGCCCGCCAGAGCTGATCTACTGCGACGAATATCTGCTGCTGGTCAACAAACCGGCGGGCTTATTGGCCGTCCCCGGACGAGGTGAAGATAAGCAGGATTGCCTGTCAAAGCGCATCCAGCAGCATTACCCGGACGCTCTGATCGTGCATCGCCTCGATATGGCGACATCCGGCCTGATCGTGTTCGCGCGGGGCATCGCCATGCAGCGGCGTATCTCTCAAATGTTCAGCGAGCGCAACGTGACCAAGCGATATGCGGCGGTGGTTGCCGGCAGACTCGAGCCTGATACCGGCGAGGTGAATCTGCCCATCGGGGCTGACTGGCCCAACCGCCCACGGCAAAAAGTGGATATGGCAGCGGGCAAACCTTCTCTAACGCACTATCGGGTGCTTAGCCATCAAGCCGATTCCACCCGCGTGGAGTTGGAGCCCGTGACGGGTCGGACGCACCAGTTGCGAGTGCACATGAATGCGATCAGTCATCCGATTATGGGTGACAATTTGTATGACGGCCCCGCAGCCGGACGTCTAATGTTGCACGCCTGTTCGCTCACCCTACCCCACCCGCACCACAACACACCGCTTGTCTTCGATTGTCCCGCCGCATTCTGAGCGGCTTTAGCTATAATCGTATCTGCCCAACCCGATCAGGAACTCACTCATGTCCACCCGCCCTGCTATATTTGGTCTCAGCTTTATCCTGCTGATCGCTGCGCTCTTCGCCGCCTATTGCTGGATCGCCTTGCATTGGAGCTATTCCGAGGGCGAAAGAGCCGGTTTCATGCAGAAACTGTCACACAAAGGATGGTTGTGCAAAACATGGGAGGGCGAACTGTCATTAGTTGCACTTCCCGGTGCAGCTCCTGAAAAATTCTTATTTTCAGTTCGCGATGAATCGATCGCCGGACAAATCAATGCAATGGTGGGGAACCGCGTAGCGCTCACCTATGAACAGCACCGTGGTTTACCAACCTCCTGCTTCGGCGAAACTGAATATTTCGTCTCGGCGATCAAGGCAGTCAAGTAATGAAATAATGCATGGATGAAACTTATCCTCCACTGTGTTGCCTGAAGCTGCGCAACGTTCAGCTTGCATGACCGGTGTTATACTTAACCCGCTTGTGATTTACCCCCATAAATGAGGAATGCATGAAAAAATTTACATTGTTGTTGGCCCTGATTGTTACCTGTTTGAGTTTATTCGTCACCACCGCTGAAGCCAAGCGCTTTGGCGGTGGCGGTAGCGTTGGCAAACAACGCACCATGGCACCTCAAGCAGCGCCAAGAGCACCGAGCGCAGCACCGGCACCCGCAGCACCGGCGCCAACTGGAAATAAATGGATGGGCCCCTTAGCGGGTCTGGCCATCGGCGCAGGTCTGGGCGCGATGTTCGCCGGCGGTTTTGGTGGCATGGGTGGCGCGATGGGCAGCATACTGATGGCCTTGCTGGCAGGTGTCGCGGTCATGTTCCTGATTTCCCTGTTCCGCAGGAAACAACAACCTGCAATGCAATTCGCAGGTGCGGGCGCGCCTTACAGCGCCCCTCAACCGATGCAACAACAATACGCTAGTTCCACACCCGCAGCGGCAGCTAACATCCCAGCCGATTTCCCGG
Source organism: uncultured Nitrosomonadales bacterium (assembly GCA_903885165.1). Classification (GTDB taxonomy): domain Bacteria; phylum Pseudomonadota; class Gammaproteobacteria; order Burkholderiales; family Gallionellaceae; genus Gallionella. The sequence continues at coordinate 15,098 of CAISHO010000141.1, read as the reverse complement.
TGGAAAGCTTTTTGCGCAGCGCCAAGATGTCTTTCATCCGCCTGCAAGCGGCCAATGACCGCAAAGATCTAAACGACGTGCGCGAATACACCACGCCGGAAATGTTTGCGGAAATTTCCATGCAGATGCAGGAACGCGACAACACGCCTCAAACGACCAACGTGATCGCCATCAATGCCGACCTGCTGGAAGTCGCCAACGAAGGCGATTGGGCAATTGCCAGTGTGCGCTTTACCGGCCAGCTTAGCGAAAACAATGCGGCAGTGGAAACGGTAGATGAAGTCTGGCACGTGCAGAAAAATCTAAAAGACGACAAATCTGTCTGGCTGCTCGCGGGTATCCAGCAAGCTGTGCAGCACTAAACCATCATGTTCGCACTGGCCTCTGTCACCGCACTGAATCATTTGTTAGCGCAAAACGTTTGGGCGCTCGACAGGCTGGCGCGCTTCTCCGGTAAAACGGTGCAGTTCAACATCGCCCCGTTTACCTTCGCCTACACGGTTCTGCCCGATGGAATGGTAACCAGTGCAAATTCGGATACTACCCCCGACGCGCGCTGTATCATCGCGCCTTCCCTGCTGCCCAGACTGGCGATGCAGGATGAACTGGCTCATGCGGAAATTCAAAGCGAGGGCAATGCTGCCCTGCTCACCGAGATATTTTTCCTCTCCCGCAATCTGCGCTGGGATGCAGCGGAAGACTTAAGCCGCTACACCGGCGACATTGCCGCCGAGCGTATCGTTCAAGCCGTACAGGAAAAACAGCAGCATATCCATGAGACAGCGGTTAATCTGGCGCAAGCGGCTGCCGAATACTGGACGGAAGAAAGTCCGCTTATCGCCAAACCTCTACAGATCAGCACCTTCATGCGACAAGTCGACACGTTGCGTGACGATCTGGCCAGACTTGAACAGCGCGTAAAACGCCTGTCCAATCCATAGAAAAATACATAATAATCAAATATATGCGTTTTTTCAGACTATTCAAGATATTGTCCGCAGTCATTAGCTTCGGATTGGACGAATTCCTGCTGGCGCATGAGAGCGTCAGCTGGTTGCGTAAACCTCTCAACGCGCTGCTGTTTATGCGTAACATCTCGGAACCCCGTGCCGTGCGTCTGCGTCTCGCGCTGGAGAGCCTGGGACCCATTTTCGTCAAGTTCGGCCAAATGCTCTCCACCCGCCGCGACTTGATGCCGACCGATCTGGCCGACGAACTGGCCAAACTGCAGGATCAGGTACCGCCTTTTTCATCCCGGATTGCGCTATCCATCTTGGCGGCCGCATACCATAAACCTTTGCTTGAAGTGTTCAAAACCTTTGACGAAACTCCAATTGCCAGCGCGTCCGTTGCTCAAGTGCATTTCGCCGTGCTGCACGACGGTCGCGAAGTCGCCGTCAAGATCCTGCGCCCCGGCATCACGCGCATCATCGCCCACGATATCGCCCTGCTGAAGGTTGCCGCCGACCTGATTGCCTCGCTTTGGGCCGATGGACGTCGCTTGAAGCCCAGACTGGTGATAGAAGAATTTGAGAAGCATCTGAACGACGAGCTGGATCTAACCCGCGAGGCCGCCAACGGCAGCCAGCTGCGTCGCAACTTCGCCAGCTCCAACTTGCTGCTGGTGCCGGAGATGTTCTGGGATTACTGCACCACCGATGTGATGGTCATGCAGCGTATGTATGGCATGCCAATCAGTCAGGTCGATGCCTTGCGTACCGCCGGGATCGATATCCCTAAACTGGCGGCCAACGGCGTGGAGATTTTCTACACTCAGGTATTCCGCGACGGCTTCTTTCATGCCGACATGCATCCGGGCAACGTGATGGTCGCCCCAGACGGTCGCTACATCGCGCTGGATTTCGGCATCATGGGCACGCTCACCGATGTAGACAAAAACTATCTGGCGCAAAACTTTCTGGCCTTTTTCCGCCGTGACTACAAGCGGGTTGCAGAGGTGCATATCGAGTCCGGCTGGGCGCCGGCTGAAACACGGGTCGACGAACTGGAATCCGCAATCCGTGCGGTATGCGAACCGATCTTCGACCGTCCCTTGCGCGAGGTGTCTTTCGGACGCGTGCTGCTGCGCCTGTTCCAGACGTCCCGTCGCTTCGGGATCGAAATCCAGCCGCAACTGGTCTTGCTGCAAAAGACCTTGCTCAACATTGAAGGTCTGGGACTGCAACTCGATCCTGAACTGGATCTGTGGAAGACCGCTAAACCGTGGCTGGAACGCTGGATGAGTGAACAAATCGGCTGGCGCGGCCTGATCAGATCGTTCAAGGAAGAGGCGCCGCGCTACGCCTCGATTCTGCCGCATCTGCCCCGCTTACTGCATCAACGCCTGCTCGAGAATCCGACTGCAGGACTTGAGAGCAACATGCAGCAACTGCTGGCGCAACAAAAGCGACGCAACACCTTGCTGACCATCATGGTGGGGATTTTACTGCTACAGACGGCTTGGATACTGCTGGGCTAGATCTAATTTAATCTATCGATTATTAACGGAAATCAGGCAAAAAATCCGCTTTTCCACAACTCGCGGATTAACGCATGCTAATCCATTGCTCCCGGGCTCTTGGGTACATATTTAAAGACGTCTTTGCCGTACATAGGACTGGTGGCCAGCGCGACCGTCTCCGTAATACGCGTGGTACACACTAGATCACCGAAACGCGCTTTGAGCTTGTCATAAATCTCATAGGATAACTTGCGGCGGGAATCAAAGCGCGTCACCAGAATGCGACGCTCAATTTTGCGTTTTAGTTTGGTTTCCATCACATTCACCGCACTGTCCAAGCTGTGCACACCTTGCAGCGACAAAAAGAGAGCCGAGACGTGAACCGACACCCGGTCTGCCGCCAGCAGGGCGTTTAGCGTGAGCACAGCCAGCATCGGGCAGCAGTCAACCATATCGGTGCACCGGTGAGCGCCAAATCCTCTCTTAAGCCGTTCTTCAGTATGGTTGCCGCCTTAGGATCGCTGCCCAACATCGCATCCAGTTTAGCCAGCTCTAACGCAGCAGGAACTACCTACCAACCGCGTGACGTATCTTGTAGCAGTCCAGCTAGGGGAGTTTTATGTTTGAAGAAGGCGGCCATGCTCATCTCGGCACGAACGTCCTTGATTCCGCTAGCGAGCGTCATATGCCCCTGTGGATCAAGGTCGAGTGCAATCGGCGACTGCTGAGCAATGCTCAGTGCAGCCGTCACGTTCAGACAAGTGGTCGTTTTACCGACTCCGCCTTTTTGATTAAATACGGCGATGACCACCATTTGCTATCCCCGGTTTCGGGTGATTAACCCTACTCTACAGTGACCGACTTCGCCAGGTTACGCGGCTTGTCTACGTCAGTGCCCTTTTGCAATGCGACGTAATATGCCAGCAATTGCAAGGGGAGAGTGTGAAGAATAGGGCTTAAATATCCTGCGTGTTCGGGCATTTGCATGATATGTACGCCGTCTTCACTACGGATATGGGTGTTTGCATCGGCGAAAACGAACAACTCACCACCGCGTGCACGCACTTCGTGCAGATTTGATTTGAGCTTTTCCAACAAGACATCGTTAGGGGCGACTGAAATAACCGGCATATCCTTGTCGACCAGTGCCAGCGGCCCATGTTTGAGCTCGCCCGCTGGGTAAGCCTCGGCGTGGATGTAGGAGATCTCCTTGAGCTTAAGCGCACCTTCCAGCGCAATCGGATAGTGCATACCTCGTCCCAAAAACAGCGCGTGCTGTTTAGTGGCAAACTGCTCGGCCAACTTGGCGATTTTCGGTTCCAGATCCAGCACTTTTTGTGTGGCGGCAGGCAGATGGCGCAAATCATTCAAGTGCTGACGTTCCTGTGCTTCTGTCAGGCGTCCGCGCTGTTTAGCCAAGACCAGGGTCAACAGAAACAGGGCAACCAACTGAGTGGTGAACGCCTTGGTCGAGGCAACACCGATCTCAGGGCCTGCGCGAGTCAAAAATCGCAACTTGGCGAGCCTCACCAGCGCGCTCTCGGCCACATTACAAATTGCCAGTGTGTGCACATGCCCCAGTGCCATTGCGTGATTGAGAGCCGCCTGGGTATCCGCAGTTTCACCCGATTGTGAAAGCACCACAACCAGCGCCTTTGGATTGGGCACACTGGTTCGATAACGGTACTCGCTGGCAATTTCCACTGTACAAGGTATGCCGGCAATCTCTTCCAGCCAGTAGCGCGCTACCAACCCCGCGTGATAACTGGTTCCACAGGCCAGTATTAGTATGCTGTTAACAGCATCGAAGGAGGCTGCAGCTTCCGCACCGAAAATACCCGGAATAATCGATGTGCTGTTGCAAACGGATTCCAGCGTATCTGCGATCGCCTGCGGCTGCTCGTGTATTTCCTTCTGCATGTAGTGACGATAAGTGCCCAGCGACACACTCTCATTGCTGATTTTGCTCACCTGCACCGGGCGTGTAACCTCAGCACCGCTGGCATTAAATATACGATAGCTTTGGCGTTCAATCTCGGCGACATCGCCTTCTTCCAGATAGATGACGCGGTTAGTCACTGGCAGCAGCGCGGATACGTCTGATGCAATGAAATGCTCACCTACTCCCACACCCATCAGCAAAGGACTGCCGCGACGCGCGCAGATCAGTTGATCCGGATTATCTACCGCGATGACACCAAGCGCATACGCGCCTATCAGTTCAGTTAGCGAGGTGCGAGTTGCATCCAGTAAGCTAGCGCCGTTCTTATAATGGCTGTGGATCAGATGGACGATCACTTCGGTATCGGTGTCCGAGGTAAACACGTATCCGGCTGCACTCAAACGGGTACGCAATGACTCGTAATTTTCAATGATACCGTTGTGCACCACGCCGATCAGATTATTGCTCAGATGCGGGTGCGCATTGCGCTCGCTGGGCACACCATGTGTCGCCCAGCGGGTGTGTGCAATCCCTAAGGTGCCATGTGTACCGGTGGTCTTCAGTCTCAAGTCTGCGACTCGCCCCGTGCTGCGCTCTCGTTGCAACTGACCATCCTGTATGACGACCAGCCCTGCTGAGTCATAGCCGCGATATTCAAGACGTTGCAGCCCTTCCAACAAGATTGGTACGACATTGCGTTGCGCTACAGCGCCTACGATTCCACACATAATTGATAACCTAAAAAGTTGATAGTGGTAAGTGGTAAGTTTTTAGTGGTCAATCGGCAGCGATACTCTCTACTACCCACTAACTACTCACCGTTTTTTTACTGGCCGACTCCATCCTGGAATCGACATTTGTTTGGATCTGGACAGCGAGAGCTCATCAGGCGGTGTATTGCGTGTAATAGTCGAGCCAGCACCGATGGTAGAACCACGCGCGACCGTCACAGGTGCGACCAATTGAGTATCAGAACCGATAAACACATCGTCTCCAATAATTGTACGGAATTTGTTCGCCCCGTCGTAATTACAGGTGATGGTACCCGCGCCGACATTAACCCGGCTGCCTATGGTTGCATCACCTATATAACTTAAGTGATTGGCCTTGCTGGCTTGTGAAATTTCGCTGTTCTTGATCTCGACAAAATTTCCGACATGAACATCATTGTGCAATTTGGTGCCTGGACGCAGACGAGCATAGGGGCCAATATGGCAATTTTCTCCCACTTCGCTGGAATCGATATGACTGAAAGGCGCGATCTGCGTGCCATCAGAGATGGTGGCATTTTTAATCACACAGTAAGCACCGATTTGTACGTTATTACCAAGTTGCACCTTGCCCTCGAAGATACAGCCCACATCGATCTCGACGTCTTGACCGCATTGCAGATTACCACGTACATCGATACGGGCAGGGTCAGCTAAAGTGATGCCTTGTGCTAAGAGGGCCGTTGCCTGCACCTGCTGCCAGGTTCGTTCCAACACCGCCAACTGCGATTTGTTGTTGATCCCGTGAATTTCCCACTCATAGGCAGGTTGTGTTGTATGTATCGTCACACCTTGCGCGACAGCAAGCTCGACTACATCGGTGAGATAGTATTCGCCCTGCGCATTATTGTTGCCCAATTTAGCCAGACACTGGCGCAGCAAAGCAGTATCGACCAGCATGATTCCGGTATTCACTTCCAGAATCAGCCGCTGCGCATCAGTCGCGTCCTTTTCCTCGACGATACCGACGACTGAACCCGATTCATCGCGAACGATACGGCCGTAACCGGCAGGATTGGGCATATTGACCGTGAGCAGCGTCATCAGTCCGCCAGACTGCAACATCTGGTGCAAGGTTTTCTGCTGTATCAACGGCACATCACCATACAAAACTAGTGTCTGAGAGTTATCCGATAATTGTGGTACCGCCTGCTGTACAGCATGGCCAGTACCCAATTGCGGCTCTTGCAGCGCATAACTCGCATCATACTTAGCCATCGCCAGGGGTACCGATTCCCCGCCATGACCGTAAACGACACAAACCTTTTCAGGGTTCAAAGATTGTGCGCAATCGAGCACGTGGGCAACCAAAGGTTTACCGGCGAGCGCGTGCAACACCTTAGGCTTCGCGGAATACATGCGAGTACCCTTACCCGCAGCGAGAATAATAACATTCAACGGTTTCATTAGGACTCCTTGGACACAAGTTGTAATTATAAACATTACTCAGAGTATAAGTTGCATCCGTTAAAATCGACTCATTCACTTGGGTGATATGGGTTCGTGATAAAAATTCAGACACAAAAAAAGCAGCCTAAGCTGCTTTCCTTGTTGAGCTGACCAGATATTAGTGGCCGGCTCTTTTGCGTAGTTGCTGTATTACCTTCAACTGTGCAATCGCATTGACCAGCTCAGATTCTGCCTGAGCGTAGTCAATATCGGATGAACGATTTCTCATCGCTTCTTCAGCCGCCTGCTTGGCTTCCAAAGCGCGAGCCTCGTCCAGATCCTTACCGCGAATTGCCGTATCAGAAAGTATCGTCACGACATTAGGCTGAACTTCAATCATTCCGCCTGAAACGTAAATCAACTCATCCTCAACTTGATCCGGACGCTTGATCCGGATCGAGCCTGGCTTGATGCGAGTCAGTAATGCAGCATGCCGTGGATAGATGCCCAGCTCGCCCATTTGTCCTGGAACGATAACCATCTCTGCCAGGCCGGAAAAAATGGATTCTTCCGCACTTACTACGTCGACATGTACTGTCATTGCCATTTGAATTCCCCTTATTGGAGTGTCTTGGCTTTTTCGACTGCTTCTTCGATGCCGCCAACCATGTAGAACGCTTGCTCAGGCAAGTGGTCGTAGTCACCGTCAACGATACCCTTAAAGCCCTTGATCGTTTCTTTCAATGTAACGTACTTACCAGGGCTGCCTGTGAACACTTCAGCAACGTGGAAAGGTTGTGACAAGAAACGCTGGATCTTACGAGCACGAGCCACTGCGATTTTATCTTCAGGTGCCAATTCGTCCATACCCAGAATCGCAATGATGTCACGCAATTCTTTGTAACGTTGCAGATTTTGCTGAACTTTACGGGCAACAGAGTAATGCTCTTCGCCGACAACCAATGGATCCAGTTGACGAGAAGTTGAATCCAGAGGATCAACAGCCGGGTAGATACCCAGTGAAGCGATGTCGCGAGACAGAACAACGGTTGAATCCAGATGCAAGAAGGTCGTCGCAGGCGCAGGATCGGTCAAGTCATCCGCAGGAACGTAAACGGCCTGAACAGAAGTAATCGAACCAACCTTGGTTGAAGTAATACGCTCTTGCAAGCGGCCCATTTCTTCAGCCAGTGTAGGTTGATAACCCACAGCAGAAGGCATACGACCCAGCAACGCAGATACTTCAGTACCGGCCAGTGTGTAACGGTAGATGTTATCAACGAAGAACAGAATGTCGCGGCCTTCGTCACGGAATTTCTCAGCCATAGTCAGACCAGTCAACGCAACGCGCAGACGGTTACCAGGCGGTTCATTCATCTGACCGAACACCATGGAAACTTTATCCAGAACGTTGGAGTCTTTCATTTCGTGGTAGAAGTCGTTACCTTCACGGGTACGCTCACCAACACCGGCGAATACTGACAAACCGCTGTGTTGCTTAGCGATGTTGTTGATCAGTTCCATCATGTTAACGGTCTTGCCCACACCCGCACCACCGAACAGACCAACCTTACCACCCTTAGCAAACGGGCATATCAAGTCGATAACCTTAATACCAGTTTCCAGCAAGTCGATAGAAGGGGACAATTCGTCGAAACGAGGTGCCTTCTGGTGAATCGCACGGCGCTCTTCACATGGAATCTCACCTGCGTCATCGATAGGACGACCCAGTACATCCATGATACGGCCCAGTGTACCCACACCAACAGGAACAGAAATCGGCGCGTTGGTATTAACAACAGCCATACCGCGCTGCAGACCATCAGATGATCCCATCGCAATGGTACGAACTACACCATCACCCAATTGCTGCTGAACTTCGAACGTCAAACCGGCTTCAGCGATAGAACCTGCTGCAGCTTGTAACGTCAGCGCATCGTATACCTTAGGCATTTTGTCGCGCGGAAATTCAATATCCACCACCGCACCAATGCACTGAACAATCTTACCTTGAGTCATTTGGATTTCCCCATCAAATTAATTTTAGTGTTACCGCTGTATTCAACTATACAGGCACTAGCCTACCGCTGCCGCTCCGCTGCAAATCTCGGAAATTTCACGGGTAATAGCTGCTTGACGCGCCTTGTTATAGACTAACTTCAGATCAGCGATAACGCTCTTGGCATTATCAGAAGCAGCCTTCATCGCTACCATACGTGAACTCTGTTCAGACGCCATGTTTTCCACAACGCCCTGATACACAAGAGACTCAACATAACGCAAAAGCAATTCATCAACGATTACCTTAGCATCAGGTTCGTAGATGTAGTCCCAACTACCTTCAGACAGACCCATCTTTTCGCCACTGAGCGGTAACAATTGCTCGATACTCGGCTCTTGCTTCATCGTATTCACGAAATGATTGTAGCAAATGTGAATGGCATCAATCTCACCGGAGACATAGGCATCCAACATAACCTTGACCACGCCGATCAGGCTCGCGTGATGCGGTGCGTCGCCCAGACCAATCAAGTTGGACTTAACTTCAGCACCGATACGGTTCATGAAGCCAAGACCCTTGTTGCCGATAGCGCAAACACCGATCGCTTTGCCTTCAGATTCCCAAGCTTTCATCCGGTTCACAACCAAACGCAACAGGTTGCTATTCAACCCGCCGCACAGGCCCTTATCGGACGTAATCAGAATAATGCCAACCTTCTTGATGGCATCACGCTTAACAAGAAACGCATGCTTGTACTCTGGGTTTGCGTGTGAAAGATGAGCCGCCACTGCACGAATCTTTTCTGCATAAGGACGGGCAGCGCGCATGCGCTCCTGTGCCTTACGCATTTTGGCTGCGGCAACCATTTCCATGGCGCGTGTAATCTTTCGTGTATTTTCTACACTCTTGATTTTCGTGCGGATTTCTTTACTGCCAGCCATTTTTCACCCCGACTTAGTAAACTGCAGTTGCTTTGAATTCCTCAATCGCAGCAGCCAACAGCTTTTCATTATCCGCGCTCAGGTCCTTCTTGGATTCAATCGTATCCATCAGTTCCTTGTTCTTGGATTTCAGATAGGCGTGCACGGCAGATTCGAATGCCAATGCCTTAGTCACCGCAACGTCATCAAAGTAGCCCTTGTTCACGCAGAACAAAGTGACAGCCATTTCAGCAACAGACAACGGGCAATATTGCAATTGCTTCATCAGTTCTGTAACCAACTTGCCGCGTTCCAATTGCTTACGTGTCGCTTCATCCAAGTCAGACGCGAACTGCGCAAATGCAGCCAATTCACGATACTGAGCAAGAGCAAGACGAACACCGCCACCCAGCTTCTTGATAACCTTGGTCTGTGCAGCACCACCCACGCGAGACACGGAAATACCCGCGTTGATCGCTGGACGAATACCGGCGTTGAACAAGTCGGTTTCAAGGAAGATCTGACCATCGGTAATCGAAATTACATTGGTTGGAACGAATGCAGAAACGTCACCGGCTTGAGTTTCGATGATAGGCAACGCGGTCAAAGAACCGGTCTTACCCTTCACTTCACCCTTGGTGAATTTTTCAACATATTCTGCATTGACGCGCGCTGCACGTTCGAGCAAACGGGAATGCAGGTAGAAAACGTCTCCAGGATATGCTTCGCGACCTGGTGGACGACGCAGCAACAAAGAGATTTGACGATATGCCCAAGCTTGCTTGGTCAAGTCGTCGTATACGATCAGTGCATCTTCACCGCGATCACGGAAATATTCACCCATGGTACAGCCAGCGTAAGGAGCCAGGAACTGCATCGCAGCGGAATCAGAAGCGGTAGCTGCAACCACGATGGTGTAACCCAGCGCGCCGTGCTCTTCCAGCTTGCGAACCACGTTAACAATGGTCGAAGCCTTCTGACCGATCGCAACATAGATACAAGTGATACCCTGGCCCTTTTGGTTGATGATCGCATCGATCGCAACAGCTGTTTTACCAGTCTGACGATCGCCGATGATCAGTTCGCGTTGACCGCGACCTACAGGCACCATAGAGTCAATTGACTTCAGACCTGTTTGTACAGGTTGATCAACAGATTGACGCTCGATAACGCCAGGCGCTACCTTTTCAATCTTGTCTGTCATCTTGGCGTTGATAGGGCCCTTGCCGTCGATAGGCTGTCCGAGCGCATTAACAACGCGACCGCACAATTCAGGACCTACAGGCACTTCCAGAATACGTCCGGTGCACTTAACAGTGTCGCCTTCGGTAATGTGTTCGTATTCACCCAGAATAACGGCGCCTACAGAATCACGTTCCAGGTTCAAAGCCAGACCAAATGTGTTGCCAGGGAATTCCAACATTTCACCTTGCATAACATCGGACAAGCCGTATACACGTACGATACCATCAGTAACACTGACCACCGTACCTTCGGTGCGTGCCTGAGTCAGCGCTTCGAAGTTCTCGATGCGGCTGCGAATCAAATTACTTATTTCAGAAGGGTCAAGCTTCATCTGGATTTCCTTATCTTGATAATTCTTTATCAGGCTAGGGCGGTTGCCATTTCGCCAAGACGGGTTCGTGCAGAACCATCGATCACCTGGTCTCCGGTACGGATGACCACACCACCCAGCAAATCTTTATTGATTTTACAGACAAGTTTAATATCGCGGCCCAAGCGTTTCTTCAGTGAGCTGATGATGTTTTCTTGCTGCTTATCTGACAATTCAAAGGCTGAGTCAACCTCAACGAGCGCGGTCTTTTCTGCATCTGCACGCAATACCTCAAAGAGGGATGCGATTTCAGGGAGAATTTGCATACGCTTGTTTTCGGCCAGCACTCGCACAAAATTGCGAAGCTGAACGACGGCTTTAGCGCCCAACAGTCCGTCCATTAAGCTTTCAATATCAGCTTGCGCTACGCGCGGGCTGTTGATGATCGCCTGAACTTCAGGATGGTTGACCGCTTCGGCCAGAGACAAGATAGCCTCCGACCAGCCCTTCAAATCTGCCAGTTTTTGCGCAGCATCGAAAGCCGCTTGCGCATAGGGACGTGCTGTGGTTATGGCTTCAGACATGGTGGTTACATTTCCGCAACAAGTTTATCGAGCAAGTCGTTGTGCGCCTTAGCGTCAATTTCACGGCCCAAAATCTTACCAGCGCCTGCCAATGCTATGGCTGACACTTGGGAACGTAATTGCTCTCTAGCACGGAATACTTCTTGTTCGAGCTCAGCCTTGGATCCAGCGATAATGCGATCACCTTCTACCTTAGCCTGAACCTTAGCTGCTTCAATGATTTCGCTTGCGCGCTTATCACCAGCAGCCAGGATATCTGCCGCTTTTTGCTTCGCTTCGCGCAACATTTCTGCTGAACGCTTTGCGGCCAAATCCAGATCATGCTTACCACGCTCACCTGCTGCCAACCCGTCCGCAATTGTCTTTTGGCGGGTTTCGATTGCCGTCATCAACGGCGGCCAGATGAACTTGGCTGTGAACCAAATTAATATTGCAAACGTTAACGCCTGCGCAATTAGTGTAAATGTAATATCCATTTCAGATCCTTACGTTGGCCAATACAATGTTGGCCAAGCCACAATTACTTAGGGATAACACTCAACAGTGGGTTAGCAAATGCAAACATCATAGCCAGACCAACACCGATAATGAAAGATGCATCGATCAAACCGAGCAACAGGAACACTTTACCTTGCAATACTGGAATCATTTCTGGTTGACGAGCTGCGCCATCCAAAAAGCTGCTACACATAATACCAATACCGATACACGCGCCCAATGCACCCAGACCGATGATCAGGCCGATGCCAATGCCGGTGTACGCTTGAATCTGTGCCAAAAGTGTCAAAGTTTCCATAGTGTTTCCTTTCAAGTTACTAACAGTGGTTATAAAAATTACTTTTGCTACAATTTGCTACAACTAGTGACTTTCGTGAGCCATCGCCAAATACACAACGGTGAGCATCATGAAAATAAAGGCCTGCAATACAACGATCAAAATATGGAACACAGCCCATCCAGCACCCAACAATGCACCGAATATTGTGCCTACCAACCCGGTAGCAGCCCACATCCCCAGCAACAGGAAGATGATTTCGCCAGCGTACATGTTACCAAACAGACGCAGTGCATGTGACAGCGGCTTGGAAACATATTCGATCAGGTTGAACAAGAAATTAGCAGGCCAAATCAATGGATTAGAACCAAATGGTGCACAGAACAACTCGTGTATCCAACCGCCCAAACCCTTGACCTTGATGCTGAAGAAAATCATCAGGAACCATACCGACAACGCCAGCGCGAAGGTGGTATTAATATCTGAAGTAGGAACCGCGCGCCAGTGCTCCTGGCCGAACACGTGCTCATAAACCCATGCCATCACGTCGATAGGCAAGAAGTCCATGGCATTCATCATCAGTACCCACATGAATACGGTCAGCGCCAGCGGAGCAATAAACTTGCTGCGGTCGCCATGAAATATGCCTTTAACCTGATCGTCAATGAACTCTACCAGCAATTCAACGACCGCCTGACGCTTGGTCGGCACGCCCGCTGTTGCGCCGCGAACAACCCACCAAAGCATGCCAAATGTCAGCAGACCGAGCAGACCGGACACAATCAACGTATCCATATGCAACGACCAGAAGCTCGAATGGCCAATAGACTGGGAATTGAAAGTCAGATGATGGGTAATATAGCTAGATGGTGTTAGCGCGTGTTCTGTAGACATTGATGAATCCAGTTATTTTTTATAATTTCCCACGGCCCCCAGACCTGCACCGGAAACCAGTACAGATGCTGCCAGACCGCCTATCAGAGCCAATGGTACCAGCCCGTTATAAAGTTTAAATATTGCGAGCAGAAGCACCGCAATCACTACTATTTTCGTCAGCTCCGCTTTCAGCAATACGATCAGTACGCTACCTGCCGTTTGATCTACCCGCCGGCGCGTCATCTGCACCCCTGCATATCCACCTACGAGCGCTACTACTCCGCCCAGAGAGGATGATATTGCCGCATTCACACTGCTAAACAGCAGATAGATGAAGCAGAAGGCCACTGTTACGATTATTTGCCAGCGAGCTGCTTTTTTAAAAGCTTGATTTATTGTTGTTTTTGTTTCATCCATCCCGGGCGTTATGCTCAACTTCTCACATCCTTGGATTTCCGAATGGCTGGCATTGTCATTGATTTCATGTGTCAAAGTCAAGCCCTCTGTTTATAATTTTTGTAAATTAGCAATTAATTCATCGAGATGCTCATGACTTGAATAGTCCAGTATCAATTTACCCGCACCGCGACTACCCGGTTTGATAACGACCTTAGTCCCCACCGATTCAGACAGTTCTTCCTGCAAACGCAGCAAATCTCGATCTGGTGTTTTAGGTTGCGCAGGTTCAGGCGGATTGAGCAACAACTGAACCAGCGACTCGGCTTCTCGCACCGACAACTGTTTTAAGGCGATCTGATTTGCAGTCGCAATTTGCTGCGCGCCTTCTAATCCCAGCAGTGCTCTGGCATGACCCATTTCAATACGGTTTTCCATCAACATCTTCTGCACAATTTCCGGCAATTTCAGCAATCTCAACAAGTTACTGGTCGCACTGCGCGAACGCCCGACCGCTTCCGCTGCCGTCTGATGGGTCATCTCGAATTCGTCGATCAGGCGCTGTATACCGACCGCTTCTTCCAGTGAATTGAGATTTTCTCGTTGTATGTTTTCGATCAGCGCCATCGCCAGCGCCGCTTTGTCCGGCACGATGCGCACCAGCACCGGCACATGCTGCAATCCCGCAATCTGTGCTGCGCGCCAGCGGCGTTCACCGGCGATAATTTCATAGCTGTCATCGATCAGTTGACGCACCAGTATCGGCTGCATCACACCTTGCGCCTTGATCGACGAAGCTAAATCCTGCAACGATTGCTCGTCCATACTCGAACGCGGTTGATATTTTCCCGGTTTGAGCATGGTCACGTGCAAATCGCGCAGCACGTCGTCTTTTTCACTCTTGCCACCCGATAGCAGCGCTTCCAGCCCGCGCCCGAGTCCCTTTTGTGGTCTTGTCATCGTCGTATTCTTTATACCGTAGCGGCAGGTTTCGCCGCATTGTTCAACAACTCACTGGCCAGCGCCAGATAAGCTAACGTGCCCTTGGAGGATTTGTCGTGATACAGCACGGGCACACCGTAGCTCGGTGCCTCCGCCAGGCGGACATTGCGCGGAATCACCGTGCGATAAACTTTGCTGCCGAAGTGTTCCTGTAATTGCGCTGAAACTTGCTGCGCCAGCGTATTGCGCGGATCAAACATGGTGCGCAACAATCCTTCAATTTCCAGCACAGGATTCAAGCTCGCCCTGACCTTGCGTATTGTGTTGACCAGATCGCTCAAGCCTTCTAACGCATAGTACTCACACTGCATCGGGATCATCACCGACTTGGCTGCGCATAATCCATTTAAAGTCAATAAATTAAGTGCAGGCGGACAATCGATCAGCACGTAATCATACTGGTCTGAGACAAGTTTCAGGGCATCT
>CAISHO010000140.1 GCA_903885165.1 uncultured Nitrosomonadales bacterium | reverse complement strand
GGCTTGCTGCTGCTCGCTGCATCCGGGGCTCAGGCAGGTGTCGATGTCGAAATAGAGAAAGATGCCCGCTTGAGCCAATGGCTCAATGACAGCCATGTTGCCTTGAAACAGTATTTGTTACAGCTACCTCAGCCGCTTCCACAGCGGGTGAATGCCGAAATACCCTATTTGCCCGGCTTGGTATGGATGGTGCCGGAAGAGGTGCAATCGCAACTTCGCATCAAGTCGCAACTGTTAGCACAAATTCAAAGTGTTGACGTTGGATCTGATATTAGCCGCATTGATGCCCGGGGTCTTGGCGCTTTCATTACTGCCTTGCCGGTCACGGGACGTGTGGTCGTTGAAAAAACCGATCCCCGCTGGCTGGAAGTGAATCCGCAGCAAGACCCATTTTTGAAAAAGGGGCAGCGAGTCGTCATTCCGGCCCGTCCGACTTCGGTCACCGTCGTCAAAGGAGATGGCTCCTTCTGCCAGGTGACTCATGCTGTCGAACTATATGCCAAGGATTACGCCCGCCGCTGTGATGCGGAAGGAAATCCACACACGGTTTGGCTGGTGCAGCCGGACGGGTTGATACAGCGTGCAGGCGTGGCAGGCTGGAATCAAACTAAACAAAATTCTCCGGCACCCGGCGCGTGGATCGTCGTGGCCGACGCAAAGACTCCCTGGCCTGAGGAGATCCTGTCGCAAGTGGCAAGGCTGCTGGCTACACAGGGTGTTGCGCCAGACCGATTGTCAGGTTTGTCTGTCAGTGATTCGGCTCGCAGGCTGGTCGCAGCGAAGGCGGCACCTGATAAAGATTTAACAAGCAGAATAGGGGCGGTTCCTGATGTTGCACTTTTCCCGGTTGATTCGGGGCCGGTTATACTGCCCGCACCCGCCAAGGGGAGGGACTTGTTCGGGAAGCCTGAGCGGCCGCGCGATAATGCACTGACGGCCAATGACTGGGGGCTGATAGGGTTGATACAAACCCCGTCGGCGCGTATGGAGAGCGCGGGAAATGCCGCTATCACCGTGAATAACGTTGCCCCCTATACACGCATGACCGGCAGTATGCAGTTGATGGATTGGTTTACCTTAGGCGTGCGTTGGACCGATATCTCCAATCGTTTATACGGGGCTGCAAATTTTTCCGGGAATCAGTCTTATAAGGATAAAAGTGTCGATGCCAAAGTGAAGCTGTTGAATGAGACGGCCATGTTGCCCCAGCTCGCGATGGGATTGACTGACTTGGGCGGGACGGGATTGTTTTCCGGTGAATATCTGGTCGGCAGTAAACGGACCGGCGATCTGGACTGGTCGCTAGGCTTAGGCTGGGGATATTTAGGTGCACGCGGCAATCTGGGCAATCCGCTGTCGGTATTCGGTTCTCAGTTCGGCGTGCGTCCAGCTAATACGGTTGCGCAGGGCGGTACGGTGAACAGTTCTTCCATGTTCAGAGGCCCGACTTCCTTGTTTGGCGGGGTGCAATATCAAACCCCCTGGGAATCTTTGATCCTCAAGCTGGAATACGACGGTAACAACTATCAGAACGAGCCGCTGGCTAATCCACAGAAACAGAGCAGTCCGTTCAATGCGGGTGTGGTCTATCGTGTCAATCCAGGTCTCGATCTTGCCGTGAACTTTGAGCGCGGTAATACGCTGGGGATGGGGCTTAACTTTCACGGTGATTTGAGTAAGTTTTCTGTGCCCAAGATCAATGATCCGGACAGTGAGCCGATCGCCGCAATCTATCCTGAACAGGAACCGGACTGGCAAAAAGTAACGGCGTTGCTGGAAGAAAAAACAAGCTGGCACGTGCTGCAGATTAAACGGTCGGGAAGCGAGGTGATTGTGCGCTTTCAGAATGCGGATGCGGCGAACTGGAATGGTTATGTGGATCGTATCGTCTCTGTATTGCACAAGTATGTACCCGGACAAAATATACTGGTATTCCGAATTCAATCGGAAGGGCAGGGCTTAGATTTGCACGAATTTCAGGTCGATCGCCATGCCTGGGTCGCCGCTCACACCAGCTACATTCCGATTCATCGAAAGCAGGCTAGCGTATTCGAGAAACCCAGTTTTGGTGGCTATGGATTACAAAAAACCGATGTCCTGATAGACAAATCGCCCGAGAAATTTTCCAGTAATATGGGTATGTACCTCGATCACTCGTTCGGCGGTCCGGAAGGCTTGTTGTACAGAGTCGGTGTGGGCGCGCGTGGAAACTGGAACTTCCGCTCCGATACCTGGTGGACGGGGTCGCTGCAATACGGCTTGCTCGACAACTATAATAAATTTATTTACCCCGCTTCCAACAGTACCCTGCCTCGCGTCAGGACCGATATTCAACGCTATGTCAATACCTCCCCGGTGACCATGCCGGTGTTTCAGTTAACGCACGTCGGCAAACTGAACGCCAATAATTTTTACAGTCTATACGGCGGTATGTTCGAGAGCATGTACGGTGGTGTGGGTGGCGAGTGGCTGTACCGTCCATGGCAAAGCCCCGTGTCTTTAGGCGTGGATATGAATGCGGTGCAGCAACGCGGATTCGCTCAGGATTTTACCTTTCTGCCCTATAAAACGGTCACGGGCCATGTCAGCTTATATTGGGAAACCGGTTTTGAGGATATCAATGCGACGGTGCATGCGGGTAAGTATCTGGCTGGCGATATCGGGGCGACCTTGGATTTATCTCGCTCATTCAAAAATGGCGTGAAGATGGGTGCATTCGCGACCAAGACCAACGTGTCTGCGGTTCAGTTCGGCGAAGGAAGTTTTGATAAGGGTGTGTATGTCAATATACCGTTCGATGCCATGCTGACGCGTTCCAGTTCCAATATCGCCAGCATTACCTGGCATCCGTTGACGCGGGATGGCGGCGCGATGCTTAATCGAGAATTTCATCTATTCGATCTCACCAACGGACAAAGCGGCGATTTATTGAAACTCAGTCCCTGGTCGGATGAAAGGAAAACGCAGTTCGGCGATGCGGACGATACACTGACGTATTCTGGTCCGCGTAAATCTGTTTATGCTGCGGCAAAGAACGATTTGATGAATGCGGGTCGTTTGACGACGACCAGCCAGTTCTGGGAGTCGATGTTGTGGATGGGCGGCATTACACTGGCATCCAGCGTTCTGGATAAACCAGCGGATAAGTTTGCTGTTAGCCACGGCGCAGGGCCTACCATGACGAGTGTTGAATCCTTCGGGAACATGCTGCCGTTCCTGGCGCTGGGCGCTTCGGGGATGGCTTTTCTCAGTGCTGAACCAGAAGGTAAATTAGCGACGACGGCATATAGTTCGCTGGCGGCGGGCGGGATCGGGCTGGCTGGCACGCTCGGGCTTAAATATCTGATCGGCCGCGACCGTCCTTTGGCGGGTACGGGCCCGTCCAGCTTTAATTTTGCGAGTGCTAATAACGGGAATGCCTCCATGCCGTCAGGGCATACCACAATCATGTGGGCGGCGATCACGCCTTATGCCAAGGAATATGATGCGCCGTGGTTATACGGCTTGGCAGCGGTCACTAATGTGGCCCGTATAGGCGGACGTAATCACTGGTTCTCAGATACGGTGGCCGGTTCCTTGTTCGGTTATGCAATCGGTGATTTCGTCTATCAATCGCACCACAATGAGCAAAAACGCGGGATGAACTGGTCAGTGTCGCCTGACGGCGTGACCGCTTACTGGAAAATGGATTAGTCTGTACGGCATATGAGCAATAAGGGACAGTCTTTCGTTTTTCGCATGCGGTATGCGCTGAGTGGCATCAAACACACTTGGCAGAATGAAGTCAGCTTCCGTACCCAAATTCGTCTGGCTGTCTTGGCGTTGTGCTCGCTGTTTATACTTCGGCCCCCTATGGTGTGGGTGGCGCTTGTATTGATCATGGTCTGTCTGGTGCTGGCACTGGAGTTGGTTAATACGGCGCTCGAGCAAGTTCTGGACGGATTGCATCCCGGACAGGCAGAGTTTGTCCGAATAGCCAAGGACTGTGCGGCTGGTGCGGTTTTTGTGGTCAGTTTGGCAGCATTGTGTATCTACGTCATGATGCTCATTTTTTTGCTGCAGGTTTAGGAAGTTGCTGATGAACAAGGAAGTACTCTACGACAGGCTGATGAGGTTGCCTGTATTACTCTTCACCGGATTTTTCTTTGTACGGGAACTGCTCAATCTCGGCACTTTTTTGGCGCGCCCTCCACTGGCATTTGACTGGCACTTCATGTTCGCATTGTCGGCACGTATCTCGCTGGTGGTGTTTTTGGGCTTATTGATTTTCTTCCATCTAATCCGTTCACGGCCCGTTAACAAGGCAACAGGGTGGGAGCCCAAGATATCTGCGTTGCTGGGATTGACGCTGGGCAATGTGCTTTTGTTGCTGGATCGATCAAATTCCTCACCGATATTGGATCTCGTCTCAACGACACTATTGCTCACAGGGAACTATTTGTGTGTGGTGGTGTTATTGCATCTTGGTCGCTCTATCAGCATCATGGCCGAGGCGAGAAAGCTGGTCACCAGCGGGCCCTATCAACTGGTGCGTCATCCGCTGTATCTGGCAGAGCAAATTGCGATCATCGGTATATTCCTGCAATTTTTGTCATGGCAGGCGGCGCTGGTGATTTTGGTGCATTTTGTATTTCAAATTCGCCGCATGCTCAATGAGGAGTGTGTGCTCAGCGATACTTTTGCTGAGTATCGTGAATATGCGGCTAGAACTGCGCGTTTGATTCCGGGCGTGTGGTAATGGGACGTTACCGGATCTATCTGGTGTCAGCCGTGGGCATACTCGCCCTGGTTGGCATGGCGATGTTCTTGATGAACACTATCCGTTATTACCCATTTGTTCAGGTTATTTTCCCCGATCAAAGTGAATTGATTTTTATCGATTTACCCTGGGGAGATCAAAAAAAATGTTTCGAGGCGAATCAAAATATTAGCGCTTCGATCGAAAAAAATTGTAGTCTGTGCAAGCTGGTAAGCCGTTGTGACAAACAATTAGCGCCCTCGTTGCAGCCCGTTTTGACCGATAAGGCAAGTCATGATTATGTTGTACAGTCAGGTTCGTTGCGCATCGTTGTCAAAGCCGGCAATGCCGCTAAGGAGTCGTGCGTTGTCATGGCGCAGCAAATTACCCTTGTGAAGAAGCAAGCTGCCCGGTGTGTGTTTCCGGTGTTGTAACAAGTTTTTCAGTCGGGGGTTGTAATGTCGTTGTTGAAACGAATTGGCAAGATCCCCCTTATAATACGGCCTCATGATCGCCTACCTCATCCGCCGCATACTCTACGCCATTCCGATTCTCATCGGGGTGAATCTGCTCACCTTCGCGCTGTTCTTCGTGGTCAACACGCCGGACGACATGGCGCGCATGCAATTGGGTGTCAAACGCGTCACCCCTGAGGCCATTGAAAAATGGAAGCAGCAGCACGGTTACGATAAACCATTATTAATCAATAAGATGGCTGATTCATCGGCTAAACTGACCGACACTATATTTTGGCAAAAATCCGCCAGTATGTTTGTGCTGGATTTCGGATTTTCGGATGACGGGCGCAGCATCTCGCGGGAAATAGTCACCCGTATGGGGCCGAGTATGGCGATCGCCCTGCCGACTTTTCTTATTGGACTGATTTTTTATGTGAGTTTCGCGCTGTTGATGACCCTGTTTCGCGCCACCGCACTGGATATCGCAGGCGTTGCGCTGTGCGTGGTGCTGATGTCGGTGTCCGGCCTGTTCTACATCATCGGCGGGCAGTTTCTGATCAGTAAGTTGTGGCATCTGGTGCCGATTTCGGGTTACGCGGGCGGCGCGGACGGCTTTAAATTTGTGGTGCTGCCGGTAGTGATCGGCGTGATCGGCGGCATCGGATCTTCCAGTCGCTGGTATCGCACCATCTTCCTGGAAGAAATCGGCAAGGACTACGTGCGCACCGCACGCGCCAAGGGCTTGTCCGAACTCTCCGTACTGTTCTCGCACGTGTTGAAAAACGCCATGATCCCGATTTTGACTGGCGTGGTGGTGGTAATTCCGCTGCTGTTCATGGGTAGTCTGCTCACCGAGTCGTTCTTCGGCATACCGGGCTTGGGCAGCTACACGATAGACGCAATCAATGCGCAGGATTTTTCGGTGGTGCGCGCGATGGTGTTTCTGGGCTCTTTGCTGTATATCGTCGGCCTGATCCTCACCGATATATCCTACACGCTGGTCGATCCACGGGTGAGGCTGCAATGAGTTTTACGCCGGTGATCTTGTGGAGCGATGCGCTGGTGTTTCTGCTGCTGGCAGCGGGCGCGTTAATGACCTGGTATGTGCGTCGACAGGAATATTTGCTGCTGCCCTGGCGCAGGGTGGCGAAGAGCAATGTGGCGATGGTATCCCTGCTGGTGTTGTCGCTGTTTTTGCTGGTAGGCATGTTAGATACCTTGCACTACCGCGTTGCGCTGAAAGACAAGAGTGCCGGCCAGACCGTGTATTCGCCTGAAGTGTTGAGCGTGTTCGATAAGTTGGTCGAACCGCTGCGGCTGCATACCGAAAAAACCTATTCCGCGCCAATGGCCATGACCCTGTATGCGAAGGAGAGTGTGACCGATGCGCAGGGCAACGTCGTGCGTGTCTATCCCAAGTTGCAATATACCGGTGATGATGGTCAGGTGATGAGCCGGGCGGTGACCGGTGCGCTGGCGGGGCTGCTGGCAGGTGGGGGGCTGGTGTGGCTGTTTTCGTCATTCCCGCGCAGGCGGGAATCCAGTGGTATAGAAAATCACCGCGTAGCGGTTCAATCAAGTGCGCGGCAATGGCCGCTTGTGATTGTCACGCTGATCATCGCGGGACTAATCGGCATGACGATCAATTTAGCCAGCGTCTACCATGTGCTGGGCACCGATAAGGTAGGGCAGGACGTGCTGTATCTGTCGCTCAAAAGTATACGCACCGGGCTGATTATCGGCACGGTGACGACGCTGGTCACGCTGCCGCTGGCGCTGTTTTTAGGCGTGGCGGCGGGCTACTTCAGGGGGTGGGTGGACGATGTGATCCAGTATGTCTACACGGTGTTGAGCTCCATCCCCAGCGTGCTGCTGATCGCGGCGGCGGTGCTGATGATGCAGGTGACGATAGACACGCATCCCAACTGGTTCGATACGGCTGCCTCGCGCGCGGATCTGCGCTTAGTATTTCTCTGCCTGATACTCGGTATGACGAGTTGGACCGGGCTTTGCCGTTTGCTGCGCGGTGAGACACTCAAATTGCGCGAACTCGAATATATACAGGCGGCGCAGTCGTTCGGCGTGTCGTCCTTGCGTATCTTGTCGCGCCACATCATGCCGAATGTGATGCACATCATTTTGATCGCGCTGGTGATGGATTTTTCTGGACTGGTACTGGCCGAGGCCGTGCTCTCTTATGTGGGCGTCGGTGTCGATCCGTCGATGATCAGCTTCGGTACCATGATTAACGGCGCGCGGCTGGAAATGGCGCGTGAACCGATGGTGTGGTGGGCGCTGGCAGCGGCCTTCAGTTTCATGCTGGTGCTGGTGCTGGCGGCTAATCTGTTTGCCGATGCGGTGCGCGACGCCTTCGATCCACGTATGAACAGGACGTAATCTAAGTCGCTAGAACGGCAGTGGCAGGTGCGGGGCGGCGAGTTGAAATACGCGGCGAAAATCGTCCTGTATGCGTTTGAGGGCGGCCTCGTTGTCAGCTTCGAAGCGCAGCACGATCGCAGGCGTGGTATTGGAGGGACGCGCCAATCCGAAGCCGTTGGCATACTCTGCGCGTATTCCATCTAAGGTAATGATTTCTTTGGTATTTGTGAATTCACCTGATTTTTTAAGCGTCGCCATCAGCGTGTGATTCTCGCCTTCTGCCGTGTGGATGTGCAATTCCGGTGTGCTGAATGCGTCGGGCAAGGCGTTGAGTGCAGCACTAGGGTCGGCGACACGGCTTAATATTTCCAGCAATCGTGCACCGGCATACAGTCCGTCATCGAAACCGTACCAGCGTTCCACAAAGAAAAAGTGCCCGGTCATTTC
>CAISHO010000139.1 GCA_903885165.1 uncultured Nitrosomonadales bacterium | reverse complement strand
GGTGACCCGTATACACCCCGACGACAACACCTGTCTGTCCGGTCTGTATCGTTCGGCTAACGGATATTTTACCCAGTGCGAGGCGCAGGGATTTCGCCGCATCACCTGGTTTACCGATCGTCCGGACGTGATGTCGCGCTACACAGTCACCTTGCACGCCGATAAGGCGGCGCTCCCTCAGTTGCTCTCTAATGGCAATCCTGTCGGTAGCGGCGATGAGGCGGGCGGTCGTCACTGGGCGACCTGGCAGGACCCTCACCCGAAACCTTGTTATTTATTTGCCATGGTGGCCGCGAATCTGGATGTGTTGCACGACACTTATCGCACGACATCGGGTCGTGAGGTGAATCTGGCGATCTATGTCGAACAGGGCAAGCTCGATCAGTGCGATCACGCCATGCTGGCGTTGAAAAAGTCGATGAACTGGGATGAACAGACTTTTGGGTTGGAGTGCGATCTGAATCATTACATGATAGTCGCAGTCAGCGATTTCAACATGGGGGCGATGGAAAACAAGGGTTTGAATATCTTCAATACCAAGTACGTGCTGGCCAGATCCGATGTGGCGACCGATGTCGATTTTGAAAATATCGATAGGGTGGTGGCGCATGAGTATTTCCACAACTGGACAGGAAACCGCGTGACCTGCCGTGACTGGTTCCAGCTGTCGTTGAAGGAAGGCTTGACGGTGTTTCGCGATCAGGAATTTGGCGCGGATGTACACAACCGTTCGATTGCCCGTATTCGTGAAGTGCGCGGTCTGCGTGCCGCCCAGTTCCCCGAAGATGCCGGTCCCATGGCGCATCCGGTGCGCCCGTCGTCCTACATCGAGATCAATAATTTCTACACCGCGACCGTCTACGAAAAAGGCGCCGAGGTGATGCGCATGATACAGACGTTGATCGGCCGAGCGGCCTTCCGTCGTGGCATGGATCTGTATTTTGAGCGGCATGACGGTCAGGCTGTGACTTGCGATGATTTCGTTGCCGCAATGGCGGATGCCTCGGGGGTGGATTTTACTCAGTTCATGCGCTGGTACGAGCAGGCGGGCACGCCACAGTTGAGCGCCTCAGGGATTTATGATGCGGTAAACCGTCGTTACACGCTGACCTTGCGCCAGTCTGGTGCGGCAGGGCAGTCGGGTGTGCTGCCCTACCATATTCCTGTCGCGGTCGGGTTGGTCGGTCCCGATGGTCAGGATATGTCGTTGCGTCTGGCGGGTGAGACAGATGTGACAATGACACGCGTCTTGTCACTGCACGAAGCCACGCAGCAATTTGTCTTTGAGGACGTGGCGGTTGCACCCGTGCCGTCGCTGTTGCGCAATTTCTCGGCGCCTGTTCTGCTCGATTTCGCCTATAGCGATGCTGAACTGGCGCATTTGCTGGCGCACGATACTGATTCCTTCAATCGTTGGGAAGCAGGGCAACGTCTGGCCTCTCGCCTGATTTTGACCGCGAGCGTAACGCTGGCAGCGGGCGGGGCGCCGGTCTGGCCGCAAGGTTTTGTGACCGCAGTGGCGCGGGTGTTGGAGGATTCGGCTGCCGATCCTGCCTTTGCCGCTGAAGCCCTGAGCCTGCCCGGAGAAGCTACGCTGGCCGAACAAATGGAGGTGGTCGATCCGGATGCGCTGCACGCTGCACGCAACGGATTAAGATTGCATCTGGCCGAACAACTCGGCGCACAATTTGCCGCTTGCTATGAGCGCATGAGTTCGACGGATGCCTATCAGCCG
>CAISHO010000138.1 GCA_903885165.1 uncultured Nitrosomonadales bacterium | reverse complement strand
TATCATGCCCGCTTGCCACACCGAATGCCATCGGGTGCCCGGGTTTCATCGCCACCCGCCAGAATTTCATCTCCACGCCCAGTGCCTCTAGTGTCGGACGCACATAGTCGTGTACACCAACCGACGTGCCGCCAGAGACTAACAGCACATCGTATTGCAAGCCCTGTTGCAGGTAGCGGCGCAATTCATCCGGATCATCGCGCGCAATCCCTAACATGACGGGCGCGATTCCAAGCGACAGCACCTGAGCCATCAAGGCATGGCTATTGGCATCGGGAATCTTATTGGCGTCAAAAGGATCATTCAAGCCTTCCAGCTCGTCGCCGGTGGACAAGATTGCCACACTAGGCTGACGATACACCGTAACGTTGCTGCATTTGACCATCGCCAGCATACCAATCACGCCGGGCGTAATCTCCGTGCCTGCCGTCAGCACAACAGCGCCATTGCGCATGCTCTCGGCCCGCTGCCGGATGTCGTTACCGGGTTTTACCGCACACAGGATTTTCGTCTGATTATCGGCAAGCGCTTCGGTATCTTCGACCCGGATCACGGCGTCCGCACCCTGCGGCACCGGTGCACCGGTCATGATGCGCGCGCACTGGCCAGTCGCCAAGGTCTTGGTCGGCATCTCGCCCGCCCGGATATCTTCGACAATTTCCAACGTAGCCGCGCCGTGCGCCAGATCAGAACTTCTCAGCGCGAAACCGTCCATCGCCGAAACATCGTAAGGTGGCTGATCGCGATTCGCCAGAATATCCGCCGCCAGCACGCGTCCCAGACAGCGCTCAATGCCGACCGATTCAACTCCCAGCGTCTTAACGGCTTCCAATATGCACGCCTGCGCGTCCGTCACGGTTAAATATTTCATTGTTTCACTCCATTTTTTGGCTATTTGCAATCCTGGGTTGGATAGAAAAGCTTTCTGAGACAAACTCGGCTACATGCCCAGGTTGGAATCAGCGTTGTGCATTTTCATATAAAATTCAATAAGTTGGGATTGAGCTGATGTATCTATGCCCGCTCAAACTTGAAACTCGCGTAGCGTTTCGTTTACCCTTTCCCCCGCATGCGCGGGAAAATTGAAAAGAGGGCAACGGGCATGGCGCTCTTCATTGTCAGGGGTGGCACTATTGCCATGCCCGTTAGACTGACAAGAGACAGTCTGTTGTCGGCAACCAGCGACAGCAATCGAGACATACACGAATATTATGATCTCTGATTTCCGAGCAAATTGAAGTCATCAGCGATCTGATTTAGGCTGCTAATTTTTGCAAAGGGAACTGCACATCAACTTTGTCCCAAGGCACAAATACTTTACCAGTTTCATCTTTTTCAACAATACCTAACTCTAGTAGCCGGGTTACGTCCGTATGTACGTTGCTGTAATTTCGAGCAAGAAGTTTTGCCAACGCGTAGATGCTCTGCGCACCGCTTGATTTTAATGCCTCAATTAACAGCCAGCGTTTTGGTGTAAGGGTGGACAAAAGCGCAATGGCATTTTCAAAACCAATCCCTGCATAAGCCTTAACGCGTTTACCCGCTTCAGCATCACGCCACACTTTGGCAAATTGAGCCAAATCATCTTCTAAAGAAGAAACTTCAACATTAAGTGTTTTTTTATTCATGACAAGCTCCTTACATCATTCAAAAAGTCTGCAATCAATTGATCTATGCTGACAAATGAATATTTAATTTCACTGCCGTCGATATGTTTATGATCGCCCTTACCTTTTTCATTGTCGTAACCTACCCGGCGTTTTCCTGCCACGATATATACAAGACGATATTTCAATCCGTGAGGTCGCTCTGCATCGGTAGACGGCAACTGCCAGATGACCATCTCGATTATTCCATCAGCGTGTGTTCTCTTTTTGCTAAATATGCAATGGGCTTTCATGCTTGCATTGTATCAGGACAATACATTGCAATGAAGGCAATATAGGAATGAGCCCAAATACGAAAGCACGTAGCAATCATGCTTTTACCCGGTAGCCGACGGAAATCACCATGTCCATGTTGTAATGTGTCAGCGTGCGCTACACTTGGCGCTCACCCTCCTTGCGAACTGTTAAGAAATCCTGAACAGTTGCCTTTAATAAAAAATTATTTCGCCCGCCATAACTCATCCTCCATCCTTTCCCCAATGATTTCAACATTTCGGTGTGTATTTTCCTCGAAAGTCCAATAGGTTGGAATTGAGCTGGTGTGGCTATGCCTGCTTTAGACGGACAAGAGACATTCTGTTGTCCGCAACCAGAGGCAGCAACCGAGACACAGCAGAAATTCAATATTGAATTGAGAGGCTGGTATGGCCAGTTCCTCTCAAGAAAATAAAGGGTAGCGTCCCCTTTTACCCTTTACGCTCATCCTCGTGCAGATCTGATCAGTTGCATTTCAATTGATGGCGGAGGCCATCTGCCTCCACTCGTTTGCCAATATCCAGCTTCCATGTTCATTAAGCAGATACCAGTCATTCCAGCCATTCCTGCTTGTTCCTGAAATTGCCGCAGAGGCGGAAGAAAGTGAACTGAATTTCCCCTCAACCCCGTCGACATACAAAACGCCGTCAATCACTTTTCCGGTGTATGTTTTTCCAAAATACGTGAACCGACCAACTGTCCCATCAGGTGGTAGTTTGACGCTTTGCTTAATCGTATCTTCCCAGCTTGAGGATGCGGGACTACTACCTTCTACGCGATCTGGTCCATTCCAAATTTGACATGCACATTTAAAGAGAGAGCGACCTCTCTCTGAAATAGACGTTTCGTCCCAATC
>CAISHO010000137.1 GCA_903885165.1 uncultured Nitrosomonadales bacterium | reverse complement strand
GCTTTCACAGCCCTGATAGGCGTGATACAGCTCCACGACCGGTTCGAGTTCGGCACGTTCGCGATTTAACTTGCGATACGTATCCATGTTTTTAGTGGCTTCTTCGGTGCTCAACAGTTGATTGACTTCGAGCAGACGCTCGCTCAATTGACCGAGCTTAATCGCAATATTGGGTTTCATTCGGCTACCAGCTTATTCTTCGGTGTGCAGATGGTGCAGGCGATGGACTACCTCAAGGAAGTTGTCCCGGTCCTTACCGTGCGCCTGATTCAGCGCGTGGGTCGGGGCATGCAGGAATTTATTAGTCAGCGCCCGGCTCATCATTTCAATGACCTTTTCCGGACTCTCGCCGCGAGCCAGCAATCGCTGTGCTTTGTCTAGCTCGTGACAGCGGTCGCGTTCGGCGTGATCGCGCAAGGCACGAATGGTGGGCACCACACCGCGCGACTCCATCCAGTGCAAAAAGTCGGACACGCCGGAATCAATAATGACTTCAGCTTCCTTGACTGCACTCTGGCGTGCCTCCAGGCCGTCTTTTACCACCTCGGCGATATCATCAACCGTGTAGAGAAAAACATCATTCAAATCAGATACTTCTTTTTCAACATCGCGCGGCACGGCCAAATCGACGATGAACAACGGCTTATGACGACGCGCCTTCAATGCGCGTTCAACCATACCCTTGCCCAGTATCGGCAACTGGCTGGCGGTGCTGGTGACGATGATATCGTTCAGCGCCAATTGTTCGGGCAGATCGGACAGCGTGATGGCGTGACCGTTGAACTTACGCGCCAGCGTCTCTGCGCGTTCCAGCGTGCGATTGGCAACGGTGATGCGTTTCGGGTTGCGCGCAGCAAAATACACTGCATTGAGTTCTATCATCTCACCCGCGCCGATGAACAACACGTTCTGTTCACTGATGCTGGGGAAAATGCGTTCGGCCAGACGAACCGCTGCAGCGGCCATCGAGACCAGATTGGCGCCAATTTCAGTTTCGGTGCGCACCTGCTTCGCGACGGAAAAGGTATTCTGGAACAGCTTATGCAGCAATATACCCATCGTGCCGGCTTGTTCAGCCTGACGCACCGCCTGTTTCATCTGACCCAAAATCTGGGGCTCGCCCAGCACCATAGAATCGAGTCCACTGGCGACGCGGAATGAATGCTTCACCGCCTGCTCGCGCGGCAATGAATACAAATAGGGTTCAAGATCTTTGCGTGGCAGTTGATGATACTGCGCCAGCCAGTCGATCGCGTGCTCAGGTTTGGCCGCGTTGCAATACAGTTCCATGCGGTTGCAGGTGGACAGGATGGTCGCTTCTTTCGCCGCCCCGTTTTCCACCAAATCACGCAGGGCGTTCTCTATCCCGTCCACATTGAACGCGACCTGCTCGCGCACGGCAAGCGGCGCAGTTTGATGATTTAGGCCAAAGGCGAACAGCTGCATCTTGGTATTGGGCGATAGACTTAAGCTAAATGGAGGCGAATTATAGTCGTAACGGCGCGCTTACGCTATCCGGCGCGTTTTCTTCGGCCAAAAATCGCGTAGTAATGACGCAAAAAGTGCCGCTCGGGTTAAAATCCGGGCATGAAACTCACCGAACGCCTGCATCTTTATTACCAGCTCACCCGCCTTAACCGCCCCATCGGCATCTTGCTGTTGCTGTGGCCGACACTTTGGGGCGTCTGGATCGCAGGAAATGGTCATCCGGCCGGGCACATCGTCCTGATCTTTACACTAGGCACGTTGCTGATGCGCTCCTCCGGTTGCGTGATCAACGACTTTGCCGATCGCCATATCGACAAGCATGTGGAACGCACCCAACACCGTCCGATCACCAGCGGTCGCATCGGCTCGCGTGAAGCCGTCTGGCTGGCGGCGATACTGGCGGTCATCTCCTTTTTGCTCATCCTCCCGCTCAACCGGCTCACCCTGTTACTGTCGATCCCCGCCGTATTTCTGGCCGGTAGCTACCCGTTCACCAAACGCTTTTTCGTCATTCCGCAAGCCTATTTGGGTATCGCCTTTGGCTTCGGCATCCCGATGGCCTTCGCCGCGCAGCTGGATCATGTACCGCCCGTCGCCTGGCTGCTGCTGTTGGCGAATGTGTTCTGGGCAATCGCCTATGATACGGAATACGCGATGGTGGACAGAAACGATGACATCCATCTAGGCATCCACTCGTCCGCGCTGTTCTTCGGGAAATACGATGTAGCTGCGGTGATGGCCTGCTATGCGCTGACTTTGGCGCTGCTGGCCGTCGCAGGTTTAATGATGGGCATGGGCGCCGCCTACTTTATCGGATTGCTGGTAGCAGTTAGCATTTCGCTGCATCACTACCAACTGATAAAGGGACGAGAGCGCGAGGAATGTTTTCGTGCATTCCTGCACAACAACTGGATAGGCGCGGCGATATTCGCCGGAATAATTACAGATTATTTAATATGATCAAATAGTTAAAAACAGACAGATTGCTGCCCGCCACACTTTGTTCGCGGTCGCAATGACCGACCTAAAAGTCAATCTTTGAACACCATCAGCTCCACCTGTTCGCCCCTGTGCGCCGCCGAAGAGAGTGCGCAAACAGCGGTGCAGTTGGGTGAAAACGTGTTGCTATGCGTAGCATGGCAACAGTTTCGGCGAAACAAATAACGCGAAAACTGGCTGAGCCACGACTGTTTGAGTACGTGGCCGCGTAGCGGATCGTACGAGTTCCGCAGCCCCGCTGTTTGTGGACTATCAAGGGTACAGCGCCTGCCTTGCAAAAGACAGGCGGTGCGGCAAACCGGGGTCGCCTTTTCTTAGGTCACCTTCTTTTGGCGACGCAAAAGAAGGTGACCAGCAGCCGGGCTGCCCCCGGCGAAGTTGATTTACCGCACAGGGGGAAGTGGCGCTGAAAGCCATTCACTTCATGTTAACAATTTTTAAACCGTATCTTCCACCGCGAAGATGCGTTTATGTTCCCGGATTGCGTAGCGGTCGGTCATACCTGCAATGTAATCAGCGACCACGCGTGCGCGTTCGATATCCGTTTGTGTTTCCGCCGATTGAAACTGGGTCGGCAGCAAACGACTATCTGTCATAAACACATCGAACAGATCGCGGATGATACGCTGCGCCTTAGCACTCATCCGCATCACGCGGTAGTGCCGGTATAGATGCGTCATCAGAAATTTCTTCAGCACACGCTGTTTGGCGTTTAACTCGGGGCTGAAAGCGATCAAGGCCGGTGCATTCCTCACGTCGTCCAGCGTCTGTAAATTCTGCGCAGCGATATTGGCTGCGCTCTGCGCGATCAAGTCTGTGACCAGCGTATTGATCATGCGACGCACCATCTCATGCACCACACGCCGCCCGGCCAGATCCGGATATGCGGCTCTCACTTCCTGCAGATGTTCAGCCACCAGCGGCACCGTTTCCAGTTGTTCCAGCGTGATCAGCCCGGAACGCAGACCATCATCCACATCGTGATTGTTGTAGGCAATCTCATCGGCCAGATTGGCGATTTGCCCCTCCAGCGAAGGACGCTGATTTTTGATGAAACGCTCGCCCAGTTCACCCAGTTGCGCTGCCTGTTCGCGACGGCAATGTTTGAGCATCCCTTCGCGAGTCTCAAAACACAGATTCAAACCGTCAAAGGTGGCATAACGCTCTTCGAGCAGATCCACCACACGAACAGACTGCAGATTGTGTTCGAAGCCGCCATAGGCTTTCATGCACTCGTTGAGCGCATCCTGTCCGGCATGACCAAACGGCGTATGCCCCAGATCGTGCGCTAACGAAATCGCCTCGGCCAAGTCTTCATTTAAATTCAATCGACGCGCAATCGAACGGGCGATTTGCGCCACTTCGATGCTGTGCGTCAGTCGCGTGCGAAAAAGATCGCCTTCGTGATTGACGAATACTTGCGTCTTATATTCGAGGCGGCGAAACGCGCCGGAGTGAATAATGCGATCGCGATCGCGCTGGAATTCGCTGCGCCCCTGCGGAGCGGCTTCAGGAAAAACTCTGCCGCGCGAGTTGGCATCGGAAACCGCGTAACTGGCAAGGTGAACCGATGACTCGCGCAACGAAACCAAATCACTCTCGCCCGGGCACGGGAGAGAGGTAGGAGAGAAGGACGCGGGCATATCGTGCACGCTAGTCACGCGACACAAGCCTCTAATGTTTGCTGCAACAGTACCGGCGGCACATTACCTTCAATGACGGCATGACCGATCTGTTTGAGCAAGACAAAACGCAGCTTGCCGCCTTCAACTTTCTTGTCATGTCCCATGAATTCCAGATATTTTTCCACGCCCAGATCAGGCGAGATCACCGGCAGATTGGCGCGCAAAAACAAGGCGCGTACCCGCGCCACATCCGCTTCGCTGATCCAACCCAGACGCTGCGACAAATCCGCCGCCATGATGGTGCCGGCAGCCACCGCCTCGCCATGCAACCAGTTGCCGTAACCCATGCCCGACTCGATCGCATGACCGAAGGTGTGACCCAGATTCAACAAGGCGCGCTCACCGCCCTCGCGCTCGTCGGCCGCCACCACTTCCGCCTTATTCTCGCAACTGCGAAACACCGCGTATTGCAAGGCTTCAAGATCGCGCGCCAGCAACTTGTCCATATTCTGCTCCAGCCACTCGAGGAAGGGCAGATCGCGTATCAGACCGTATTTGATAACCTCGGCCAATCCGGCAGAGAGTTCCTTGTCCGGCAAGGTGTTCAATGTGGAGATATCTGCCAGCACCAGTTGCGGCTGATAGAACGCGCCTATCATGTTTTTACCCAGCGGATGATTGATGCCGGTCTTACCGCCCACCGAAGAGTCCACTTGGGAGAGCAAGGTCGTGGGAATCTGGATAAACGGCACGCCGCGCAAATAACACGCTGCGGCAAAACCCGTCATATCGCCGATGACGCCGCCTCCCAGGGCGATGAGCGGCGTGCTGCGTTCACAGCGATGCGTCAGCAGGGCATCGTAGATCAGATTGAGCGTCTCGGATGTCTTGTAGACCTCGCCATCATTCAAAATAACGGTCACGCTGCTCACGCCGAGCTGCCCCAAGGTTTCCCGCAGCTTTTCGAGATACAAGGGAGCGACCGTGGTGTTGGTCACTATCGCCACACGCCCTTTGGGCAGATGAGATTTCAATAATTCAGCATGGGCGAGTAAGCCTGTGCCTATGTGTATCGGATAACTGCGATCGCCTAACCCTACTGTCAGTGTTTGCATAAGCTTTGATTTTATTGATTATTTTTTCGGTAGTTTTCGATTTCCGCCACCAGCCTCAACATCAGAGCGTGCACACTCTGCCTGCCGGTCGGCATGACGATATCGGCCACCTGTTGATAGAGCGCATCGCGCTGATGTAGCAACTCGGACAGTCTGGCGTGCAGATTGCCGGTTTGCAGCAAAGGGCGATTCTTGTCATTGCGGGTGCGCAACCACAGATCGTGAACACCGGCCTTGAGATAGATGACGATCCCGTTTTGCTTCATCATGGTGCGATTGACCTCAGCCAGAGCAGCACCGCCGCCGGTCGCCAGAACCAGTCCGTCGCGCGTGACCAACTCTGCTAGCGCATCGGTTTCACGAACACGGAAGCCGGGCTCCCCCTCCACATCGAAGATGTGAGGTATGGTCACACCGGTGCGAAACTGGATTTCTTCATCACTGTCCACAAACACCTTATCCAGATGCTTGGCCAGGATACGCCCCATGGTGGTTTTCCCCGAACCCATCATGCCGACAAGTATCAGGTTACCCGACTGTAGCTTACGTGTGCTATCGATTTGCGGATTAGTTTGCATAGTGCGTATTGTAACAAAAAGCCCGGACTGAGCCGGGCCTGTATGTTGTTCAAACCAGTGGGTGATTAATGTAAATTTAATGTGTCCTGCATGATTTTTGGTGTGATGAAAATCAGTAACTCAGTCTTGCTATCTGTCTTCACCTTATTTTTGAACATCCAGCCTAAAACCGGAATATCCCCAAGCAGCGGCACTTTGTTGGTGGTATCCGCAATGTCCTGAGTAAATACGCCACCGACCACCACCGTACCGCCGTTTTCAACCAGCACTTCGGTCGTGACGACCTTGCTGTTGATACTCGGCACGCCGGCATACAACGTACCCACGGTATCCTGACTGGCGACCAGCGTCATGTTGATGTTGTTGTCAGGCGTGATATGCGGCGTCACATCCAGACTGAGCGCTGCGGTTTTAAAAGCGGTGGTAGGCGGACTGCCGACTGTACCTGCCAGTGTGTAAGGAATTTCGACGCCAGACTTGATGGTTGCCTTAGTCTTGTCGGCAGTCACCACACGGGGACTGGCGATATTTTTAGTGACACCATCGGTTTCGGAGGCATCCAGTTCCAAAGACAACACCTTGGTCGCTGCGGGGTTGAACAATGAAAGCAGTAAGCCGCCTGTCCCATTGGCCGCAGCGGGTAAATTCACATTAGTAATTCCAGTCACCGCTCCACGTGTAGCAGTCGGGGTATTACCTCCAAGTGCAAAGCTACCCGCACCCGTGTAACCTAATTTGCCACCCAGAGACCTTGCAAAACTATCACCTGCAGAGACGAAGCGCGCTTCGATCAGCACTTGTCTTGAGGGAATATCGATCTGCTTGAGCAGTTTACGTACTTCTTCCAGACGCGATGGCGTGTCTTTGACGAACAAGGTATTGGTGCGCGCATCGGCCATGGCGCTACCGCGTTTGGATAAGATGCGCGGAGTAGCGTTGCCCTGAGCCGCCCCCGCTGCACCTGGCACGACGGCTGCCGCCCCTGCAGCACCCGCACTGACGCCATTCAGCAGAGATGCTGCCGCTGCCGCAGTCTGATAACCCAGTTGAAAACTCTCGGTACGCAATTCTTCCAGTTCGGAAATTTCCTGACGCGCAGTCAGATCATTTTTCTCCGATGCGGATATTTCCCCGATAGGCGCTACCTGAATCACATTGCCATT
The DNA here is from genome assembly GCA_903885165.1 of uncultured Nitrosomonadales bacterium. Lineage (GTDB taxonomy): Bacteria > Pseudomonadota > Gammaproteobacteria > Burkholderiales > Gallionellaceae > Gallionella. The sequence continues at coordinate 35,124 of CAISHO010000137.1, read as the reverse complement.
CTTGCGCATCGCCAATCCACGGCTTTGCAGGATGATATCCAGCGCCTGATCCCAGGGTACATCCTTCAGACGCAGGGTCAGATTGCCAGCCACACTGTCACTGATCACCATATTCAATTCAGTAAAGTCCGCGATCACGTTTAACGCTTCACGAACCGAAATATCCTGAAAATTGAGCGTCAGCTTGTCACCGGCATAACCCGCATTGTTTCCCTTAACCAGCTTGTTTGGATCTTCAACAACCGTCTTTACTTCGATGATGAACTTGTTGTCGGTTTGATAGGCGGCGTGTTCCCAGTTTCCCTTGGGTTCAATCACCATGTGAATATTATCGCCTTGGGCAAAAGTATCGACAAACTGAACCGGCGTAGCAAAATCCGCCACATCGAGCTTGCGTTGCAATTTTTTCGGCAGATTGGTTTTCTGGAAATCAACCAGCAACTTGGTGCCTTGCCGATGGATGTCGATGCCTACACCTGAGTCGGATAGATCGACCTGAATCCGTGACTCGCCGTTCTTGCCGCGACGAAAGTCCAGATCGTTCAGGGTATGCTTTTGCGGGCCCTGACGCGCCTCAGCAAAACGCGATACGGTATTTTCAACTGCAGGCACCGCCGCCTTCGCATGCAGCGTCATTACCAGCGCACTACCCTCCATTTTTGTGTCATAGGCCAACATCTGATTCAAATTCACCACCACCCGCGTACGCGTGCCTGCCTGAATGATATTGGCGTTGCGCAAGTCACCCTGAGAGATATCCTGAACCGACTTACCCATCGCGTTTTCTGTATTGGGAAAATCCAGTGCAATACGCGGCGGTAGATTAATAGTAAAACCAACCGGTGTATTAGCAAGCGGTTCCGCCAGTTGAATCCTGATCACGGTGTTACCGCCCCCCGTCTCCGTTACGGTTAACGCGGTAATTTTATTCTGCGCATCGGCCCAAGCGCTGTGCGCACCTAGGGCCAGAATTAAACCCATCAAATGAAAAAAACCTTTGATCACGTTATTGAACTGCCACATTGCCTTACCCCTTAATCATTCACTAATTGCAGGCTGCTGGTACGCTCAGCCCAGTCACCGGTACTGTCCTGCACAACTTCTTTAATCACGATTTCTGTATCGGTTAATTTTTTAATCAAGCCGAAATTTGTTCCTATGTAGTTACCCACTTTAACCTGATAAAGCTTTTTATCCGGCGCGCGCACCACAGCGTGTCCCACCTTCGATTTGTATACATACCCGACCATTTTGAGACTTTCCAGCGGAAATTCCTCCAACGCTTGCTTGGGCCTATCCATGTCGGGTTCATTGGCGCCACGCTTGCTGCCAGGCCCTGACTCCGGTTTACGCGGCTTGAATGGATCGGTCAGGTTCGTACTATTAACATAAGCAAACGGTTCGTACAGCTTAACTACCGGTGGCGGTGAAATTTTTCCGCGCATATTCGCGCCAGAATTTGTGACAAAGTCCTGCAAATCGTCAAACTCACTGCCGCCGCAAGCGCTCAGCAAGACGCAACTCATCAAAAGGTAAATTGGCCTCATTTCTTGCCTCCCGCAGCCGCCTTAGCGGCTCGTTTTTGTGCAGAAAGCTCTTCTTCATCCAGATAACGGAAGGTCTTGGCGGTCGCATCCATCGTCAACACACCACCAGTCTGTGCAATGGAAATATCATTCAAAGTCACGATGCGCGGCAACATGGAAATGTCGCTGGAAAATCTGCCCAAATCATCGTAATTTCCCGTCACCTTGATGGTAATCGGTTGTTCGGCAAACGCCCCGTTGATCACTTCACCACCCGGGCGGAACAAATCAAACTGCAAACCACGCCCCAACCCTGCCTGATTAATGTCGGTCAACAGGGCATCCATTTCCGATTTATTCGGCAACTGTTTGAGCAGCGCACCGAAAGACTCCTGAGTATCCAAGAGTTGCTTCTTAATAAGATCGAGGTTAATCGCCTGCTGCTTTTTGGATAGAAAAGTCTCCTTAAGTGTGACTTCCTCGGCTTTAACCTTTTGCAAGTCTTCCCACTGACCTTCCAGATCGAGCAGCGTGCCCAACACCAGCACCACGGCAAACATCATCACAAAAGTCACTATCTTCGCTGGGAGCGGCCAGGCACCGGGTGCTTTTGGATTGAGGTTTTTAAAATCGCTTAAATTCATCATGGCACCTGATTTTTGGCGCCGCCGGGTTGGGCTGTCGCGACATCTTGTAACTTGGTCAGATTAAACGTCAGAGTAAATTCACTGACTCGCGCGCCGTTCGCTGTGGTTGCATGGATTTCTACCAGCGCGGGGGTATCCAGCCAGGGCGAATCTTCCACGGCTCGCATCAGCGTGGATACACGCGCATTGGACTGTGCATAACCGACCAGATTCACGCCGTCGCCGGTTTGCTTAAGCGACTTGATGTAAACGCCTTCAGGCAAAATGCGCAACATTTGATCGAGCAGGTGCACGACCCGGGAACGATCGCTCTGCAACTTTTCAACCGCGTCCTTGCGTTCGAGCAAGGATTTGGTTTGATCGCGCAGCTTCTTGATCTCGCTGATCTGTTTATCCAGCAAGGTGATTTCCTGCTTCAAATACGTGTTGCGTCTATCCTGATAGTCGATTTTGCTGCTGATCGTGACATGGGCCAAGCCCCAAACTACAACGGCCAATAACACCGAGGCGATGCTCAGTGCGTAGAATTGTATTTTTTTTGCCTGACGTTTAACCTCGCGGTGCGGCAACAGATTAATCCGTATCATGATGGGTCAAACCTCCGCATGGCCAGTCCGCAAGCGACAATCAAGGCGGGCGCATCTGCTTGCAACTGCCGCGGTTTAATTCTGCTCGATAAGGTCATCATGGCAAACGGATTGGCTACCATGGTACTGACCTGAGTTCGTGTTGCCACAGCGTCATCCAGACCCGGCAGTACAGCACTCCCCCCTGCCAGAACAATATAGTCGACTTCGTTGTATTGCGAAGAGGTAAAGAAGAATTGCAGTGCGCGAGCAATTTCCATCACCAAACTGTCACGGAAGGGCGTTAATACGTCATTTTCATAATTATCCGGTAATCCGCCATTGCGTTTGGCCGACTCAGCCTGTTCTGCTGACAAACCAAATACACTCTGAATTTGCTGCGTGAGCTGCTCACCCCCGATTTGCTGGTCGCGGTTGTAGATGGATAACCCGTTGCGCAATATATTCACATTCATGACGAAGGCGCCAATATCAATCAACGCCACACATTTATCTTCGGCGCTATCAGGCAATTGTGCACGGATTTGTGAAAAAGCCATTTCTGCCGCATAAGGTTCCACGTCCACGACCACAACCACCAGACCTGCCGCCTGCGCCGCAGCGACTCTGTCCTCGACATTCGCCTTACGCGAAGCGGCCAGCAGGATTTCCAGTTCATCAGCATTACCCAGTGCCGGGCCCAACACCTGAAAATCCAGATTCACTTCATCCAGTGCAAAAGGGATATATTGATTTGCCTCGGATTCAACCTGATATTCCAGATCTTCATCATTCATACCGGCAGGTAGCAAGATCTTTTTGGTAATCACCGCCGCTGCCGGCAGCGCAACACTAATGTTTTTGACGCGCGTGCCCAATCGTTTCCAAGCGCGCTGCAACGTCTCCGCCAGCGCATCGAGATTATTGATATTTCCATCAAAGAACGCGTCCTTAGGCAGCGCTTCTATCGCATAGCGCTCGACCACATAACCCGAATTTGTCTTGGAACGGCTCAACTCTACCAATTTAACAGAAGAGGAGCTGATATCCACCCCAACCAGCGGTGGCATTTTTGACTGGAAAAAATCCAGTAAAATATCAAAATTTACTTTTGGCATAGGCCGTTCGGAGCGTTTCCGTATAAAGTTGATTAAATCCTAGCAACAACAGTCAACTATGTAAAGTGGTTTTATAAGAGGACCGTTTATCTCGTATAATCCATGCGCTTGTGAACGATACCACTATTTAATTAATTTTGAGCAATTATTCAATGCCTACACGCCGCTGGCTTCTCCCCGTTACCGTTGCGCTCTCGCTTATTTTGCTGCCCGTCTTTTTGATAGGCATCGCGGTCACGCTGACCTACCCAACGCTGCCGTCGCTAGAGGCACTCACCGATTACCACCCTAAAGTCCCTCTGCGCATCTACAGTACAGAAGGCGCGTTGCTCGGTGAGTACGGTGAAGAGCGCCGCGCACTGGTCAAAATTGCCGACGTGCCTGACGCCATGAAGCACGCGATACTCGCCGCCGAAGACGACCGCTTCTATCAGCATGGCGGCGTTGACTATATGGGCGTGCTACGCGCCGCTTTGTCCAACTTTACAGCGGGCGGCACCAAACAGGGTGCCAGCACTATCACTATGCAAGTCGCGCGAAATTTTTTCTTATCCAAGGAAAAAACGTTTACGCGGAAATTCAATGAGATGCTGCTGGCATTCAAAATCGAACATTACCTCAGCAAAGACGACATTCTGCAACTGTATATCAATCAGATTTATTTGGGGCAACGCTCCTATGGTTTTGCATCGGCTTCACAAATTTACTTTGGTAAACCTCTCGCTCAGATTTCCATCGCTGAAGCCGCCATGTTGGCCGGATTACCGAAAGCCCCATCGAGCTACAACCCCGTAGTGAATCCTAAACGCGCGAAGTTACGCCAGCTTTACGTGCTGCGCCGCATGCACGAATTGCATTTTATCGACGACGCACAGTTTGCCGCCGCACAAATCCAATCGCTCGCCACCAAACGTGGCAATCAGGAATTTGCCGTTAAATCAGACTATTTGACCGAGATGGTCAGACAGGCTGTGTACCAGAAGTATCAGGACGCGACCTATACGCAAGGCTACAAGGTTTACACCACCATCCGCCAGGTTGACCAGTTAGCCGCCTATCAGGCCGTGCGTAAAGGCGTGCTTGACTACGATAGACGCCACGGCTATCGCGGACCGGAAGGCTTTATTGATCTGAAAGAGGATCACAGTGACGAATATCTGGAAGAGTCTCTACAAGACTCGACCGACAACGACGATTTGCTGCCTGCGGTCGTGCTTTCCGCATCGGCCACGCAGATACGCGCCTACTGCAAGGGCGGTGAGCAAGTCACCATCAGCGGCGAACCGCTGCGTTTTGCTCAACGATCCTTAACTGATAAAGTTGCATTAAATCAAAGGATAGTCGCAGGATCCATCATACGCGTACAAAAAAATGAGCAAGGTGCCTGGCAAGTCAGCCAGCTCCCTCAGGTCGAATCCGCCTTTGTCTCCGGCAATCCGCTGGACGGCGCAATATATTCCCTGGTCGGCGGCTTTGATTTTAATCACAATCAGTTCAACCACATCACCCAGGCCTGGCGTCAACCTGGTTCAAGCTTTAAGCCCTACATCTATTCGGCCGCGCTGGAAAAGGGTTTCACGCCCGCCACTATCATCAACGATGCACCACTTTCTTTCGGCTCTGATCAGACCGGCAGCGATCCGTGGCAGCCGAAGAACTACGATGGAAAATACGACGGACCAATGCGTATGCGCCAGGCGCTGATTCATTCCAAGAACATGGTTTCTATCCGCATCTTGCAGGCCATTACGCCCGCCTATGTGCAGGACTACATCACTAAATTCGGATTGGACGCAAGCAAGCATCCTCCTTATCTGACCATGGCGCTGGGGGCCGGTTCGGTCACACCGTTACAGATGCTGACAGGCTATTCGGTATTTGCTAACGGCGGCTTCCGTACCACGCCCTATTTCATACAGCGCATTGAAGATGCCAACGGCAAGATACTCAGCAAAACCATACCGGTTGTAGCCAACCAGGGTGCGGAGCAAGTCATCGATGTACGCAATGCCTACACCATGGTCAGTATGATGCAAGATGTGGTCAAACATGGCACCGGGATACGCGCGATGCAACTCGGCCGGCAAGATCTGGCTGGCAAGACCGGTACAACCAATGATTCTATCGACGCCTGGTTTTGTGGCTTTCAACCCACCGTGGTCGGTATTTCGTGGATAGGTTTCGACCAACCGCGCAGCCTGGGTGACAGAGAAACGGGCGGCGGTGCCGCACTACCCATCTGGATGGGTTATATGGAAAAAGTGTTGAAGAACGTGCCTCAGGCAGAATACAGCATGCCAGAAAACATGGTTGCCGTGCGCATCAACGAGGGCGGCCATCACGATGAAAATGGCGAACGGGTAGAATACTTCTATCAGGAAAATGCACCGGGTGAACACACAAGACCCATGACCGATGAAAGCAAACCGGCTGAGTCGGTGCGTGATCAACTGCTCTAATGACGCATAAACACCCGCCATTTCAACCAGGCAAGCTGATGCGCGAGGAGTTGGCGCATCAGGCGGCCAAGCTGATTGCCGAAGACGGCCTCACCGACTTTGCACTCGCCAAACGCAAGGCCGCACGCCAACTGGGCGCACAAGACACCCGGCATCTGCCCAGCAACAATGAGATCGAAACAGCGTTACATAGCTATCGCGCCCTTTACCAGCGCGACAGTCACCCCGCTGCGCTGCTACAGTTACGCCATGAGGCGCTGGACAGCATGCGTCTGTTGGCGAGTTTCAACCCTTATCTGACCGGTTCAGTGTTGAGCGGGACGGCGGGAGAATATTCGGATATCAATCTGATGTTATTTTCCGATGATGCCAAGGCAGTATTGTTGTTTCTGTTGAAAAATAAACTGGAATTTGAAGACGGGGAATGGCGGGTGAAAATCAGCGGTCACGAAGAAATCGTGCCCAGTTATACCCTGACGGGCGAATCCGGCGTCCAGATACACATCGTTGTGTTTCCTGAAAACGCCAGACACAGCGGAAGCCGCCACCCTGAAACCCATGCAACGATTGCGGCAGTCGAGGCGTTGCTGGCCGAGTAAACAAGGCAATTTCCCCCTGCGAGCCGCCGAAGGTTGACGGCAAACAACGGTGTCGTTGGGCGAGCACTGTTTGAGCTCCGCAGTTGGACGGATCGTTGCGTCCAACCAGGGCGAGTTGCGCAGCCCCGTTTGTTTGCAGTCATCCAAGGGAACGCCAGAGGCGCGGCAAACCGGGGTCGCCTTCTTTTTGGTTACTTTTTATTGGCGACGCAAGAAAAAGTAACCAGCGGCCGGTCTGCCACCGGCAATAGTGAATACAGAGCCCTGCATCCCATCAATCCTACTTCCTCAGCCAGCGTGCTGCATCCAGCGCGAAGTAAGTCAGAATACCATCTGCACCGGCGCGTTTGAATGCCATTAAGGATTCCAGCACGCAGGCCTCTTCATTCAGCCAACCGTTTTGGGCTGCGGCCTTTAGCATCGCATATTCACCGCTAACCTGATAAACAAAGGTCGGCGCTTTAAACTCATCCTTCACACGACGCAGGATATCCAGATAGGGCATACCCGGTTTAACCATGACCATGTCCGCGCCTTCCTGCAAGTCCATGCCGACTTCCCATAAAGCCTCGTCTGAATTGGCAGGGTCCATCTGATAAGTGTATTTATTGCCTGAACCCAGATTGCCGCTGGAGCCGACCGCATCGCGGAACGGGCCGTAGAAACTGGAGGCGTATTTGGCGGAGTAAGCCATGATACGCGTGTGTATGTGACCATGAGCATCCAGCGCCCCACGTACCGCACCGATGCGACCATCCATCATGTCAGAGGGCGCGACGATATCCGCACCGGCTGCCGCATGGCATTGCGCCTGACGAGTCAGCACGGCGATGGTCTCGTCGTTCAGCACATAACCTGCATCGTCGATCAAACCGTCCTGACCGTGGCTGGTGTAAGGATCGAGCGCGATATCGGTCATGATGCCAAGTTCAGGGAAATGCTTTTTAAGTTCAGCCACCACGCGTGGCACCAGACCGTCCGGATTAAAAGCTTCCGCCGCATCCAGCGACTTTTTCGACGCATCGACGACTGGGAAGATCGCCATCGCCGGAATACCCAGTTCGACGCAGGCTGCCGCGTCTTTCAACAATAAATCCAGCGTCTTGCGCTGCACGCCTGGCATAGATTTGATGTCCTCGACCGTGTTTTCACCTTCCAGCACGAACACCGGGTAGATGAAATCGGCCGAAGTGAGGACATTTTCGCGCATCAAATTGCGGGAAAAAGCATCGTGGCGCATACGACGCATGCGTTTATGAGGATATTGTCCGAGCATCTGAAAATTTTTCATAAAATTCTATATTGTTTTGAACTATTATTAAAAAGGACTATCATAGCAAGCGAATGACGATATTTCATTCCACGTTTCTCCTCCCTGAGCGTGTATCTTAACCAAGTTAAGATTTTTAGCCCCCACGCGTTGGGGGCTTTTTTTGTCCGCCAAACTTGCGTCTGTCAGTCTATAACGCCTTCTTCCGTTACTTGCTCACTGTTATCGTCCGCCTTCAGCCATCCCGCGATAACGGCTTCCGCTTGTTCCACGCCTTGTTTCTTCAGGCTGGAAAACAACTGCACAGAACACTGAGGATAATTCTCGGCAAGATAAACTTTCACCTTCATCAGCGTCGCAGTCGATTGCTGACGGCTTAACTTGTCCGATTTAGTCAGCAAAATATGTATCGGCTTCCCGGTGGTAGCAAACCAGTCCAGCATGGTTTCATCGAGTTCGAGCAGCGGACGTCTGACATCCATGATGACGATCAGTCCTGACAGTTCTTCGCGCTTTTGCAAATAGGTGCTCAGCAACGCTTCCCAATGGCGCTTAGCTTCAGGCGGCACCTTGGCATAACCGTAACCCGGCAAATCCACGATATAACTATCGTTGCCCAGTGAAAAATAATTCAGATGCTGAGTGCGACCCGGCGTCTTACTGGTGTAAGCCAGCCTGACATGGTTAGCTAATGTATTGATTGCACTTGATTTTCCAGCGTTCGAACGGCCGACAAAAGCCACTTCTTTTCCGCCGTGCATCGGCAGATCCTTGATGTGGTTGACGGTAGTGTAAAACGTTGCAAGAGAGAAGAGACCCATTATTTCCAAACCGCGAAGATAGCTTCAGCTGCCGCAATCGTCGCATCGATGTCAGCCTCCGTATGTGCAGAAGACACAAAACCCGCCTCGAATGCAGAAGGTGCAAGATACACGCCCGCATCCAGCATGGCGTGGAAGAAACGGTTAAAGGCTTCCTTATCGCAGGACATTACCTCGGCATAACTGGTGGGAATCGAAGCACTGAAATACAGGCCGAACATGCCGCCGATTGATTGTGCGCAAAAAGGAATGCCATGTTTTTTCGCCGCCGCCGTCAAACCAGTGGTTAATTGCGTGGCCCGCTTAGCCAGATTCTCGTAGAAACCGGGCACTTGCACCAGTTTGAGCGTCGCCATCCCTGCTGCCACCGCAACCGGATTACCCGACAGGGTGCCAGCCTGATAGACTGGACCTAAAGGCGCTAAGCATTGCATGATGTCGCGTCGCCCGCCGAAAGCCGCAGCCGGCAACCCGCCGCCCATCACTTTACCCAGCGTGACCAGATCGGGTTTGATGCCGTAGTAACCCTGCGCGCCTTGCAGACTGACGCGAAAACCGGTCATTACTTCGTCCAGAATCAACACCGCGCCGTACTTTGTGCACAGATTACGCATCGCATCGAGGAATTCGCGGCGAGGGGTGACCAGATTCATGTTGCCTGCAACAGGCTCCACGATCACGGCAGCGATCTCGTTGCCGGATTCGGCAAAGGCGCGTTCCAGACCCGCCGCATCGTTATAGTCCAGCACAGTAGTGAGTGCGGCGATTTCAGCCGGTACACCGGAGGAACTGGGCTGGCCAAAAGTCAGCGCGCCGGAACCGGCCTTGACCAGCAGACCGTCGGAATGACCGTGATAACACCCTTCAAACTTAATAATGCGCGAGCGACCGGTAAAGCCGCGCGCCAGACGGATCGCCGTCATGGTCGCTTCCGTACCGGAACTCACCAGCCTGACCATTTCCAGACTTGGCAGCAAACGACACAACAGCTCGGCAATTTCCAGCTCCGATGCGGTCGGCGCACCGAAACCCAGACCGTTCGCCGCCGCCGCCTGCACGGCACTCACAACGTCAGGATGGCAATGACCCGCGATCATCGGCCCCCAGGATCCGACATAATCCGTATAGCGTTTACCGTCGGCATCCCAGACATAAGCTCCCTGACCGCGCTGAAAAAACAGCGGCGTACCGCCGACCGAACGAAACGCGCGCACCGGCGAATTGACACCGCCTGGAATGAGGTTTTGCGACGCGTCGAAAAGTGATTGATTTTTGGAACTTGGTAGTGATGTCATTCCATATCCTTATAACTTGTTGATTATATTTATAAATTTGTGAATCGCCGCGCTGCCAGACAGATATCATCGGCATCGAACAAGGCTGATATCACCGCCAGTGCATCCGCTCCGGCCTTCAGGGCTGACGCGCCGTTAGCTAACGTGATGCCACCGATGGCAACTTTAGGCAAATGTATCTCAAGACGCGCCTGTTGCAGCAGTGTCAGCGTCGCGACCGGCGCATCGGGTTTAACAGTCGATGCGAACAGCGCGCCAAAGGCGACATAGTCCGCGCCCAATTTTACGGCTTTGTGTGCTAATTCGAGGCGATTATAACAAGACACGCCGATTATTTTTTGCGCGCCTAATAGCGTACGAGCCACCGCAACACTGCCATCGTCACCGCCCAGATGCACGCCGTCTGCATCCACCTGTTTAGCCAGCTCCGCGTCATCGTTGATAATCAGCGGCACATCAAATTTCCTGGTCAGTTGCAGCAAGGCGGACGCCTGTTCCAGACGCGTCGCCGCATCAGCCAATTTGTTACGGTACTGCACCACGCGCGCGCCACCCTGTAAGGCCAGTTTCACTTTTCGCAGCAAATTGGCCGTATCGTGTTCTTCCGGCGTGATTGCATATAAACCGTTAATTGAGTACTTCAGGTTTGTCCTCATCGTCTTCACCGCGCGCCCAAAACAAGCGATCCGGAATATATTGCCCCATACCGGGTCTGAATCCTGCACTCAGGGTTTGCCAAGTATATTCCTGCGCCTCCTTGACCGCCTCCTCAACATCGACACCTTGCGCCAGCAAAGCGGCAATGGCAGAGGCGAGTGTGCAACCGGAGCCGTGATAGCTACCCGGCAGACGCGCCCAACTGTCACTGCGCACTATGCCATGCTCATTATATAAAGTATTGATTACTTTAGTAGATTGCACATGCGTGCCGGTGATCAACACATATTCACAACCCATTGCCAAGATCCGTTTGGCACATTCATCTAAGGAAGGATCATCTTCTTCGTTGTCTTCGTCCAGCGCTAAGCGGCGCGCCTCGATGCTGTTGGGCGTGACGATGGTGGCTTGCGGTATCAGCAATTCGCGCATCGCATCCAGCATATCCTCGTCCGCCAATTCATCGCCGCGACCTGACGCCAGAACGGTGTCCATAACAAAAGGCACATCGGGGTAATCCGCCAGCACTTCAGCGATCGCCACAATATTTTCCACGCTACCCAACATGCCGATCTTGAAGGCGGCGACGGGCACATCTTCCAGCATCGCTCGAGCCTGATCTATCACCCATTCAGGCTCCATCGGCAACACATCTTCGACGCCACTGGTATCCTGCACGGTGACGGCCGTTACAACCGACAACGGGTGACAGCCCATGCTGGCAATGGTCAACATATCAGCCTGCAAACCGGCACCTCCGGAAGGATCGGTTGCGGCAAAACTCATTACTAACGGGAAGGATTCGGACATGATGTAGGCGATAATAAGAGACGCGTCAGGCCGGTCATTTTACCCTATATGACTGCCGAACATGTCGTTTTCAAAACCGCAGCGTATAAGGTAGTCGTATCGTCAGCCAGGCAAGGTCTCGCGCAACGCCTCACGATCAAACCACCATGAATCTGCTACCAGAGCATTGACGACCTGTGCCAACCCGGGCAAAAAAACCTGAGGATCGCGCAAACCCAGCCTATCCATCCACGCATCGAGCGTCTGTTGATTTTTCACCTGACTGTGACGGGCGGCAACCCGGGCGATCAGATCGTTTGCCAGCAAACCCCAGTTTTCATGCTCACCTTCTTCCGCGCGCAGATCGATCACGTAACGCACCGTCATCGCGGCAAACGCGGCGTCATCGGAATTGTCAGGGGTTTCGGTGATGACGTGATCGAGCATGGCATAAGTGAGTTCAGGAGCAACGGGAAAAGTCACTGCCAACCAAACCCCCATCCCCAAGGCCGCGCGCGCACCCTCTTGTCCGGTCTGATACAGCACGTTGCAGGCTTCCACCGCATCCTGCCAGGATTCATTTTTTAGCGCGATATCAAAAGCCATCCGAGCCAACGTCCATGCGGATGCTGCGCGCTCCAGCAGAATCAGAATCTCGGCGAGATCCAGTTGCAGACGCGCCTCTTCCAGCGTGTCTGTGCCGGCACATTCCTCCAGCAACAAGTTTTTCTCGCCCAGTTGACTGACAAACTCGGTCTTCTCCTCAGCCGTCAATTGACGACCCGACATTTCAACGTTTGGAACAGAAATAGTTTCACTCATATCAGCATTTTGTCAGCATTATCGAAAGGCGTGATTCGTGCGGCGTGCGCGGCGCTGCCCGGCTTTAGTTAACCCGTGTAGACGATCTGCCCGTCCAGAAAGGTGTAGCGCACCCTGCCCTGCATTTCGTAACCATTGAACGGCGTGTTCTTGCCTTGACTCTTCAGTGCTGCAGGTTCCACGATCCATGATGCGACAGGATCGAAGATGCAGATATCGGCGTGCGCACCGACCGACAGGTGGCCCATCTTCTGCCCCAGCAACTGCGCCGGGCTGATGGTGATGCGCGCCAAAGCATCCAGCAGCGGTATACGCTGATCATTTGCCCACTTGAGCACCAGCGGCAGCAACAACTCCAGACCGGTCGCCCCGGCTTCGGCCTCGGCAAAAGGCAATTGTTTGGCATCGTCATCGACAGGCGAGTGATTGGAGCAGATCGCGTCGATGGTGCCGTCCAAGAGTCCGGCGTGCAGGGCGTCCCGATCGCGCCCGCTGCGCAGCGGTGGCACCAGATGGCAGTTGGAGTCGAAATAGCCGATATCTATCTCCGTCAGATGCACGTGATTCATCGAGACATCGCAAGTCACCGGCAAGCCCTCGCGTTTCGCAGCGCGCAGCATCTCCACGCCCGCAGCGCTGGAGATGCGGCAGATGTGCAGCGTCACACCGGTCTCGCGCGCCAGTTGCAAGGCAGTCGCCAAGGCGATGGTTTCGGCTACCACCGGTATCGGCGGCAATCCCAGTCTGGAGGCAACTTCGCCGTCATGCGCAACGCCGTTCTTGGCTAAGAAACTGTCCTGCGCGCGCAACCAGACGCGATAGCCGAAGGTCGCGGCGTATTGCATGGCGCGCAGCAGCACACGCGTGTCTATAAGCGGTTCATCAGCCTGACTGAATGCCTTGCAGCCGGCATCGGTCAATTCGATCATTTCGGTCAGTTCGGTGCCCTTCAATCCGTAAGTCAGCGCCCCGATAGGAAATACGCGCGCCTGATTCAGTACGCGTGCACGGCGTTTTAGCATTTCCACCAGTGCAGGTTCATCAAGCGGCGGATCGGTATCGGGCGGACAGGCAAGCGATGTCACACCACCGGCGACGGCGGCGTTCATCTCGGATTCGAGCGTTGCCCTGTATTCGTAGCCCGGTTCGCGCAGTCGAGCGGCCACATCCACCAGCCCCGGCATCACGATCAGTCCTGCCGCATCGATCACTTGCTCGGCGACGAATCCTTCAGGCGCGGTACCGATGGAGGCTACGCGGCGCTCAACAATATACAGATCCTGTGTAGCGTCCAGCTTGTTCTTGGGGTCGATCAGGCGACCGTTCTTGATATGGATATTCATTGGTTATTCCCTGCCAGAGTACTCATCACCGCCATACGCACCGCGATCCCGAAGGTGACCTGAGGCAGTATCACCGCTTGCGGCCCATCCGCCACGGCGGAGTCGATTTCCACGCCGCGATTCATCGGCCCCGGATGCATCACGATGGCGTCGGGTTTTGCTAGCGCCAGACGTTCCTGAGTCAGCCCGTAGTATTTGAAAAATTCCTGTGCGGAAGGTAGCAGCGCGCCCTGCATGCGCTCGTTCTGCAAACGCAAAGTCATCACCACATCTACGTCCTTCAACCCCTCGGTCATATCGTGGTAGACCTGCACACCGAGTTTATCGACATGGCTGGGCAGCAAAGTCTTGGGTGCGATCACGCGCACTTCCGGTACGCCCAAGGTCGTCAGCGCATGGATCTGCGAACGCGCCACGCGCGAGTGCAGAATGTCGCCTACGATAGCCACACGCAGATTGTGAAATTCCTTCTTGTAGTGGCGGATGGTGTACATATCCAGCAGCGCCTGCGTAGGATGCGCATGGCGACCGTCACCGGCATTGATCACGTGAATATCGGGCGCGACATGGCGTGCGATCAGATGTGCCGCCCCACTGGAGGAGTGACGCACCACAAACATATCGGCGTGCATCGCACACAAGTTGTCGACCGTATCGAGCAGCGTCTCACCCTTGCTGGTAGAGGACTGTCCGATGTTCAGGTTGACAACATCGGCGGAGAGTTTTTTTGCCGCAATTTCAAAAGTGGTGCGGGTGCGGGTACTGTTCTCGAAGAACACGTTGAACACCGATTTGCCGTGCAGCAGTGGCACTTTCTTAAATTCGCGCCCGTCCGCTTCATCCAGAAAAGTCGCGGCGCGATCCAGAATGTCGCGCATGATGCAAACCGGCAGGCCTTCCGTGGAGAGCAGATGCTGAAGCTCGCCGTGTTTATTGAGTTGCGGATTTTTCATGATTCATACCTCGGTCGGCATTGACGATTTCACAGACGGCAGGCTCATCGAGATAAGCCTGCAATATTTGTTGCGCAGCGTATTGATCCAGCAAGGATTTTTGATCGCGTCCGCGTATGCCCTGCTTATTTAATTCACTGCTGGCGGCTAATGAGGAATAACGCTCATCGACCAGCAAAGTGATCAGCCCGTAGCGTCCGTGCAGGCGCTTGGCAAAACGGCGACACAGGGCGGTGAGCTCATGTGGCGTTCCGTCGTCATTGCACGGCAAGCCGACCACCAGTGCAGCGGGCTGCCACTCCTTGATCAGTGCGGCGATTTTGGCGAAGCGAAGTTCGTTTTTTTCTTCACTGATGGTCATCAGCGGATTTGCACTGGCGGAAAAGGTATTACCTGTGGCAACCCCAATGCGCTGTGTGCCGAAATCGAAAGCGAGCAGAGTTCCAACGACAGGATTGAGGATCGTGGTTTGAGGATTGAGCGTTGCGCAACTTACCCTCTCGCTTTCCAATCCCCGTTCCTCATTCTTCAATCCTGATTTTTCAGGCATGCCCGGCATCCTCAACCAGCATGGAGTAACTCACACCCAGCAGCGCCATCGCAGCCCCTAAGCGCTCTTCGGCGGGCAGATCGAACAAGATATGTGCATTGGCCGGCACGGTCAACCAGGTGTTCTCGTTGATTTCATGCTCGAGCTGCCCCTGATCCCATCCGGCATAACCCAAAGTGACCAGGACATTATCGGGACCTTTGCCTTCACCCAGCGCTTCGAGGATGTCTTTGGAGGTAGTCAATGCCAGCTTGTCATTGATACGCAGGGTTGACTGCCAATCCTTGCGCGTGTCGTGCAGCACAAAACCGCGTTCAACCTGCACCGGACCGCCGACTAACACCGGCATTTTGGCCAGATCGGGTTGATGCAATGGTATGTTGATTTGATTGAACATTTCCGCCAGCGTCAGACTCAAGGGGCGATTAACCACCAGCCCCAGCGCGCCGTTTTCGTCATGCTCGCAAATATAAGTCAGCGTGCCGGCAAAGAAGCCCTCTTGCATGGCGGGCATGGCAATCAGGAAGTGATTGGTAAGATTGAAATTAGACATGGCGGCATTGTATCCGGCTGAGAGGGAAGGCACAATTCGCCACCCGGTCAGGGCGTGCTTTGATGGCGACACTCAAGACCGGAGAACGATAATATATACTAAATAATCAATCTATTACAAAGATTCAGCGGTGTTGCAACGCGTACAGAAAATTGTTCCCATGCGCACGTGATAGCGCACCGACTCACCCGGCTCGATCACGCTGCCGCATCCATCACACATCGAACCCACGTCGATCACCAAATCCTCGAATCCTTCCAGCGGAATATCCACCCCGTTGTTCTGTAAGGGAAAAGGCTCGGATTTGACGATATCGGGACGGTAATATTCTTCCAGCGCCATCCAGCGCTTAACCCATTTTTCTTCTACCCCATGCTCATGGATGCAGTCCAGCATGATCTGCTCGCGATGATCCAGCAAGGCATCGGAAATCACCATCCAGTGATGGGTCTTGAGCGGACGATTGCCGAAATACACTTTGTTGCCAGTGATCACTTGCTGAAGAAAAGAGTATTGCTTCTCGACCAGACGCTCCTGAGTAAAACCGGTAAAAAAAGACTTCAGTTGCGGATCGGCGTAAACCCGCACGTAAAACTCTTCCAGTATCTTGCGCAGCAATACCCCGTTGTCTAGGACCGTCCATAATTCCGGATCCGGCGGCGGATCTTTTGGGCGCTCGGCTCGCACAGGCATCTCTGCAACGGGCAACTCATTCGCCAGCGCCGTACGCATCTTAATCTGCCCGCCAGCCTGCAAGCTATCACGCCAATCGCATGCCAGAGGAGATAGATCGGTGCTCGGCAAATAGATGCCGAAGTAATAATCGAGCTCCGGCTTATTCGCCAGAAGGTAACGCGCGCGACGACCTTGATCATCGAGTACGATCAGCTCGGTAACCGGAGTCGCCAGCGCACTCATCGGTTCAAACAAAAACAGGATGCCAGCTTCGTCCTCAACTCGCTTTTCCAGTAGCGCGGTTACGAAAAAGTCATCCGCATCCGGCTCGGCCAACTCCATATCGCCGGTAGGTTGGCAGACGCAGGGCATAAAATAGCGCTTGGCCAGTAATTCGGCATTCAGCCCTGATTGCGAACGTGCAGGGATATCGCCTTTGAGACAACGCATCACGCAAGTCTGGCATACACCGCCTCGACATGAGGAACGCGCCGCGATGCCCTGACGGGTCAAGGCCTGCAACACCGTTTCATCGGCTAAGGTAGTCAGTCTATTTTGACCGAACAAAATTTCCATATAAATCCTTATAAAAAATATGAGATTTACACCCGGAAGATTACCCAACCGACGAAAACCGTGTAACTACTACCGACAACATCACACCCGCTTTGGGTGTAATAATCAGATCATCCGGTTGGTCAAGTCAGCTTCATAACGACGCAGAAAATCTTCCTGTATCGCGCTTTGAATAAAACCCGGCTCAATCCGGCGCAGACGGGCCATCGCACCCTCAGCACTCAACCCGCCATCACGAATCAGCCATGCAGCCAATATCGTGCCGGTTCTGCCCAAACCCGCCTTGCAATGTACCGCCAGTATGTCGCCTGCCGCGATGCAATTTTGCATGCGCACCAGCAACATATGCGTTTGCCCGATCGATGGCGCTTCCCTATCGATAATAGGCAAATGGATATTTCTCAGATCATGACGATGCAGCGCCTCCTGATCAAGATCATCCTCGGTCAGTGTGATCAAACGGGTAATACCGACGCGGGAGAGCAGGCTCAGATCGTAATCGATAGGGGCGCTCACACCGGGGGCCGGACAACCCGCCAGTTTCCCGGGAATAATCCAGTTAAAGCCGCGCGGCGCACTGGAGTCGCGCAGCATCACTTCTCCGACCATGGACGCCAGTTCTATCCCATCACTACTAGGCGGAGGAAGTTGCACTGGCGCACGCATTGCCAGCGCTTCGAACGGCGGCAGAGCGGGTGCGATGATGGGAGAGGTGGCCACAGGTGCTGTCACCGCAGGCTGTACCGGTGTTACTACTTGAACCGGCGCGACAACAGGCTTCTCCTGAACCGGGGCTGCGATTGCAACTACCGGCCGAGTTAACTGAACTGGCTGAACTGGCTGAACTGGCTGAACTGGCTGAACTGGCTGAACTGGCTGAACTGGCTGAACTGCCTGAACCGGCTGAACCGGTTGAACCGGTTGACCAGCCTGAACCGCTTGCGCGGCCTGTGACAAAGGTGGAGGGGGAGGCATATCCGCTTCCAGATCATGCGGTTTCGCATCGGGAGACGGCAAAGACAGGCTACCGGTACGAATAAATTGTGTTACCCACTCATTGGCAGGATTCGTGAAGAACGCCTGCGTTTCCTGATAGGCCAGCACACGACCACCACCGATCAGCAGTATTCTGTCTGCCATACGTCTGGCCTGCATCTGATTGTGCAATGAAACTATTAACTTACATCTACTCGCTAGTTTCTTAAGGAAATCGGTTAAGCGCGTGGCTTCCAGATCATCCAAACCGAAAGTCGGCTCATCGATCATCAATACCGGCGGATTAAGTAAAATCTGCGACAGTATCATCACACTGCGCTGTATGCGACTGCTGCAATGCAACAGCGGCTGATCCATTAGCGCCACAGCTTCAGGCAAACCATATTCCGTCAAATACTCGGCAGCTTGAGTGCGCCATTCGGCAGGTGATCGTTTTTGTGTGGCGCGTATCGAGTCGAGCAGCGCGTCCAGCAAAGACTGCTCAAACACCTTCGCGTGCTGTTGCACCAATGCGGGCCGGTTGGTCGGGGACATAGGATCACCAGCCACCGACACACTTCCCCAGCACTTGTGCAAGGCATGGCCTTCATACAAACCAGACAAGGTGCGAAACAGCGTCGACTTACCAGATTTGACCGGACCCATCAGAACATCTAAGCCATCAGGCAATATCGATAGGGTGATGCCGTCCAGCACCACCCTCTTGCCAAACGACACACCAAACTCTGCCAGAGCTAATACTGGCATCAATTTGGAGTCCAATTTTTATACCGCAGCTTCGATGATAGGCAGCGCTGCGCGCGCCTTAGTCAGTACCATCCCCAGGTTGGCAGTCTTGCGGCAGACGAAACACGCGACATAGTCGTTATACAGCTTGCCGCGCATAAATACATGGATCAAGTTGTCGCTGTTAACGATCATTTCCTGAAAGTAATGGTGATTATCCGCAGGCAAACCACGTGCCTTCTTGAACAAGTTTTCGATTGCGACCACGTTAGGACCAGCAAAAAGATCGCCTGTCGCAGCAGCGAGCAAGTCAATGACTTCAGAGGGGTGAGAATCCACCGTTTTTACAGATAACAACATGCCGGAAGCGATGTCGATATAGCCACCAGCTAGACACTCTGGGATGGAACTTACACAGTTTGCAATTGTTTGATCTAGACTTGCCATTTTCTTCTCCTTGTTGCCAGCGAAATGCCGACCTAAATTAACCGACATTTTTTGTAGGAATATAGGATGCCACCAAGCATTGTTTGGGGGTTTGCAGATCCAGTAATCATTATATTTATCATGTCGTACACTTTTACTGCGCGTCGCCACCCTAACCAGGCAGCGACTCACCTCTGCCAATTACTTGCCTGCCGAGTCCGCCACAAAGTCTGCGATTTGTGCCAGTAAAGCTTCTTCCTGGAACGGTTTGCCGAGGTATGCATTAACACCCAGTTGCAAGGCGTGATCACGGTGTTTGTCAGCTGTACGCGAGGTAATCATGATGATAGGCAGATTCGCCGTCTTCTCATCGCGTCTCAACAACTTGGTCAACTCGAATCCATCCATGCGCGGCATTTCAACGTCCAGCAACATCACCACCGGCATGATTTCTGTCAGTTGCTCCAGCGCATCCACACCATCGGTTGCCGTAACGACCTGATAACCGGCACGCGTCAACATCCGCGTGGTGATCTTACGCACAGTCAAGGAATCGTCCACCACCATAATCAGCGGCTTGGTATTCAATACGATCTCTTCGGCCTTGTGTGCCTTGCGAGCAACCGCCGCCACACGACGCGTCATTTGTACCGGATTGAGAATCAGCACCACAGATCCATCACCCAACACCGTCGCGCCGGCAATACCCGGCAAACGTGACAATTGCGGCCCGATGTTTTTAACTACGGCTTCGCGATTACCGATCAACTGATCGACATGCAAGGCGACACGTTGATTACCGTTACGAAGTAACAGCAGCGGATTGTGTTTCTGACTTTCCGGAACGTGATCGTCATTGCCCAGCAATGTTGCCAGATAATTAAATGGATAGCTATGGCCTTCCCATTCCACCGTCTCTGCTGCATACAGGCCAGCCAATTCGGTCGGTTTCACCTGACGAACCAGTTCAATCATGGTCGACGGTATCGCATAGACCGTTTCACCCGCGCGCACCATCAGCACCTGAGTGACCGCCAGTGTCAGCGGTAAATGAATGGTGAATTGGGTACCTAGGCCCGACTTGGAACTCACGTCGATACGTCCACCCAGCGCAGTGATTTCACTACGCACCACATCCATACCGATACCGCGACCTGCCACTTCCGTCACTTCACGTGCGGTTGAAATACCCGATGTGAAGATCAGCTGAGCGATCTGCTCATCGGTAACTGTGTCATCATTCTCTTCCAGCAAGCCCTTGTAGATGGCTTCCTGGCGCAAGGCCACAAAATCCAGCCCCTTGCCGTCATCACTGAACTCAAAGATGACCTCGTTATTTTCCTGACGCAGACTTAGCTTAACTTCGCCGATTGCGGCCTTACCTTTGCGTACGCGCACCTGCTCATCTTCCATCCCGTGAGCAATCGCATTGCGCAGCAGATGTTCGAACGGCGCGGTCATTTTTTCCAGCACGCTTCGATCCAGCTCCACACCGGTACCGGTCAACTCAAGATTGGCACGTTTGTTGAGTTCCTTCGCTGTTTGGCGAACCAGACGATACAAACGTTCGCTCATGCTGCCGAACGGCACCATACGCACATTCATCAGATTCTGCTGCAATTCGCGATTCAAACGAGCCTGTGCAAAGATAACCGAATTGGTTTCATCGATATTCTTGAGCAACGACTGTTGAACCGTCTGAACGTCGTGCACACTTTCGTTCATAAAGCGCGTCAATTCCTGCAAACGCGTAAAGCGATCAAACTCCAGCGGATCAAACTGCTCGTCGTTTTCAGTCGATAAGGAAATACGTGCTTGAATCTGGCTTTCCGCCTGAATTTCAACTTCACGCAATTGCTTGCGCAAGCGCGTCACGCTACCGGTCAGTTCCATCAAGCCGTCCTTGAAGGCACGCAACTCAGTTTCCATGCGCGAACGCGCCACACTGATTTCACCGGCTTGGTTGACCAGAAGATCAATCACATCCGAACGCACCCGCAACAAGCTGGTGACCTGGCTGCGTTCAGCGCCGACATGCAATACAGGAAGCTCAACCCTTTCAGCAAAGTCGGCAGCTGCCTCTTCGGCGACAACACGATTCATTTCTGCGGTCAGGACAGGCGCTAACTTACCGGTACGCAATTCTTCGAGCAACACATTGACATAGTCAAAGTCACTTTCCAACTCATCCCACAAGCCTGCATCTTTGCTTTGTGTACCTGCAACCAGACGACCTTCCATCTCATGGGCGATTTCACCCATACGCATCGCCCCGGTCATCCGCGCACTGCCCTTCAGGGTATGCAAGAGTCGATACAGCAGATGCAGCTCATTATCATCTTCAGGATTAGCGCGCATCGTACGTAATCCGGCACCAATACTAGGGCAGAGCTCATCCGCTTCTTCTAGGAAGACAGGCAGCAATTGCGCATCGACATCATCGCGCATCATGCTCTTCTGTTCCTTCACTAAAGTGGTGCGTTTCGGCACTTCAACCGGTGCCGCAACTGGCTCTACGACAACTGGCTCTACGACAACTGGCTCTACGACAACTGGTTCTACAACAACTGGCTCTACGACAGCTGGCTCTACGACAACTGGCTCTACGACAGCTGGCTCTACGACAACTGGCTCTACGACAACTGGTTCTACAACAGCCGGCTCTATGACAACCGGCTCTACGATAACTGGTGCTGCGGCAACTGGCTCCATGACAACCGGCTCTACGATAACTGGTGCTTCTACAGCTACATGCTCTGCAACTGCTTCAATCGCTGCTTCTGGTTCAACATCTACAAACTCTTCAACTGCTTCAATCGCTGCCTCTACTGCAATGACTTCTTCAAGCTCAGCCGCCACTGCGCTTTCTTCAATTTCACTGATGAGTTTGTCCTTGTCACCCAAAACGAGCTGCGTCATATCTGCACGGTCTACCGGCATTTGTTTAGCACAAATCGCCTCTACCATTTCATTGAGCGCGTCAATAACACGTTCCAACATTCTTAGCTGTTCAACTGAAGGTGATACAGGACGGTCGATATGTGCCTGCAACCAACCTTCTAACGCTGCCGCTAAATCGACGACAGTCATGAAGCCCAAACTGCGGCAGATTCCAGCCAACGTATGAGCGGCGCGCATAAAGTCGTATTGAACCAACTGCGGCTGACTCTCCAACAATTCACTGTACTGCTTACGCAGTGCCAGCACATTTTGACTGGCTTCTTCGCTGGCAATGTTGAACAAAGTCGGAGACAGTGAAATACTGCCTATCGTCACCGATGCCGGCTCTTCTACGACCGTGGCCGACTTGGCCACTTCTAGCGGCGCGATGATAGGCGCGACGGCTTCGACAATATCCACACCGGTATCATTACCCTGCTCGATTTGCAGCGCCAGTGCTACCACGTCATTGCCGTGCACATTTACGCGACCATGCTTTTCAAGCTCAGCCACCCAGATCGAAAAAGCATTGACCGCTGTTTCGGCAAATTTTAAAAATCCCGGTGTAGCCAGTTTTTTATCATTCAGCCATTTTTGGCTTGCGCGCTCTGCCGCCCAAGCGACTTCTCCGATATCGGTCAGCCCAACCATACGACCACTACCCTTCAGCGTATGGAAACCACGGCATATGGTAACGAGCGTTTCCTGATTTTCAGGACGCCACTGACTGATCTCGATGTTGTCACGCATGATGGCCAACACTTCATTAGCTTCTTCCAGGAAGATAGCCAGCAATTCCATGTCTTCACTCGCAGGACCTTGATCCTCAGATACCGAAGCCACCACAGACTTGCTCGCCACCTGCGTCGTCGCTGCTGGTGTGTAAACCTGGTGTTGACGTGACAATTCAACAAGCGCAACCATTAAGGGTGAGGTATTGTCCTGCTGACCGTGATGCAGATGCTGCAAATATTCATGTAAGGCGCTCATGGCACTTGCCAGCGCCTGAGTCTCCATAGGCTTAGGCTTAGCAGTGCCTTCTGCGAAAGCATTGACACAGCCCTGAATCTCAATGAGCAGTTGTTCTGCTTGCTCCAGCGACAAGATACGCAGACCACCATGCACCTGCACCAGCAGTTTTGTCAGGACAGGCAATTCGCTGCGATTCGTCGAGTCGAGAAAGAACGCATTAAGCCCTTGCTCCACCAACTCCAGATTGGTCAACATTTCATTAGCGAGTGTGTTCGTCACAGCGCCGCGTTCAGTTTGACCGTACAAATCGATCAATTCGGCCATGCTACGTGTTTCATCTTCCGGCTGTTTGCTCATCGCAGCATCAATCTGATCAGACAGGATGTGCGCTTGCTCCTGAAAGCGCGCATCCAGAGACTCATGATGCGTCATCCCGCTCCGCCACAACACCAACGCCATCGCCACGTCTTCAGCGATCAGTTTGGCATACTCTGGATTGCGCAAAGAACTAGCCAGCAATTCAATCTTCTTGGCCAGATAATTCGGTGAATTAGGCTCTAACCTGTCGCTCTTCTCAGCGATCTTTTGGACATAATCTACGAATTTAGCACACGACTCCTTGTTTCCGGCAACACATTGCTCCCAGTCTTCTTCCGCTTCCTGCAATTGTCCGCGCAACGCGTCGAGCGATTGCTTTTCTTCGCTGGGTGACAACATTGACATTGTAGGGAAGTACAAATCGAGCGCGTAACATTCCTTAACGTCGAGGACACGCTGTGTGGTGCAAGCACTGCGTCCGATCAAGTAGAGCATCTCATCGATCAGAGACTGCACATCGCCGGTTGTCTCCTTGACGATGGCACGCATCTGACGATCAATACCTGAGAGCAATTTTCGCACATTCAATTCGGGATCGAGTTCACCTGACTTCACGCAGTCGAGCATCGCATTGGCGATCCACCAAAAAGCGCGCCCGCCGTCGGCGGAAACACAACTCATGACGGTATCGATAGCCTGCTGCATCAGCGGCAAGGCACTATTCACATCATTTTTCCGCAACCAGAGCAACAAACCCTGCTGATATTGCGGATGTGCCGCCTTGATACGGGATGCTGCCAGCGCCGGCGGCTCACTGCCAATCACGCTTTGTGGCAAGAGAACGGCCAAATTAGGGAAGAATAAATCCTGCTCGAATGACATTTCCATGCCGCGTAGATGTTGCATCGCCTCATATTTTGGAAACAGACGCAAAGTGGCATTGTCTGCCCCCTGCGAGATCTGGTCCATATACTGTGAAAGCCCCAGAATCGCACGATTTAACACCGTCCGGTACAGCGGCGAAGTCAGCGCAGGATTCGCCTGTATTTCAGCAAATACTAGTTCGATTTCACGACAATAAGCGACCACGCCATCCAGACGGATCACGGTGAGCACACCCAGTATCCGGTGCAACTCTGCACGCGCCTCATCCAGGGCCGGCACATTATTGACTGGCGCTTCGAAATACTGCGCCAGCCGGCCAGTCACCACGGCGAAAGCTTCATCCATACCAGGCTTTACAACGGCGAGGGTTGCTAAGTCAAATTGTGTTTGGTTAGGCATGTTTACATTTGTACCTAGCGTTATCAGAGCTTAAAGCCGGCGACCGATCCTCGCAACCCTGAGGCCAAACCGCTCAATTTGACAGCAGAATCAGAAGACAGGCGCGAACCTTCTGCCGTCTGCCTGGTCAACTTCATGATTTCATGCATCACGCTCGCCACTTCACCCGCCATATCGGTTTGTACCTGAGTAGACACCGAAATACTATTGATCAGTGCCGACAATTGCTCTGACACCAGCTCAATTTCTTTCAGTGACTGACCGGATGTTTCTGACAGTTTCGCCCCTTCAACCACACCGAGGGTACTCTTTTCCATCGCGGCAACCGCATCGTGCGTATCGCTCTGAATCATCTTGACCAGCGCACCGATCTGCTTGGTCGCATCCGCCGAGCGTTCCGCCAAACGCTGAACTTCTTCCGCAACCACCGAGAAGCCTCGACCCGCTTCACCGGCTGAGGCCGCCTGAATCGCCGCATTCAACGCTAGCACGTTAGTCTGTTCAGTAATGTCGGAAATCAGATCCACGATTTCACCAATTTCCTGCGAGCTCTCACCCAGTCGTTTAATACGCTTGGAGGTTTCCTGAATGTGTTCACGAATACCATCCATACCCGCAATCGTATTACGAACCGCCTGCGCTCCCTGCCCCGTCACCAGCAGCGTTTGCTTACCCACCGCAGTCGCCTTGATCGCCGCCGCATCCACCTCACCGATCGAACGCACGATTAGCTGTACAGATTCTTCTGCTTCCTTAATTTCACGCACCTGTTTCTCGGTAGACAGCAGCAGGCGTTGCGCCATTTCTTCTGAATCTTGCGTCGCAACCCCCATGGCTTCAGACGCATTGGATACGTTAGACACCAGCTTATGCAATTCTTCAGCGGTATAGTTCACAGAGTCTGCAATCGCACCGGTGATGTCTTCCGTTACTGTCGCACGAACCGTCAAGTCACCGTCTCCCAAGTCGCTCAACTCGTTCATCAGACGCAAAATTGCGCCCTGAGTCTGTTTATTGGTCGCTTCCGCTGCAGCGGCCGCACGACGCGCTTCAGCCAGTTGCAACTTGGACAGCATAGCGGCAAACAGCAGCAACAGCGCGGCGGACAACCCCATCAAATAAGTGGTCATCCGTCCGTGCAGTGATGTGTCGATGGCATCCTTCAATGCTACCGAACCGACAACCAAAGGACCCTTTTTGGTAACCGAAACGTTATCGAAATACTTACTACCACCCGTTTTAGCCGCCAGCAAGCCCTTGGCTTGGCTGCTTAGCGACATAATTAACTTGTGATAACCATCATACATGTCGACCACCTTGGCGACAGCGGGATTTGATTTGTCCATGCCTGCGATCAAGGCGTCCGCTTGCGTGCCATCTGCGATTACTGCAGCGATCATTTGCTCCGACAACACCGAACCTAGCAGGGCATTCGCATCGGCACCGATGCGTTCAATCTGTAACGCAAACTTATCCGTACTATTACCCGAAGGCATGTGTTCAATCGCAACCCGAATCTGCGGGCCGGTATCGCGCACGGTTTCGGCTAAGTTCGTTACCACCAGCAGTGCTGCGCGACCTTCTTCAATATTTTTAATGTACTTCATGGATTCCGTGTAAATCGGCAGCAGCCCTTCCAGCGTGGCGCGCGGCGCGCCACCTAAGCTAGGCGCGGCACTATCGCCATTTTGCAACGCCGCCAAAATCTGCTCCATGTCGCCACGGCTGTGGGGCAGACCGTCAATCGCGGTCTGTTTACCTTGCATTGCGGAACCGGCGTCTTTGGCCACGCGTTGCACAATCATCACGAAGTCACCCGCCAATTCCAGATGGTGAGCGCCATTTGATGCCGCCCGCTCATCCAGCACCACTGACAGCGCGCCGACCACGAATGTTACGGCCAGCGAGATCGTCAGCACCTTGATCTGCCGGGCTACGGGTAAGTGACCGATTAACGGCAGAGGCTTAGCTGCGCCACTGCTGCCACCCTTGGAAGTTGGTAAATTTAGTTTAATCGCCATGCTGTTATCCCCCCGGACTATCGGAATTCTAAATGCCTATTTGCAAAAAATCTGGTTGTTCTAGCAAGTCAACCACACCCAACTTATGCCACACACCACCCTGTTCATCCGTGTACTCGTGAGCACGAACTACATCGTTCTGCCAGCGACTGACATCGCGCAAACCCAGAATACAATCGACCAGCAGGGCCGCATTCACGCCAAAGCGATCCGCTACCAGCAAGAGTCGATTGGAAACAGCCCCGGAAGCTTCGCCCTGATTCATATACGCAGCCAGATCGGCGATGCAATATAAATTTCCGCGTACGTTGGCAACGCCGCGAAACCAGGCGCGCGTCAGCGGCACTTTGGTCATGGGCGGAGGAGACAGCACTTCGCTGATCTCTCTCATTTCCACGAGCCAATTCTGGCCGCCTATCTGCACGCCCAGCAACGGCAACTGTCCGCCCATACGGCTTTTGTCCAGCATGCGGTCGCTCAGGTTTTGCTGAAATTCGCGCAGATTAGTTCGCTTAGCCATGTTGGATTTTTAGTTTTGTGCCGCTATTTTACTGAGCAATTCAGCCGCATTCACCGGCTTGACCAGATAGTCTTTCGCGCCCTGACGCAGACCCCAGACTTTGTCGGTTTCCTGATCCTTGGTGGTGCAGAGCAGCACCGGAATATGGGCGGTTTCAGGATCTTTGGTAATGGCGCGGGTGGCCTGAAAACCGTTCAGACCGGGCATCACCACATCCATGATGATCAGATCCGGTTTGTCGTGCTTAGCTCTTTCCACGCCAATTTCACCGCTTTCGGCGAAAGAAACCTCAAAACCGCTCTTAGTCAACAACTCGCCAATGATGTGTCTTTCCGTTGCCGAATCGTCCACCACCAATACTTTTTTAATTGCCATCTTATCGCTCCTGTTGCTGTGTATGTCTGATAACCGATTCTATCAGGCTTTTTTTGTTAAAGGGTTTAATGAGATACTGGTCGGAACCAACCAATTTACCGCGCGCGCGATCGAACAAGGTATCCTTGCTGGTCAGCATGACGACGGGAATTTTTTTAAACAACTGGTGATTTTTGATCAGCGCGCAGGTCTGGTAGCCATCCAGACGTGGCATCATCACATCCACGAAAATAATATCGGGTAGTGTATCAACTACTTTGGACAAGCCGTCAAACCCGTCTTCCGCCAGCACGACCTGGCATCCTGCTTGTGTCAGGAATATCTCTCCGCTGCGCCGTATCGTGTTGCTATCGTCAATCAACACCACTTTTACGCCCAATAATGGCAATTCTGCGTTCAACTTCTTACCCCCCCTGTTTGGCGCTAATACGTCGCCACTCTAGATATTCATACGAATTTAGGTTGCAATCCTAACCGATAGCCGTCCGCCTGTCTTGTGTAATTTCAACAGATTTTCAACTCCTGCTGGCCATAGCCGTCAAAACCTGTTTTTTCTGCACTTAACGCCGCCAAAACTGTGGTGTAAACAGGATCAGCAGTGTGAAAATCTCCAGTCGGCCGAGCAACATTGCGAAAGTGCATACCCAGGTCTGAAAGTCAGTCAATACCCCGAAATTACTGGCTGGCCCCACCACGCCCAAACCAGGTCCTGCATTGTTGAGGCAGGCCAACACCGCAGACAGCGACGAAATTAGATCGAGCCCGCTGATCAGCAGCGCGAAGGTCAGGATCGTGACACTCATAAAATACAGGAAGATGAAACCCAGCACCGAAAAAACCACGCTATTAGGCACCACGTGACCGCCAATTTTCAGTGGGTTGATGGCGGATGGATGGAGCAACTTGACGAACTCACGCCCCGCCTGTTTGACAAGCACCAACGTGCGCACCATCTTGATGCCGCCGCCGGTGGAACCTGAACTGGCGACCACGCAACTCAACAACAACATCCACATCGGCGCGAACAGCGGCCATTGGTTGAAGTCGGTGTTGGAAAAACCGCTATCCGTCGCCACCGAAATGACATTAAAGCTAGCATAACGCAGCGATGTCAGAAAATCGGGATAAGCTCCCTTCCACCACAGGAATCCGGCAATGCCAACACAACTGAGCAACGTCAGTCCAATTGTCGCCAACCCCTCCACATCCTGCCGATAAGGAGTCAGGCTCCTTTTTCGCCAGACTAAAAAATGCGTTGAAAAATTGATCGCGGCCATCAGCATAAAGACCATCAACACAGCCTCGATTGCTGGCGAATTGAAATAACCTACACTGGCGTCATGAGTGGAAAATCCGCCCAACGCCATGGTGGCTAAAGCGTGGCAAATTGCATCAAACCAACTCATACCCACGAGCTTCAGCGAGGCGATACAGGCGATAGTAATACCCAGATAGACCAGCCAGAGATTGCGTGCGGTCTCGGTGATGCGCGGTGTCAAAGCCGTATCTTTCATGGGGCCGGGTGTTTCCGCCTTGAACAATTGCCGTCCGCCTACGCCCAGCAAAGGGAGAATGGCCACCGCCAGCACAATGATGCCCATACCGCCTAACCAGCTCAGCTCATTGCGCCAGATATTGATGGCGGGTGGCAGGTAATCTAAACCTGTTAGCACGGTGGCACCCGTGGTGGTGATGCCCGACATGGTTTCAAAGTAGGCATCCGTAAAGGACAGCAACGGCATGTTAAATAACAAGGGCAAGGTCGCGAAGGCCGGCATCGCCGTCCACATCACCACCACCAGCAAAAATCCGTGGCGGATAGACAACTCGCCCTTGTAGCGGCGGGTCAATATCCACATCAGCACACCTGAGGCCAGCGTCAACAACATCGCACGCAGGAAGTCTTCAAAGACATCTGTCTGTGCATATATCAACGCCGTCACCAGCGGCATCAGATAAGCTAGGCTAAATACCACCAGCATCAACCCCAAGGCGTGAATAACGGTCAGCGTGCGTCCCATCAGAAGAACCCGAGGTTGACCTGAAACAGCTTTTCAACCTTCTTCACCATCGCTTTGTTGATGACGAAGACGATGACGTGATCATCCGCCTCGATGCGCGTATCGTGATGTCCCATGATGACTTCGTCACCACGCACCACAGCACCAATGGTCGCCCCCTTGGGCAAATCAATTTCATCAATGCGCCGTCCCACAATACGCGAAGACTTACGGTCGCCGTGTGCGACAAGTTCCAGCGCTTCGGCAGCCCCCCGTCGCAGCGAGTGCACCGCCGCCACATCGCCCTGACGCACATACGCCAACAGCGAACCGATCGTGACCTGCGCCGGAGACAAGGCGATATCAATCTTGCCGCCCTGTACCAAATCGACATAGGCACTGCGGTTGATCAGCGCGATGACTTTGCGCGCGCCGGCCTGCTTGGCCAGCAGCGACGACATGATATTGTTCTCATCGTCGTTAGTGAGTGCGCAGAACACGTCGACTTCGCCGACATTTTCCTGCTGCAGTAGTTTCTCATCCGTTCCGTCGCCGTTCAGCACCAACGTTTTAGCCAGTTCCCCGGCGAGCTTACTACAAGCTTTTTTATTGAATTCAATCAGTTTGACCTGATAGTCCTGTTCCAGCGCGCGGGCCAGACGACGACCGATATTTCCACCGCCGACGATCATCACTCGTTTCGCAGGCTTGTCCATGCGACGCATTTCTTTCAATACATCGCGGATATTTTTCGACGCAGCGATAAAGAATATTTCATCGCCTTCCTCGATCACGGTGTCACCTTCGGGGATCAGCGGGCTGTCCTTGCGGAAAATTGCCGCGACACGCGCATCCACATGGGGCATGTGAGTATGCAAGAAGCTCAACGGTTTTCCCACCAGCGGCCCGCCTTTAAAGGCGCGTACCGCGACCAGAGAAGCGCGCCCTTCGGCAAACTGCAATACTTGCAACGCCTCGGGAAACTCAATCAGCTTGCTGATGTAATCTGTGAGTATCTGTTCCGGACAGATTGAAAAGTCCACACAGAAATTATTCTTGTTGAACAATTCCGGCCTGGACAGGTAATCGGTGGAACGAATACGGGCGATACGCGTCGGGGTGTTGTAAAGACTGGCGGCCAGTTTGCAAGCCACCATATTCACTTCATCGCTTTGCGTGACGGCCAGCAGCATGTCGGTATCGGCAATCCCCGCCTGTTCCAGCACGGAAGGATTGGACGCATTGCCAACCAGCGTGCGCAGATCGAGGCGCTCCTGCAACAACGCCAGCTTCGCCGCATCCGAATCAATTACCGTGATATCGTTAGCCTCGCTCACCAGACTTTCCGCCACCGTTGATCCGACCTGCCCCGCACCTAGTATCAAAATTTTCAAACTAATTCCCTCATCTTACTAAAGTGATAGCGCCGTTACTGTGCGCGTATCCAGTTTTTCCACTCGTGGAACAGCGTTTCGCTGCGCGCGGCAATGACGGAACGTTGCCACACGTTGCCCGAGCAAAAATCGTCGCCCTCGATACAGCAGGCATAACCACCCGATTCTGACAAAATCAACATCCCTGCTGCATAATCCCAGAGTTTTTGCCCGCCATGCAAATACAGGTCAAAGCGACCCGCTGCGGTATAGCACCAGTCCAGCGCACTGGCGCCGAAGTTGCGCTGCGAGGCGCAAGGCGGGTCAGTAGCTAATTTCGCCGCCAACCGGGCATTGAGCCGTTTCAAATCGACATTCGCCAGCGCTTCATTCATCGTGGCCATAGTCATGTGACCGACCAGTTTTTCACCGTTCAAAAATGCACCCTTGCCCGCTTCTGCGGCAAAAACTTCATCCGCTACCGGGTCATACACCACGCCCAGCACGCTGCGTCCATTGCGCTGCAGGGCAACCGACACCGCGAAATAGGGCAGGCCGTGCACGAAGTTTGAGGTGCCATCGATAGGATCTATACACCACAAGCCGTCCTGAGACGATTTCCAGATCGCTAACTGCTCTTCCTCGGGCATTTCTTCTCCCAGCACCGGCACATTATAAATCGCCTGCAACTTACGGATCAACGCGGTTTGCGTGGCGATATCCGCATCGGTGCAGACGCTACCATCGCTTTTATGCTGATGCGCCACTTTGAGGTAACGGGGCATAATTTCTTCGGCCGCCACCAGCTTGACAGCCGCAATAGCTGCCTTGAGCAAGGCGCTCATCCCCACTGTATTGGTCCTCGACATACTTGGCCTTTCAATTATCATTGCCTTTCTACTCTTGATTCCGTGCCTGATTAAGGCCGTTATTTCCACTTAATCGAGCAACCCATGCTGGCGATTTGCGCCTCGGGCCCCCGCCCGGTCTTTGCCACTTGCAACATCGCGTTGTACAAGTCGCGCGACGCATCGGGCACGGCCTCTTTGCGGGAAGCATCCAGTCGGCCTCGATATTGCAGCTCCATATCGGCATTGAAGCCGAAAAAATCCGGCGTGCACACCGCGCCGTAGTCTTTCGCCACTTGCTGACTCTCATCCCAGACATAGGGAAAGGGATAGCCAAACTGCTCTGCTACCAGTTTCATGTTATCAAATGAGTCTTCCGCGTAATCAGACGGGTCGTTCGACATGATGGCGATACTGTTGATGCCGTGTTCCTTCAGAGCCTTCGTATCGCGCACCAGACGGTCGCGTATCGACTGCACATACGGGCAATGATTGCAGATAAACATCACCAGCAAACCGTTTTTACCGCGCGCATTCGCAAGGTTGTAACGCACGCCATCGACACCGTGCAGATCAAAATTCGGGGCCTTCCAGCCAAAATCACATAACGGAGGTTGTAAACTGACCATCGTATACTCCTGACAAATTTTTTTGTGGCGGTATATTATCACGCCCGTTCGTCACTCTATACTGTGTTCATCATGCCGCGCTTCTACTGTCCGCCTCCACTACCCGCTCATGGGTCGTTCAATTTGCCTCCCGATGCGGCGCATCACGCCAGTCGGGTGTTACGTCTGCGTGCCGGTGAACCGGTGCAGCTGTTCGACGGCGAGGGGCGCGAGTGCCACGGCATCATCGAGGATTTGAGCGGAAAACAGGTGGTAATAGGCCAACTCACCGAAATCGAGGTCGATCGCGAATCCCCGCTGCGAGTGGTTCTGGCACAAGCCTTGTCCAGCAGCGAAAAGATGGACTGGGTGATCCAGAAAGCCACCGAACTGGGCGTCACCGAGATTCAACCGCTGGCCACCGAGCGCAGCGTCGCCAAATTGTCTGCGGAGCGTGCGGCCAAACGCACCGAGCACTGGCAACAGGTAGTCATCGCAGCTTGCGAGCAATGCGGGCGCAATGTGCTGCCAGCGATTCATCCGCCATTGGATATCATGGTCTGGCTGCAACAGATGCGTACAGAAAAAATTAGTAAATTCATATTGTTACCGCAGGGCGCAACGTCATTGCAAGCGCAGGAAAAACCGCAAGGCACCGTCGTGTTGCTAATCGGTGCGGAGGGCGGCTTTAGCATGGCAGAAAGCGATTCCGCACTGCTGTGCGGCTTCACTCCAGTGAAACTGGGCGCACGGGTGATGCGTACCGAAACCGCCGCCGTCGCAGGACTGGCCGCGCTGCAAACCCTGTGGGGCGATTTTTGTTAACAATCAAATACCTGTCCACGAAAGACACGAAAAAATCTGATACAGTATTTTATGTATGGTTGTGTAATTAGTTGTTTTTATTGTTTTTGGCTAGTTTGAAGCAACAGCAGATTAATTTAATTTTCTTGTTTTTAATTCCGTGCTTTTCGTGTCTTTCGTGGACAATGCTTTTTCTAAGCAATAGCGCGGCATGATGCGCACAAACTGAAAAGGATTTTCAATGCCGATCAAGACCACCCCCGCTGATTTTGTTGCCTGGTTTCGCTCTGTCGCGCCGTATATCAATTCCTTTCGCGGCAAGACTTTTGTTATCGCGTTTGGCGGCGAAATGGTCGCGGATGGAAAGTTTGTCGAACTAACCCATGATTTCAACCTGTTAGCCGCGCTCGGTATTCGCCTGGTGCTGGTGCACGGTGCGCGTCCACAGATCGAGCAGCATTTAGCCACGCGCAATATCAGCGACAGCTACCATCAGGGCATCCGCCTGACCGATGCCCAGACCATGCAATGCGTGAAGGAGGCGGTAGGCCGCGTACGGCTTGAGATCGAGGCGCTGCTGTCAATGGGGCTGGCAAATTCGCCGATGGCCAATGCCGACATCCGCGTGGCGGGTGGTAACTTCATCACCGCTCAGCCAATCGGCGTGATCAACGGCGTGGACTTGCAGCACACAGGTACCGTGCGCAAAGTGGATGTCGCGGCGCTCAACGACCGGATGGAATTCGGCGAAGTCGTATTGCTCTCACCGCTGGGCTTTTCGCCTACCGGTGAAGTATTCAATCTGACGCTGGAAGACGTGGCCACCGCCACCGCCATCGCGCTCGACGCCGACAAGCTGGTATTTTTAATGGACACCGACGGCGTACTGGACACAAATGAGGCGCTGCTCAAAGAATTGACCATCGCGCAAGCGCAGGCTGTGCTGACTGCAAAGTGCCGCCAACCCGATGATGTAAACCTGTTTTTGCCCTGTGCCATCCGCGCCTGCGAAGCCGGTGTAGCCCGTACGCATCTGATCAGCCGTCACACCGACGGGGCTGTGCTGCAAGAGTTGTTCAGCAATGAAGGCATCGGCACGATGGTAGTCGAATCCACACTCAACACCTTGCGGGATGCGTCTATTGAGGATGTCGGCGGTATATTGAAACTGCTGCGTCCGCTGGAGGAGCAGGGAATTTTGGTCAGACGTTCACGCGAACTACTGGAACGTGAAATCGAGCGCTTCGTGGTGTTGGAACACGACCATCACATCGTCGGATGTGCCGCGCTCTACCCGTTCCCCGATGAAGCGTCGGCGGAACTCGCCTGCCTGGCCGTGGATTTACAATTCCGTGACCACGGCTACGGTGAGGCCGTACTCAACCATATGATTGAACTGGCAAAATTACAGGGGCTAAAGAAGCTGTTTGTGCTCACCACGCGCACCGCTCACTGGTTTTTGGAGCGCGGGTTTGTGGAGAGCGAGGTCACCACCCTGCCCGCGCAGAAAAAGACACTGTATAACTACCAGCGTAAATCCAAGGTATTCATGCGAAAAATCTAGCTAGGCGTAGGTCGGAAGCCCCAACGGGGCGTTCCGACACTGCGCAAATAGTTTGGCGGAACGCCCCGCAAAGGGGCTTCCG
Organism: uncultured Nitrosomonadales bacterium; assembly: GCA_903885165.1. Classification (GTDB taxonomy): domain Bacteria; phylum Pseudomonadota; class Gammaproteobacteria; order Burkholderiales; family Gallionellaceae; genus Gallionella. The sequence continues at coordinate 48 of CAISHO010000137.1, read as the reverse complement.
CCCTACGAGGGAGGGGGTCAGGTCTTTATCGGAGGAGCAGTTATTCAG
>CAISHO010000136.1 GCA_903885165.1 uncultured Nitrosomonadales bacterium | reverse complement strand
CAAGCGCGGCGAGAAACTCAACCTGCCGGGACTGCGTGAACAGATGACCTTCGCAGGTTACAGCCACGTGCAGCAGGTGTTATCGCCCGGCGAATATTGTGTGCGCGGCGGCATCATCGATTTGTTTGCTATGGGCAGCGTGCTGCCTTACCGCATCGACTTGTTCGACGACGAGATCGAGACGATTTCCACCTTTGACGTGGACACTCAGCGCACCTTATATCCCGTACCCGAAATCCGCCTGTTGCCCGCGCGGGAGTTCCCGCTGGACGATAAAGGTCAGGCGCATTTCCGGCAGAGTTTCCGCGACCGCTTCGAGGGCGATCCGTCCAAATCGCGCATCTACAAGGAAATCAGCAAAGGCAACGCGCCGGCAGGTATCGAATATTATCTGCCGCTGTTCTTCGACAAGGCGGCCACCTTGTTCGACTATCTGCCGAAAAAATCCACGGTTTGCCTGCACGGCAATGTGGATGAGGCGATCACCCAGTTCGGCGTCGATGCCGCCTCGCGCTACAACCTGCTCCGAGGCGACCCGCAACATCCGCTGCTGCCGCTGGCCGATCTTTTCATGGACGGCGAAGCGTTTTTCATCGCGCTGAAAGAATTTGCACGCATCGACATATTGCAAACTTCGGATACGGCAATCCCTTGCGCCACCGCATCTATTCCCAATATCGCGGTAAATCGCCATGCCGACACCCCAACTCAGGCGTTTGCCGAGTTTCTGAACAGTTTCGGCGGGCGCACGCTGCTGCTGGCGGACAGTCTGGGGCGACGCGAAATCATGTCGGGCTATTTGCAGGAATACGGTTTGAAGGCCGCGCCCTGCGACGATTACGCTACCTTCTTGAATAATAAGAATAAATTCATGCTCGGCATCGGTCCGGTGCAAAACGGCTTCTTGCTGCCGGATGACAGCATCGCGGTGATCACCGAGACCGAGCTGTACGCCGCACAACCGCGTAACCGCGCCGCCCGCACCGCCAAAAAATCCAACGTCGAGCACATGCTGCGCGACTTGTCGGAACTCAAGGTCGGCGATCCGGTGGTGCATGAGCAGCACGGCATTGCGCGCTACCGGGGACTGGTCAATCTGGATCTGGGCGAAGGGATGGGCGAATTTCTGCTGCTGGAATACGCAGGTTCAGACAAACTCTACGTGCCAGTCTCACAACTGCATGTGATCGGAAGATACAGCGGAGGGGCTGCAGAAACTGCGCCCTTGCACAAACTGGGTTCCGGCGCATGGGACAAAGCAAAACGCCGCGCGATGCAGCAGGTGCGCGACACCGCCGCCGAACTGCTCAACATCTACGCGCAGCGCGCCACCCGCAAAGGTTATGCCTTCAAACTCACGCCGCGCGATTACGAGGAATTCGCCGCCGGTTTCGGCTTCGAGGAAACCGCCGATCAGGCCGCCGCCATCAGCGCCGTGATCGACGATCTGCAATCGGGTAAACCGATGGACAGACTGATCTGCGGCGATGTGGGTTTCGGCAAGACCGAAGTCGCCTTGCGCGCCGCATTCGTCGCCGCCATGGACGGCAAACAGGTCGCGGTGCTGGTGCCCACCACCTTGCTTGCCGAACAGCATTTCCAGAATTTCTCCAACCGTTTCGCCGACTGGCCGATCCGCATCGCGGAACTGTCGCGCTTCCGTTCCGCCAAGGAGCAGAATCAGGCGTTGAAGGAGATGGCGGATGGCAAACTCGACATCATCATCGGCACCCACAAGCTGATACAAAAAGGTATTGAATTCAATAATTTAGGTCTACTCATCATCGATGAGGAACACCGTTTCGGCGTGCAACAAAAGGAAAGATTGAAAGCCTTGCGCGCTGAAGTCGATATTTTGACGCTCACCGCCACCCCGATACCGCGCACGCTGGCGATGTCGCTGGAAGGCTTGCGCGACTTTTCCATCATCGCCACCGCCCCGCAACGACGCTTGTCGATAAAGACCTTTGTCAGCTCATACAGTCAGGGCGTGATCAGGGAAGCCGTACTGCGCGAACTCAAGCGCGGCGGTCAGGTGTATTTCCTGCACAACGAGGTTGACACCATCGCCAATATGGCGGAAAAACTCACTGAGTTGCTGCCTGAGGCGCGCATCCGCACCGCGCATGGCCAGATGGGTGAGCGCGAACTGGAAGCCGTGATGCGCGACTTTTACCAGCAGCGCTTCAACATCTTACTGTGCACCACCATCATCGAGACCGGCATCGACGTGCCAACGGCGAATACCATCATCATGAACCGCGCCGACCGCTTTGGCTTAGCGCAGTTACATCAGTTGCGCGGCCGTGTGGGGCGCTCGCACCATCAGGCCTACGCCTATCTGCTGGTAGACAGTCTGGACGGTTTGACGGTACAGGCCAAGAAGCGTCTGGAGGCGATCCAAGCGATGGAGCAATTGGGTTCCGGCTTTTATCTGGCGATGCACGATCTGGAGATACGCGGAGCCGGCGAAGTGCTGGGCGAATCGCAAAGCGGCGAGATGCAGGAAATCGGCTTCTCGCTCTACACCGATATGTTGAATGCGGCGGTCGCTTCGCTCAAACAGGGGCGCGAACCCGATATGGCCCACCCCTTGGGCGTCACGACAGAAATTAATTTGCACGCCGCAGCCCTGCTGCCCAATGACTATTGCGGTGACATCCATCAGCGTCTGGTGATCTACAAACGTCTGGCCAACTGCGCCAGCCAACCGGATCTGGACAGCATGCATCAGGAACTCATCGACCGCTTCGGCCTGCTGCCAGAACCCGCCCAAACGCTGCTCGACAGTCACCGATTGCGCATACTGGCAAAACCGCTCGGCATCAGCAAAGTGGACGCGTCAGAAGATGCGATCGCCATCCAGTTCATCGCGAATCCGCCTATCGATCCGATGAAAATTATCTCGTTGATACAGAGTCGTCGGCACATCAAGATGGTGGGGCAAGACAGACTGCGCATCGAGGTAAAACACGAAGACCTGAGCGCGCGCGTACTGGCAATCAGGAACTTCTTTAACGAATTGAAATAGCCCGAAAAATCCTTTAGAAGATCAGATCTTGCATTACCTGCGTTAATGCAAGATCTGAAAAAATATTTCTGAACGGAAAAATGCCATTTAAAATTTGGTGGTTAGCGTAGCATATCGAATAACCTACTTCCCTATGAAGAGTATCTCAATCATGTCGAGCAAAAAAATCACCGCAAAAGCCATCCCGACGAATGAACTGGCCGTTTCAGCCGAAACGATACCGACCTTCCCCATCGTCGGCATCGGCGCTTCAGCCGGGGGACTGGCGGCTTTTGAAGCTTTTTTTTCCGGTATGCCCGCCGACACAGACCCTGACATGGCTTTTGTGCTGGTACAGCATTTAGCCCCCGATCACAAAAGCATCCTCTCGGAACTGATCCGCCGCTATACGCGCATGGAAGTCTTCGAAGTCGAGGACGGCGTCGAAGTACAACCCAACTGCGCCTACATCATTCCGCCCAACCGCGACATGGCTTTTTTAAACGGCGCGCTGCATTTGCTGGAACCCTCGGCACCGCGCGGCCAGCGTTTACCGATCGATTTCTTTTTCCGTTCGCTGGCACAGGATCAGGGCGAACGCGCCATCGGTATCGTACTCTCCGGCACCGGCAGCGACGGGACACTGGGCGTTAGGGCCATCAAGGGGGAAGGCGGCATGGTGATGGTACAAAATCCCGAATCCACCGAATTTGACGGCATGCCACGCAGCGCCATTGCGACCGGACTGGTGGACTATCAACTGCTCGCCGCCGATATGCCGGCACAACTGATCGCTTACGCCTCACATGCCCTGGGCCGCGCACATCAACCTGCCGCGATCAATACCCCGAAGACCGAAAATGCCCTGAAGAAAATCTTCATCCTGCTGCGCAGCCAGACCGGCCACGATTTTTCGCAATACAAGCCCAGTACCATCCACCGCCGCATCGAGCGGCGCATGGCGGTACATCAGATCGATGCGATCGATCATTACGTTAAATTTCTGCAACAAACGCCGGTTGAAGTCGAGGCGCTGTTTCGCGATCTGTTGATCGGTGTCACCAACTTTTTCCGCGACACCGAAGCCTTTCAGACGCTCGAAGCACGTATCATTCCTAAACTTTTTGAAAACAAACCCGCAGGCGCCGTAATTCGCATCTGGTCGACCGGCTGTTCCACCGGCGAGGAAGCTTATTCACTGGCCATCCTGATGCAGGAACGCATCGAAGCGCTCAAGCAGAGTTACAGCGTGCAGGTCTTTGCCACGGACATCGACAGTCGCGCCATTGCCACCGCGCGCACCGGACTCTACCCCGCCAGCATCGCCGCAGACCTGACAGAAGAACGTCTGGCGCGCTTCTTTACGCCCGAATCAGACGGCAGCGCCTACCGCATTCACAAAGGCATACGCGATATGCTGGTATTTTCCGAACAGGATTTAATCAAAGATCCACCGTTTTCCAAGCTCGATCTGATCTGCTGCCGGAATCTGATGATCTATCTGGGTTCATCGCTACAGAAAAAACTGATCCCGCTGTTTCACTACGCGCTCAAACCGGGCGGCATGCTGTTTTTAGGCACCTCGGAAGGCATAGGCGAATTTGACGATTTGTTCAACACGCTGGATAGAAAAGCAAAAATAT
>CAISHO010000135.1 GCA_903885165.1 uncultured Nitrosomonadales bacterium | reverse complement strand
ATGCAGTTTGAAGATGCCGACGCAGCAGATGAGCTGATCGAAATTTCAGAACCCGTCGCAGAACTGGCTTCACCAACTATCACCACGGAAGAGGAACCCGCTTGCTAAGCCGTGCAAAATTCACGGTACTGATGTGCATGCTATTTTCCATAGCGGTGCATGGCTACGCCCTGTTCGGCGTGTCGCTGATATTACCGACTCACGGTTCATCTGAGAAAATGCAGCCTATGCATGTAGTACTGGTCAACAGCAAATCGAAATCCAGACCCGTCACCGCCGATGCATTGGCACAGGCCAATCTGGACGGGGGCGGCAATACGGAAGAAGATAGACAGGCCAAGACCATGCTACCCAATATAGGTGATGACACTCAGATCACGCCGGAGCAGGCCGCCCGCCAGGTCGCGCATCTGGAGGAAGAATCCAAACGCATGCAGACCGCACTGAAAAACAATTACAGTATTCCTGTGGCGCAGGCTAAGAAACAACAAAATACCGATACCGTCAGCGGCGACGATCTGGTGCAAAAGAGTCTGGAAATTGCCCGCCTCGAAGCGCAGATCAGTAAAAATAATGAGTATTATCAAAAGATGCCGCGACGCAAATTCATCGGCGCACGCACTCAGGAATACCGCTTCGCACAATACATCGAGGACTGGCGCGTCAAGGTGGAACGCATAGGCAATTTGAACTATCCGGAACAAGCCAGGCGCGATCAAATTTACGGGAAACTACAACTCTCCGTTTCGATTAAAGCCGATGGTAGCGTAGAAAACGTCGAAGTGAGTCGTTCCTCCGGACATCGCTTACTGGATGCGGCTGCGGTACGTATCGTCAAACTCGCCGGGCCGTATTCACCGCTACCACCTGATATCACCAAAGACATCGACATCCTAACCATCACTAGAACATGGTCATTTACACCGTCCGATAAACTGGAAAGCGAATAGTCGGCTTTAGCACACCAAAATATTTATAATGAAAATTTTAAGTATTTATTCTGACCGAAACTGAGTTTTAAGCTATAGTGTTGCCCATGCATCACCCTCTGATTACCCGATTACTGCTGATTATCGCCCTGCTGTTTTCACAAACAGGCGGCTTAGTGCACGGCATTTCGCACACGATAGAAGAACAGTCGCGTGATCAATCTCTGCCGCACGACAAGCTTTGCGACTTGTGCGAAGCCTACGCACAACTTAGTTCTGCGCTCGGCAGCCATGTCATCCAATTTGTCTCAGTCAAACAGCCAACCTCATTAGCTGACGCCCCTTTCAACAGAGTCGTGACAGTCGGCACATTCAGCGCTTACGCCTCACGCGCACCACCCTGCTCCGCGTAAATTATCTCTTCCTACATGCTACGAGCGATGAGCTACGAGCCGAGATTTTCCTTTGTGGAGCAAAAATGTTCAAAAAATCCTGTTTAAGCGCTGGCATTGCCGCGCTATGCATCTATCCGCTCGCCGCGAATGCCGCGAGCGACGCCGACCTGCAATCCATACGCGAGCAGATTAATCAATTAAAACAAAGCTACGAGCAACGCATATCGCAACTCGAACAAAGGCTGCAACAAGCTGAAGCCACCAGCAAACAAGCTGAAAGCGTGGCAACGCAAGTTCAAGCCACGGCACAACAAGCCAACACGCAACAAACCCCGACATCCCCACCCACCAGCGAAGGCGCATTCAATCCAGCCATGTCGCTCATCCTAACAGGGACTTATGGCGGTTTGCAGCGCGCACCCACATTGCCGGCAACAGGATTTGCCATGAGCGCGAATCCCGGTCACAGCCAGGGCTTCAATCTGGGTGAATCCGAACTGGGCATCGCAGCGACCATAGACCCTGATTATCGCGGCGTAGCGACCCTATCACTCGCGCCAGCCGGTGGAGTAACGGTCGAAAATGCTTTTGTACAAACCTCCTCGCTGGGGAACGGCGTCAATCTCAAATTCGGCCGCTATTTTTCGGGACTGGGCTACCTCAACGAGCAACACGCCCACGCCTGGGATTTCGTCGATCAACCGCTGGTGTACGCTACGCTGTGGAACAATCAACTGGGCGAAGACGGCGTGCAGCTGAAATGGCTGGCGCCCACCGACACCTTTATCGAACTGGGTGGAGAACTCGGGCGCGGGCGCGGCTTTCCCGGCTCGGATCGCACCAAGAACGGCGCAGGTTCAGGCGTACTGTTCGCACATATTGGCGACGATATTGGCATAGAACACAGCTGGCGCGCAGGCGCATCGCTACATCAGACCAGAAGAGTCAATGTGATCAGCACTGCCGTACCGGACGTGCTCGGCACGGTGGGCGGAGTGACCAACAGTTTCAGTGGCGACAGCCGCACCGCAGGGCTGGATTTTGTCTGGAAATATTCGCCCAATGGCAACACAGCCAACCGCTATCTCAAGGTTCAGGGTGAATATTTTCAACGCAAGGAATCCGGTATGCTGACTTATGATGCGGGTATTCCTGCAGCAGCTCTTGGACCAATCACCGACACTTATGCCAACACGCAAAGCGGCTGGTATCTGCAAAGCGTGTATCAGTTCATGCCGAACTGGCGCACAGGAATACGCTACGACCAACTCGACCCGGGCACAGCCAGCTTGGGCGCAGGAATTGCCACCAAAATTGTCAGCAACTACGGCTTTACGCCATCTCGGGCAACCTGGATGCTGGACTACAGCCCCAGTGAATTCTCACGTCTGCGCCTGCAACTGGCACGCGACAACTCGCGACTGGGTTTGCCTGACAACCAACTATTTTTACAGTACATCATGAGTCTGGGCGCACACGGCGCGCACCAGTACTAAGGATATAAAATGAATAAATTCATAATATTAGCATTACTATTTGCCAGCGGGACGGCACATGCCGCGCTCAGCGTGTTTGCCTGCGAACCAGAATGGGCCTCACTCACCCAATTACTCGCAGGCGACAAGGTCAGCCTGTACACCGCCACCGGCGCATTGCAAGATCCGCACCGGGTCGAGGCCCGACCCAGTTTGATCGCAAAGGCGCGCCGCGCCAATCTACTGGTCTGCACCGGCGCGGAACTGGAAACCGGCTGGTTGCCGGTGATCCTGCGGGAATCTGCCAACGCAGCGATACAACCGGGCGGCACGGGTAATTTCGAAGCCGCGAAATATGTACAGATGCTGGAAGTACCGACGCATCTGGATCGCGGCGATGGCGATGTCCATGCGATGGGCAACCCGCATATCCAGACCGATGCGCGCAACTTTATCCCCGTCGCCGATGCGCTTTCCAAACGCCTGATTCAGATTGATCCGGCCAACACCCTGTATTACCAGCAACGCCTAACCAGTTTCAATCTACTCTGGCGCACCGCGATCAACCGCTGGGAAAAACAAGCGGCTCCGCTCAAAGGGATGCCCGTCGTCGTGCAGCACCGTGGGTTTCCCTACATGAACAACTGGTTGGGACTCAAACAAGTGGCAGAACTGGAACCCAAACCCGGCATGGAACCCAGCGCGGCGCATCTGGGACAGGTACTCACCGAGATGCAACCCTATCCGGTTAAAATGGTGCTGCGCGCCGCCTACCAGGACGGCCGCCCGTCTGAATGGATAGCCCAACGTGCTCATCTGAACGCGGTCGCCCTCCCCTATACCGTCGGAGGAACGAGCCAGGCTGTTGATTTATTTACCTTATTCGATGACACCATCGCAAAACTATTAGCAGGCTCAAAATGAACAATATTGAACTCGATATTCTTATTCCGGCCTTTCTGGCGGGCATCCTGGTGTTGTCCACCCACATTCCTCTGGGTATGAAAATACTGGAGCGCGGCGTCATCTTTGCCGATCTAGCCGTCGCTCAGATTGCTGCCCTGGGCATTTTGTTGGCCTTTTTGCTTAATCTGACCGAACAACCGCTACTGGTACAACTCATCGCCGCCGCCAGCGCACTCCTGGGTGCCGCGCTGCTGGCCTTTATCGAGCGTTATTTCTCCGAGGTCAAGGAAGCCTGTATCGGTCTGACCTTCGTGCTCGCGGCCAGCGGCGGAATACTCTTGATGAGCCACGATGTACACGCCGGCGAACATTTGAAAGACTTGCTGGTTGGTCAAATCCTCTGGGCCACTCCCGGCCAGCTCATCGCCACCGCCGTATTGAGCGCCGTGTTACTTGCGGTCTGGTTCTGGAGACAAGGCCGATTCGGCCACCTGGGTTTCTACGCATTGTTTGCGCTGGCCGTCACCGCCTCGGTACAACTAGTCGGCGTCTATCTGGTCTTCGCCAGTCTGATTGTCCCGGCCTTAGCCACCCACCGTATGACAAAGTGGCGCGCAGCTTATGCCTTTGGCATCGGTATCACCGGCTATGCAGCAGGCTTATTGCTCTCCGCACGTTTCGATCTACCTGGAGGGGCCGCGATCGTCTGGGCGATGGCACTGACCGCAGGATTGACAGCCGTGCTACTGAACGCTCGCAAACCAAAAATCAGTGAACTAACAGATCAAATTCCATAGCTTTTAGCCTCACCAATATTAAGCAGCAACCTTACAACTACCACCCAAAGATACCCATGTTCGAACTCCCCTCACTGTGGAATTTTATTGCATCCTCGCTCGCCTTTTTTATCGCGGCCTTATATATCGGACGCTATATGGACGGGCGGAAAATTCCGGAAGGAAGAACGCGCGGCATACTGATATTCGCACTGGCCTCTGCCGTTTCCTGGGGAGCGGGTGAAGTGGCGGATAAAATGGCAGGCACGCCGCCTGCAGCGCATAGCGATCTGTCGCAAATGATCAAAGCGATATCAGGGCCCCAATCCTGATCATGGCAATCAAATACTCCAATACAAAATGGCTCACTCTGAGTCTGGCCCTGTGGCTGACTGGCTGCGAAACGACGCATATCAAAATACCCACTGTCGTCACGCCTCCCGTCATCGCAGCGCCTGTCGCAACCCTGCCGCCCCCACTCCAGAAACCGGCTACTACCTTTACCGAGGGTACATGGGAAATGCTGCCGAACTGGAAAACCATTGATCTTGCTCCCGCCTGGCCAGCCCTGCTGCAAAGTTGCCGTGTGCTCAAATCCCGCCACAACTGGCAGGAGATTTGCTCAAGCGCAGAAGCGATCACCAACAATCTCCAAATGCACGCGTTTTATGAAACCTGGTTCACCCCCTATCAGGTGCGCAATCCGGATGGCAGCGATCAGGGGCTGATCACCGGCTACTACGAACCAAAACTATCCGGCAGCCGCAAAAAAAACGCACGCTTTCATTATCCGCTCTACGCTGTACCGGACGACATGATCACCATCGCGCTGGGCGAACAATATCCGCAACTCAAGGACTTGCGCCTAAGAGGAAGACTGACCGGCCGTCGTATCGTGCCGTATTACGACCGTGCACAGATCGACAGCGGCTCGACAACAAAACCGTTCAAAGCACTGTTCTGGGTGGACAATGCACTGGAGTTATTTTTTCTGCAAGTCGAAGGATCGGGGCGCATCGAATTACCGAACGGCCAGCTCATCAAAGTCGGCTATGCCGACCAAAACGGCCATCCTTATGTCTCGATAGGGCGAAAACTGGTTGAATCGGGTGAACTCAAGGTGGAGGATGCCACTATGCAGGGCATCAAGCTTTGGGCAAAAAACCATCCGGACAAATTACAAGCGCTGCTGGAACAGAACCCCAGTTACGTCTTCTTCCGCGAACTCACCGGCAAATCACCGGCTGCATTAGGTGCACTGGGCGTGCCGCTGACCGAACAATACAGCCTCGCAGTCGATGCGCGCATCATTCCTTTAGGTCTGCCTGTTTTTTTATCTTCGACTTATCCTGACAACAACGCCCCGCTCAATCGACTGATGCTCGCGCAAGATACCGGCGGCGCAATCAAAGGCGCTGTGCGCGCGGACTTCTTCTGGGGTTACGGGGACGTCGCCGCCGATCAGGCAGGTAAAATGAAACAGCGCGGCCGGATGTGGGTGCTCTTCCCCAAAGGCGGCGAGCCACAGTAAAACCACTCGGTCTAACCTTACACGACACTAGCATGAACAAACACAATTACACCACGTATTGCGCTGCGATCGCATTTTTCTGCTGCACAGCATCGGCCGATGAAATTGCGCCTGCATCTGCACCGGCTTCGGCTCCGATATCTATAACGGCTGCGGCTCCGGCGACTCCCGTTCACAGCCGTGAGGAAGAGACGGCGCACATCCGTCACCATCACTTAAAGCGACTGGATGAAAAACTGACCAGCGAGCCGAAACTGCTGGAACAAAGCTGCAAATATGAGTCGGAAATTTCAACGAAGCCGCCGTTAAAGCGCGTTGCACTAACCTTCGATGACGGCCCTGAACCGGTAGAGACTGAATATATACTTGAAGTTTTAAACAAACACCACATTACCGCCGCATTTTTCATGATAGGCGAAAAGGCGCAGCGCCATCCTGAACTGGTTGAAAAGGTCCGTGCAGCCGGCCACCAACTGGTCGGCAATCACAGCTGGGATCATCCCAATTTTCATGACATCTCTGTTGAGGAACAGGCGAGCCAAGTGCTGCGCAATGAAACACAGTTGGGCAATGCACTGACACCCAAACTATTTCGCTATCCTTATGGGAATTCATCCTGCCAGACTAACGAATTGCTGCGAAATCGCGGCTACCAGATCGTCGGCTGGCACATCGATTCCTGCGACTGGGCATTTGAAAAGACCGGCTCAGTCGATCTCAAGGAAGCCTTGTCCTGTGGTGTTATCGCACAGAACCACCACGACTATATCGATCACGTGGTATCCGCCGTCAGGGCGCGCAACGGCGGCATTATCCTGATGCATGAAATCCACCCGAATACCGTCAGAAAACTTGATGAAATCGTGACTCAACTGATTGCCGAGGGGTTCGTTTTTGGCTCAATACTGGATGAAGATTTCGCCAAATCGATGCGATAAAAATTACAATAAAATCAATCTATTAGAAATTACGCAAAACCTTCCCCTGCACCGAATGAACCTGCTCAATGATGGCGTGCTTGTCTCCCCTGTTACAATGCGCGCCATTGACGATACACCCAGACCTAAAATGACTGATCGCTACGCCGTCATCGGCAACCCCATCTCGCACAGCAAATCCCCGCTGATTCACGCTCTGTTTGCTACACAGACGGGACAGGACATTGCCTATGAGGCGATCGAAGCGCCGCTGGATGGCTTTTTTGACACCATCATCCGGCTGCACTGTGCAGGCTATAAGGGATGCAACGTCACCGTGCCGTTCAAATTCGACGCGTATGAAAGTGCATCCGAGTTATCAGAACGCGCCCTGTCGGCACAAGCGGTCAACACACTGAAGTTTTCGGAGGACGGCATCGCGGGCGACAACACCGATGGCGCCGGACTGGTGCGCGACATCGAACAAAATTGCGGCGTTCAACTTCGCGGTAAACGCGTGTTGTTGATGGGTGCCGGCGGCGCATCGTGTGGCGTCGTGCTACCGCTACTAACAGCTGGTGCAACACTTACCATCGCCAACCGTACGGCACAAAAAGCCGTTGATTTAGCTGATAAATTTTTAGAGTTCCGTATTCGCGGCGGCAGTTATGACGAACTGGCAGGCGCACAATTTGATGTGATCATCAACGCCACTTCGGCAGGATTGACCGACAGCGAAGTCCCACTACCCGCAGGGATCTTCGCCGCTAACGCCTTAGCCTACGACATGATGTACGGACGCGAAACACCGTTCATGAAATTCGCGCGCGAACAAGGCGCGACGGTTGCCGACGGACTGGGTATGCTGGTCGAACAAGCCGCCGAAGCATTCTACATCTGGCGCGGCGTGCGGCCACTGACCGCCCCTGTCATCACACAGTTCCGTCTATGAAGCGCATCTGGGGCTGGCTGTGGCGCGGTGTGGCGATCTGTTTCGCCATGCTGCTGATTTATCAACTGTGGATCTTCGCCCACGTCTGCTGGTGGATCAAATTCAACCCGTCGACCACCGCCTTCATGGATACCCGTCTGTCTATCATGCAGGAGAGCCGCCCGGATGCGGCACTACAGCATCAGTGGGTGCCCTACGGCAAGATTTCCAATAATTTAAAGCGCGCGCTGATCGCCTCTGAAGACGCCAAATTTGTTGACCACGAAGGTTTTGACTGGGACGGCATCCAGAAGGCGTACGAGAAAAATATGAAGAAGGGCAAGATCGTCGCGGGCGGTTCGACCATCAGCCAGCAACTGGCCAAAAACCTCTTTCTGTCGGGCAGTCGCTCGCCCTTTCGCAAGATAGAAGAAGCCGCCATCACCGTGATGATGGAAGCCGTGATGGACAAGGAGCGCATCTTAGAGATTTATCTCAACGTGATCGAATGGGGCGACGGCGTATTCGGTGCGGAAGCCGCCGCGCGTCATTACTATCGTATCAGCGCTGCCCAGCTCTCAGCCGCTCAGGCCGCGAAACTGGCAGCGATGGTACCCAATCCACGCTACTACGACAAACACCGTGAGGCGGCCGGCCTGCAAAAGAAGACCGGCATCATCTTAAGCCGCATGAATTCATCGGATATCCCATAAAAAACAAGCCGCTAGCTTGTAGCTACGCAATTATCTTTTCATTAGCGAACAGCTGCTGCACGGTTTCGCGCATCCGCACCAGATGAACGGTGCTGCCGTCCACCATCACCTCGGCAGCGCGCGGCCTAGTGTTGTAATTAGAGCTCATGCTCATACCGTAAGCGCCCGCTGACATCACCGCCAGAAGAGAACCCGGCGCAATCGCCAACTCACGTGCACGGCCGATAAAGTCGCCCGTCTCACAGATAGGCCCCACCACATCAAAAGTCTCTGCGGCGTAATCTTCACGCACCACAGGCAAAATGCCGTGATAAGCATCGTATAAGGCCGGACGCATCAAATCGTTCATCGCCGCATCGACAATGGCGAAATTCTTCTCCTCGCCCGGCTTGATGTACTCCACCCGCGTGAGCAATACACCGGCATTGCCAACCAGCACGCGACCGGGTTCCAGGATCAACTTTTGCGTACGTCCCTGCAAAGCGCCCAGCAGAGCGGCGATATAGTCGGCAATCGCAGGTGGCGTCTCATCGTTATAACAAATCCCCAAACCGCCGCCCAGATCGAGATGTTCGAGTTCGATTCCCTCGAGAGCCAACTGATCGACCAGCACCAGAATCTTTTCTATTGCGGCGATAAACGGACTGGTTTCGGTCAATTGCGAACCGATGTGGCAGTCCATGCCGGTGATGCGCAAATGAGGCAATCCCGCCGCCTTGCGATACAGCGCCACCGCCTCCGTGTAGGCCACGCCGAACTTGTTCTGCTTAAGGCCTGTCGAGATATAAGGATGTGTTTTCGCATCGACATCCGGATTCACGCGCAAGCTAATCGCAGCGATCTTACCCATACTGCCCGCCACTGCGTTCAGCCGGTCGAGTTCTGCTGCGGATTCCACGTTAAAACACAGTATTCCGGCATCCAACGCCTGGCGCATTTCAGCTTCTGTTTTTCCCACACCAGAGAACACTACCTTGCTCGCATCGCCACCGGCGGCTAGCACGCGCTGCAATTCCCCGCCGGACACGATATCGAATCCTGCACCCAGACGTGCGAACACATTCAGAATCGCAAGATTGGGATTGGACTTCACCGCGAAACAGATCAGATGTTCACGCCCTTGCAGGGCATTGGAAAACTGGTGAAAACCATCAGTCAGCGCTGCGCGCGAATACACATAACAGGGCGTGGCAAACTCACCGGCGATATCGGACAGCGCAATATTTTCTGCAACTAATTGATTATTTTTATAATTAAAATATGAACTCATGGCTATTTGCTTTGTGGAGTGACGGGGGCGATAGGCTTTTGTGCATCAGGCACAGGGAGTATCAGTGCACCTTTGTGTCCGCAGCCTTGCAGCAACAGGACAAATACCAGGATAATCCCCGAAAATGTTTTAAACTGCATGTCGCACTTCCCTAAAATTGAACGTGCGCAATTATAAAGGTTTCCGAGGACAACTATGAACGAATACGAATTCAACCAGATTGCCGACAGCGCGCTGACCCGGATCGAAACAGCCATCGATGAATGCGGTGTCGACGTTAACCGCAGTGGCAACCTGCTGGAAGTCGAGTTTGACAACGGCAGCAAGATCATCATCAACCGGCATGACATCAACCGGGAAATCTGGGTCGCGGCGAAATCAGGCGGCTTTCACTATGCGTGGCAGGACAATGCCTGGCGCAGCGGTCGCGACAACAGCGAACTCTACACTCGCCTCAAGGAGTTATTTGCCGAGCAGGGCGAAGCGCTGGTCTTTTAATTCAATATATTGCACTTGGATTTTTTGAGCGCTTCCTACATAAATAAAACCGCCCGAAGGCGGTTTTATTTAAAGCATCGCAGCACAGTTTGTTAGAACTTCACCGTCACACCCGCATTAATCGAACGCCCCATACCGGGAACGGCGATACCGTATGGTGCACCGGTACTCATAGTGTTACCTTGCCCGACATACGCCCCACCCAATGGGTTCGCGTAGAACTTGTTGAGCAAATTCTCAACCCCCAGATCGAAGCGCATTTGCTTCCACTCATAACTGCTGTAGAGATTCAGCAAACCATAGCCGCCCGTCTTCAGCTCTTTACGCACCACTTCAACATTGGTCTTGGCATCCACGAGGCGCGCCTCCAGAGTATTAGTCCAATTGCCCGTACGCTGTTCTACCGCCAGTTTCACATTCACCGGCATGATGTTGTACAGATTACCGCCTGTAGTGAGGTTCTTACCGTTCACATAATTCAAGGCACCGGTCGCATTAAAACTGCCGTATGCACTCGTCTTTACCAGCGACATCTTGCCCGACACATCAGCCCCATACAAGCGCGCCGACTGATTGGCCAACATCAGATTGGCGAATCCGTCAGTCCGTGCCGCACAGGCCGGGTGCGTAGCCGTTGCAGTACACGCCACCGCGTCGATATAGTTCTGCACGCGGGTGTAGTAAGGCGCGAGCTTCAAGTCCCAGTCCTGTTGCGCCGCATCATGCCAGTTACCCGACACACTCAGGGTATGCGCAACTTCTGGCTTGAGATCTATATTTCCGACATAACCGTTACCATCGCCCACCCAGTTGTTCATATTCATCACCATGGTGTTATTGGCAGACCAGGCGAAACGCTCATACAAATTGGGAGAACGTGTTTTTTGCGCAAAACCGAATTCAAACGTCTTCATCTCATCCGGTGTATAACGTGACAGCGCTGTGATATCGATGTTGTTATCGCTCTTCTGACGGTCCATCGCATTGAATGCCGCATAAGTCGCCGGAAGATAACTTGTCGTGTTGTACCCTTGCACCGCTCCGGTGTTCATCTTAACAGTCTCGGAACGCAAGCCGAGTTGCGACATCCATAGCGAACTCCATTTCGCTTCCCACTCCCCGAACACAGCCAAACGGTCGCGCTGACCGTTATTGATATTCCAGAATGCAACGCCTTTCATTCCCATCATGGGATTGGCTACAACAGGAGAGATAGGACTCCACCAGTCACTCATGCGATAACGCTGAGATTCGGCACCGACGCGCAGAATATCGCGCTCGGACAAGATCACATCGCCTTTGATAGAAAACCCGGTATTTTTGCCGTCAGTAGCCATAGGCATCCCTGCGGGATTGGTGATCTGCAACTTATCCGCGAGAAAATTCATGTAGTGCTGGGTGTGTTCGTTGTAAGCACGCGCTTGCAGCTTACCCCATTCATAATCACCGGTGTAGTTCAGATTGATCTGCTGACTGTCGTTTTTCAGCATGTCCATACGCTGAGTGGGAAAACCCTGATAGGGAATATTTTGCATACCCAGTTTCAATTCGACCAAGTGGTTTTCATGACGCAAGCCAAATGCCAGCGCATGATTGCTGGACTGATACATCGAGGAACCGACTTCATTGCCAGCTAAAAATGCGGTCGTACCTGTGGCAATTCCAGCGGCTTTAAAATTCTGCGCCGAAGTGTAGTTGCCGGCACTCACCGTCGACCCGGTATAGCGCACGGAAACATCTTCGCCTGCAATGGTGGCGGAAAGATTGCCGCCCTGAGCGCGATTATTGCTGCGATAAAATGCACCAGCCTGCCCTTTGAGCAGCGTCGCCTCCCCTGCTTTAGCGAACTCCGGCGCTGGAGAATCCACCTGAATGGTGCCGGCGATACTGTCACCACCTTGACTCACCGGCGAAATACCGGCAAATACCTTAACGCTGCCGACGTTCGCCGGATCGATATAGGAAAGAGGAGAATTCATGTGATTGGCACAGGCCGAAATCAAATCCATGCCATCGACCTTGACGCGCACACGATCATCCGCCATACCATGTATCGCAGGCAGACTGGAGACGCCACCCGCGCCATACAGACTCAAACCAGGCTGATCTTGTAGTAACTTCGCCGTATCGCTGGTGCTGGTGCGTGAACGAACTAGATTCGCCTTATCCACATCCGCATTAGCCGGCAACGGTTGCAGTTTTTCTGCTTTAACCACCACACTGGATAACTGCACCTCTTCTGCATAAACCGCCTGACTGATTGCCAGCGTCAACATGCTGAGCGCAAATAATGACTTCACTTTCATCTTCCATCCATCCGTGTAAAGTTTTAACAGGGCGGATTGTAGGGATCAGTAATGAGTCTGGGAATGTGACATATTGTCGCGCGACAATTTGTCGCACCCTTTCGGGTTATTGAATTTTCAACCTATCTGGCAAATATGCTACAAAATAAACAAACGAAACACCACCACACACTAAGGGGCTTGCGTCGGATCTGTCACAAAGCCGATGCGCGTGATACCCGCTTTCGCAGCACCCGACATCACCTGCGCCACTAGTTCGTAATGCGCCAATCTATCGGCCCGGATGTGTAATTCAGGTTGCGGCTGCTTTTTAGCTTCTTGCGCGAAACGTTCCGGCAAGGTCGCAACTTGGATTTGTTCGCCATTCCAGAAAAATCCGCCATCTTCATGTATGGCGAATTCAATGTGCTCAGCCTTGGTCACATTGGCGTTGCTTGCCGCCTTGGGCAGGTCAATTTTGACCGCATTTGTTAATAGCGGCGCGGTGATGATAAATACCACCAGCAGAACCAACATCACATCCACCAACGGCACCACGTTGATTTCCGCCATCGGCCCTTGATGCCGTTTTGAGTCAAAACTTCCCATTGCCATATTTATTCCTCTTTTGTCTGGATTCCAACTTTTTCGGAAATATCCATCAGGCTTTTTTGTCGCCCAGCGTGATCTATTGTGGACCCCTCAGTCAAGACAATAATGTGTCGAGTTTAAGATGGTTGCCTGTTTCATGCAGCTGAACAGCGCTGCCCCGGTTTTTTGCTTCGATTTCTAAAAGCGTTTTTCCTGTCGTATTGAACTTGTCCACAATTCTGGCTCCACCACCACTGCCCGTGCGATAGACCTGATCTGGTGTGTCATAGCCGAGTGATTGGTGCGTTCTTTCCATGTTGTAAAAAGCAAAGTAATTCGTCAATCCAAACAGCAACTCCGGCAGCGTGGCATATCTTT
>CAISHO010000134.1 GCA_903885165.1 uncultured Nitrosomonadales bacterium | reverse complement strand
GACATTTTTGAGATTGTTGCCGCTCGCCCCCTTAATTTGCAGCATGCGCTCAGGAACGGGCGTTAATCGTTTCTCCGGCATGGGGATTTGCCGCCGCCCGGTCAGATAGTCACCGGTCAAGGATTGCAGGTCGTTGCATATTTCTTCCGGCGTGCCTTGTGAGACGATCATGCCGCCGTGTTCACCCGCGCCCGGTCCCATGTCGACGACATAGTCTGCGTGGCGGATCGCGTCTTCATCGTGTTCTACCACGATCACGCTGTTACCCATGTCGCGCAACTTGTGCAGCGTGGTCAGCAGGCGGTCGTTGTCGCGTTGATGCAGTCCGATGGAAGGCTCATCCAGCACATACATCACGCCGGTCAACCCTGAGCCGATTTGTGATGCCAGACGGATGCGCTGCGCCTCCCCGCCGGACAGGGTTTCCGCTGAGCGCGCCAAAGTCAGATAATTCAAGCCGACGTTATTCAAAAAGGTTAAGCGGCTGGCGATCTCGTGGACGATTTTTTCAGCGATTGCCAGTTTTTGACCGTGTAACGTGAGACTCTGAAAGAATTGCAGCGCTTGTGATAGTGGCAGTGCGCTGATTTCGTAGAGATTTTTATCTGCAAATCGGACATGGCGCGCTTCCAGTCGCAAGCGAGTCCCTTTACATTCCGGGCAGGTGCAACCGTTGAGGTATTTGGATAACTCTTCGCGCACGGTGGGGGAGTCGGTCTCCTTGTAGCGGCGCTCCAGATTATTGACGATGCCTTCGAACGCGTGTTCACGCAACATTGGCTTGCCTCTGTCATTTGTGTACTGAAAAGCGATTTCATCACGGCCTGATCCGTACAGCACTACCTGCTGGATATTTTCGGGCAGGCTCTCGAAAGATTGCTCCAGATCGAAGTCGTAATGGCGGGCGAGTCCTGTCAGCAGTTGATGATAAAACTGATTGCGTTTGTCCCAGCCCTTGATGGCGCCTGAACTCAATGATAACGAGGGCAGGGCGACGATGCGCTTGGGGTCGAAGAAGCTGATGGTGCCCAGTCCGTCGCACTTGGGACACGCGCCCATCGGATTGTTGAAGGAAAATAATCTCGGTTCGAGTTCCGGCAGCGAGTAATTGCAGATCGGGCAGGCGAACTTGGCTGAGAACATGTGCTCACGGCCTGTATCCATTTCCACCGCCACCGCACGTCCGTCGGCATGGCGCAGCGCGGTCTCGAACGATTCGGCCAGTCGCTGTTTGGATTCGATATTAACTTTTAGCCTGTCCACCACGATTTCGACGGTGTGCTTCTTGGTTTTTTGCAAGGCGGGCAGTGCGTCGATCTCGTACACCGTGCCGTCTATTCGTAACCGGGTGAAGCCCTGGGCGCGCAGTTCGTCGAACATATCCAGTTGTTCGCCTTTGCGGTCTACCACCAGCGGTGACATGATCATGACTTTTGTGCCTTCGGGCAGCGCCAATACATGATCGACCATTTGCCCCACGCTTTGCGACTGCAACACCTGATCGTGCTGCGGACAATACGGGTCTCCCGCGCGGGCAAACAGCAGGCGCAGGTAATCGTGTATCTCGGTCACTGTGCCCACGGTGGAGCGCGGGTTGTGCGAAGTGGCCTTTTGTTCAATTGCGATCGCGGGCGAGAGCCCTTCGATCAAATCCACATCCGGTTTTTCCATCAGTTGCAAAAACTGGCGCGCGTAGGCGGAGAGCGATTCCACATAGCGGCGCTGTCCCTCGGCATACAGCGTATCGAAGGCGAGTGAGGATTTTCCTGAACCCGACAGCCCGGTGATGACCACCAGTTTATGGCGCGGCAGATCAAGGTTGATGTTCTTCAGATTGTGGGTGCGCGCGCCGCGTATCTTGATGCTTTTCATGCTGGATTCAGGCTGTTAAAGTTGACCCGTCAATATACGCGATTTTCTGCGCATTCCCAAACCGGAATGCGATAGTGTGGCGATCCGCTTAAGGGTGACGTAATACGCGGCGAACTGATAAAATGCCCGACTAATTCATTTATTGCAAAAGGCTGTTATGCAAACTGCGACCGATATGATGACTGACACCGAACGCCGCGCCAGTTTTGGCCTGGCGAGTATCTATGGCCTGCGTATGCTGGGGCTGTTTATCATCCTGCCGATTTTCGCCTTGTATGCGGCCAAGTTGCCGGGCGGTGAAAGTCATTTGTTGATGGGGATTGCGCTCGGCGCTTACGGTCTGACGCAGGCGGTGCTGCAAATTCCGGCGGGTTGGATGTCCGACCGTTACGGACGCAAGCCGATTATTTACGCGGGCTTGGTGATCTTCGCGCTGGGCAGTTTTGTCGCCGCCTCGGCGGACAATATCTATTGGGTGATTGCCGGTCGTGCGATACAGGGCGCAGGGGCGATCAACGCGGCGGTGATGGCGCTGACCGCCGATCTGACCCGCGAAGAGCATAGAACCAAGGCG
>CAISHO010000133.1 GCA_903885165.1 uncultured Nitrosomonadales bacterium | reverse complement strand
GCCATAACCCATCCAATGCTTCCGCAGAACAAGGTTGATCCGGATCCACTTCAATGATGAAATCGCAACGCGCATCCAGCAAAGTACAGGGTTCAACGGCTACAGCCTCGGCTTCTATCGGATTTAACTGCTCCATCGATTCAGCTTCCGGTTCAACCGGGGCCAAAGGCATGACGGGCAATACATCCTCAACCACTGGCAGCTCGACAACCGCACCTACCGGCATCGCATCCCAGTTGACGATTACCGGTTCTGACGCCTGTACGATCGTCGGTGCAACCGGCTCAGTCTTGAGTTGATACAAGGCATCATCGTGACTTTGCTGAAAAGTAGCCCCGAATTTTCGGCTGTATTGACGCTGCTTCCACCAGCCATAAATGTAGACTGCGATCACCACACCCAAACCGATTGCCAACAATGCTGCCTGTAACTCACTCATATTCTATGTACCAAGATGCAAATGCGCTGATTATCTCAAGTGCGGTGGAAAATGGCAAAGCTAAACCAGCGGTAATTCAGGTGAACTGACCCCGATCACTGCGATTTCCTGCAATGCTTTGAGAAATTGCGGATCTTCGTGTAGTTTTGGCATGGTGACCGCATGCGCCGCACCCCGCATCTGCACGATGCGCGCACGACTGGTCACCGGCATGTCCCAGTGCAAACCGGCTAGCAACTCATCCGCCGACTGCGAATTATTGCAAACCAACACCATGTCGCAACCGGCGTTGAGCGCGGCGGAGGCGCGTTGCACGATGCTACCTGCGACCGTTGCACCTTCCATGGAAAGATCATCGCTGAAGATGCAGCCTTCAAAACCCAGTTGTCCGCGCAACACATCTTTTAACCAGACAGGAGAAAATCCGGCCGGACGACTGTCCACTTTAGGGTAGATCACATGCGCCGGCATCACAGCGGTTAAACCAAAATCAATCATCTGCCTGAAGGGCACCAAATCGCAGAACTCGATATCGACAAATTCTCGCTCATCGACCGGAATGGCCAGATGGGAATCCGCCGCGACAAAACCGTGCCCCGGAAAATGTTTACCAACCGAATGCATACCGCCTTGCTTCAACCCCAGCAACAAGGCATGCGCGAGTTCTGCAATCGCCTGCGGATTGCTATGGAACGCACGATCGCCGATCACGCCGCTGTTCTCATGATCAACATCCAGCACCGGAGTAAAACTAAAATCGACACCCGAGCCGCGCAATTCAGCAGCCAGCACATAGCCTACCTGCTGAGCCAGATGGCGCGCACGCGATGCGCTCACATCCCAAATCTTGCCTAGCTCACGCATCGCAGGCAATCGGGTAAAACCATCCCTGAATCGTTGCACCCGCCCGCCTTCATGATCGACCGAAATCAACAGCGGTGAACTGCGCAGCGCGTGAATCGAGGCGGTCAGTTCTGCCAGTTGTGCAGGAGACTCATAGTTGCGTTTAAATAAAATCACCCCGCCGACTAAAGGATGTTTTAAGCGAGCCATATCCTCCGCCGTCAGCGTTGTTCCTGCCACATCCAGCATTACCGGACCTAAACCCATGATTTTCCTTAATAATTAAATATAACAAAAATAGCTGGCTGCACATTCTCATCGATCCAGAGGGCTGATCACTCCGCGCCCACCTTTATTCAGGACGTGAGTATAAATCATGGTCGTCGAAACTTCGGAATGACCGAGCAATTCCTGCACGGTACGGATGTCGTAGCCGCCCTCCAGCAGGTGGGTGGCAAATGAGTGGCGCAAGCTATGCGGCGTGGCAATTTTGACAATACCTGTCGCCAGCACAGCCTTTTTCATCCCGCGCTGTATGGCCTTTTCGTCCGCGTGATGACGACGAATCTTGCCGGAATACGGATCAATCGACAGGTTGCGTGAAGGAAACACATATTGCCAGCCCCAGGATTTTCCCGCAGCCGGATACTTTTTATCCAGCGCCATCGGCATGAATACTTCGCCATAGCCCAGTGCCAAATCCTCGTCATGCAACACCTTTACACGCACCAAATGTTCCTTGAGTGGAGGCACCAGAGATACTGGCAACATGGTCACACGATCCTTGAAGCCCTTGCCCTCGCGCACCAGAATTTCGTGCCTCGCAAAATCCACATCCTTCACGCGCATAACCAGCG
>CAISHO010000132.1 GCA_903885165.1 uncultured Nitrosomonadales bacterium | reverse complement strand
TGCATCGCATTGAGCCCGGTCATTTGGGTGAAGGCGGGGCTGACGTAAGAGATCTGCTTCGCCTCATCGAAAGAAATAAACCCGTCCGGACTTAACTCGAAGATAGCGTTGAGCAATTCGGTGCGCACGGCCAGCGCCAGCTCCACCTCCTTACGCGCACTGATATCGACAAAACTCCCAACCATGCGCAGCGCCCGGCCCGCCTCATCCCGTTCAACCACATCGCCTCTATCCAGCACCCAAGCAACCCGGCCACTTCCCATGTTCATCCGGTGTTCACTCTGATACTGTCCGTGCCCCTCCAAGCATTGCTGCAAGGCGGCAAACACGCGCTCCTTGTCATCCACATGCAGCAACTCGCCGAATTTCTCTACCGGATGCTGCAAATAATTGTCATCCACGCCGGCAATTTTGCACCACTGACTATTGTGGGTCACCATCCCGCTCTTGATATCCCAATCCCACACGCCTTCACCGGTCGCATCCAGCACATAGCGCAAACGGCGCTCGCTCTCCTCCAGTTTTTGTTGCGCCACCTTCAGTTCAGTCACATCATTGGCGATCACCAGGATCTGTTTTTTTCCGTCAGCAGCGATCAGCGGCTTCTTGATCGACTGGTAATAATGCGTCTCGCCGGTGGCTGCATTGGTAGACTCCTCCATGACGATCTGGGTTTCCGTCTGCGACATGATGTCACGCACGTTCTGCAAATAGAACGCGACCTGTTCGGTATTCGGATTGAACGCACCGTCATCCAGACCTTCCAGCTTGTCCGGCGTGGTGCCATACAGATTCGCCAGCGCCCGATTACCAATCAGAAACTTGCCGTCCCAATCCTTCATCAGGATGATATTGGGATTTTCGTCTATCACCGTGCGCAGCAAATCATAAGCGCGCACCAGTTCTGAACGGAGTTTGTCCTCGGCCAGTTCGTTAATCTGTATGTCTGTTTTTGTCATGATGCTACTTTCATAAAATGCGCCTTCATACTGACTGCATCCGCCGACGGAATCCACAGTGTCACCGTCGTCCCGACGCCGAGCGAACTTTGAATTTCAATACGTCCCCCGTGCAGGTTGATGATTTCCTGAACGATACTCATCCCCAGCCCCGTCCCGGGAAACTTTCCGGTATCATCAGCCCGGTAAAAGCGCTCAAACACGCGGGCCAGTTGCGCGGTCGTCATGCCTATTCCGCTATCGCTAATCCGTATACCCAATTTGGCATCGGACAGAGCAGATTCGCTCGTGAGGCACTCGATGCGCACCGCCTCCCCGTCGGGTGAATATTTATAGGCGTTGGACAAGACGTTGGAAATCGCCTGCGTCAGTTTGCGGCGATCCGCCTGAACCAAAAATGGCGCATGGGCTTCCGGCTGAACGGGGCAATCCCGCCCCTTGGGCGGGATGAACCCGCCAATAATGCCCTGTAGTAATTCGCACAGATCGACCTGTTCGAGAGTGAAGTCCTTGCTGCCGCGCGCTTCAATGCGAGCCAAGTCGAGCAACTCGTTGATGATGGAAATCATCAACTCGGATTGCCGGCATATGGTGCCTAAAAACTCGTGCCTATCCTCGGCACTAAATTCCTGTGCCAGCAATATTTCCGAGTAACCGTAAATACTGGCCATCGGCGTGCGCAATTCATGCGCGGCGGTGACGAGAAACTCACTTTTTAAACGATCGACCTCTGTTTCATGGGTAACGTCACGCAGATACAGAATTTGCGAGACGCTCTCGGCGCGGGATTCGCGCAATCCAATCTCGAGGATGCGCCCGCCTACCAGTTCGATCTTTTGACGCGGCAGATGAGATTCATCCGCGCCATACTTGATTTTCCGCGCGTGCAGCGTGGCAAAGCCGGAAATCACGCTAGCCGGCACACAGATCATGGCCAGACTGGCGAAGAAGCCGACTTCATGCATATCGAGGACATCCGCTTTTGCCAACCCGGTTAAGCGGGTGAAAGCCGGGCTGACATAGCGAATACGGCGCGCATCATCAAAGGATACGAAGCCGTCCGGACTCAGCGCAAAAATTTCCTTGAGTTGTTCAGCCGCATCTTCCGCCCTGGCCTGTGCCTGTTCGGCTTCCCTTTGTGCCTCAATGCGCTTTAAGTTTTCTTCTTGTAATAAAATATGACTCTCTCCGATTTGCTGGGCCATTTGGTTGAAGGCCTTCGCAGTCTGGGTCAACTCATCATTGCCTAGAATCGGGATACGAATATTAAAATTACCGCTCGCAAAAACAATACTCGCTTCTCGCAAGGTAACAATCTGCCGGGTCAGGTAGCGGCCCAACAGGAAGGAAAATAAGGCGACCAGCAGCATCTCCAGTCCTGCTACGCCAGCCGCCCAACGACGAGCCGAGGTCAGCAGAGTCTTCAGCGGCGCAATCGAGACACCTAACTGCACCTCGCCTTGTTGCAAGTTGCCCGCCATCACCGGAGACGACCAATCCAGAATGCCGTCCTGGACCTGTTCGATATTCATCTCCTTGTGAAACGGGCGCAAGAGCAGTGCCGGATCACCACGCTGCGTCAACACGACACCATTCGCATCGACAATCCGTATCATGTCGATTTGACCTGACGCCATCGCCTCGTCCACTAAACTGTCCAGAGTCGCCAGATCCTGAGAAATCATGGCGTCCTTAGCCGCGCTGGCGAGCAGATTACAACCCAGTTGCACCCGGTGCATCAGCTCGGCCTCGTTGGATTCGCGCAAAACCATCAAGGCACTGCCGACCAAAATAGCCAGCATCGCCAGTTCAATCACGGCAACACCCAGTATTGTTTTTGTGCGGATACGCATGGCAATCAAGGCTGGCTATAGTGTTTTAAAAGGGTGATATCCAAGGCACGAATATCATTCCACTCTTTATCGCGTGCAGCACTGAGGCCTTTGAACGCCATTACTGCTAGCAGCCGCTGGCCAACTTCATCGCCTGACAGCGAGATCATCGCGGCCTGCACCTTCGCTAAAACCTCCGATGACACGCGCGGATGGGCGGCAAACGCGTGCGGCGTATAAGCCGGCGTTTCCATCAGAATACGCAGTCCATCCTGAATTTCTGGTGGACTCGCCTCGAAGGTACGCTGTATGCCGCCGCCCGCTTCCTGCAAGCCTGAGGCCACGGCGCGGTATACTGAATCGTGTGAGATGACAAACTTGGGCTCGATAGGGATGTGCATACGACCAAATTCAGCCTGAGTGAGAATGCTCGCCGCGAAGGAGGCGGGTGCCGGGAATACCACCGTTTTTCCTTTTAAATCTGCCAGGGTACGATACGCGCTGTCTTTTCTTACCACCAGAATACCGCGAATTTTTCTGTCCTGCTCTTTGGCAAAAGCCTGATAGCCATTACTGCTGTGAAATACTACATAATGATAGGGGTTCATGTAAGCCAGATCGAAATCCCCGTGCGCCATGCGTTCCTCAAAAACGGGAATATTGGGCGCTGTGCGAAACTCCAATTTAACCCCAGCGCGACGGCCAACTTCCGCCAGCAGCGGCCCCCACTCTTCGGCTAAGCGGCTGGCGGACTGTTGCGGCACGATACCAAAGGTCAGCGTGGGCGTTTCGGCACGAACACCGCTAATAACCGCAAACAACAGCAATATGCCGATCATTTTCTTGATCATTTAGCCACTCCTGATGAATTTTTACGTGATTCAACCGGCAACCAGACCGTCACCGTGGTTCCTGCCCCATACGTACTGTCCACATGAACCTCGCCGCCGTGCAGCTGAACGATTTCCTGCACGATATTCATACCCAAGCCTGTACCGGGAATTTTTCCGGAGATATCCGCACGATAGAAGCGTTCAAAAACACGGGCCAATTGATCAGGTGTCATGCCTATTCCCTGATCGCGGATACGAATGGCGATCATCAGCTTGTGCGGTCCATCCTGCTCACTGATCAACTCGATCGTGACTACGCCTCCATCCTGAGAATACTTATAGGCATTCGACAGGATATTGGTGATGGTTTGCGTGAGTTTGATCCGATCAGCGCGGAGTGAAATTTCAACCATTTCGCCCAAAAATACCGGGGACTCACGCCCGGTCGGCGTCTTGAATTGCTTGACAATGTCGTGCAACAGCTCAACCAAATTGATGTGCGTGAGGATAAAATCCTTGCCGCGCCGCGCGTCGATGCGCGCCAAGTCGAGCAACTCATTGATAATCGACACCATCAATTCGGACTGTTTATAAATGGTGTCCAAATACTCACGCTGTTCCGCCGGGCTCAACTCCAGTGCCAGCATCAGCTCCGCAAAGCCATAGATGCTGGCCATCGGCGTACGTAACTCATGTGCGGCGGTGGCCAGAAACTCCCCCTTCATGCGGTCAACTTCGGTTTCGTGGGTGATATCGCGCAAATAGAGAATTTGCGACACGGCGAGGGCCAGTGATACCCGAAAAGTTACTTCGAGCACCCGTTGACCGGCATCACTGAGTTGAATTTTCTGCTGCGAATCACCACCGGTACGCAGTGTCATTTTTTGGCTTGCGCGCAACACGGCAATCCCCGCGAAAGCCGCCTCCGGCAGACAGATCCGGGCCAGACGGTCAGAAAAACTGCGCTCGTCCAGACCGATCATGTCGTCTTCCATCAAACCGGTTAAGGTATAAAAAGCCGGGTTGATATATTTAACGCGATGCTCGGCGTCAAAGGAGACAAAACCATCCGGGCTCAGTTTGAAAATAGCGCTGAGCTGTTCGACATGTTCATGTAACAAGCCGCCGACGCGTTCCGCATTGCTGCGCGACGCTTCAAGCTCACTGGTGCGCAGACTGACCAAGCGCTCAATTCTGGCGGTACGTGCCGAGGCCAGCAACATTGACATACTGATCACACTCATAAAGCCTAACGCGCCAACCAGCAGGATCCAACTATCCCAGCTACGGTGAGTCGCCATATAAGCGGCAGTCGGTTGCGTCTGCAAGCGATAATTCCTGTGACCTAACATCAGGATCTGCTCAGACATATTCGGCCCGACCGGCTCGACAAAACCGTTGTAGATCTGCGTATTTTGTACGTCAACATCAATCAGACGCGTCGAAACCTGTTTTTTTGTCCCGGCGAGGATGCTGCTCATAAAGTCTTCAATGCGAACCACCACCAGCACCAGACCCGGCCCATTCGCCCCTTGTGCAATGCGACGAACCAGCAGTAGACCATGTTGCGTCCCCTGCTCCTGAACCAACTTGACCGGCGCGGTCGCGACCGGCTCGCCTAATTTTTCGGATAACTGGATGGCATTGCGACGTACTTCATTCGACAACAGATCAAAACCAAACGCGGCTTCATTCCCTTTGCTTGGCACCAGATAGGTAACAGGAAGATACGTGCTGCGCACAGCAGCCGGATAAAGTTGCTGTTCATGCCGCTCGGTGATCACGAAAGCCGGGTGTATCTCGCGCTGACTTTGTTCGAACGTGGCGCGCTCACTGTCCGGAACCTGGGCAGCCCACTCGATCGCCTGCACGGATAAATCTAAGTGTTGCAGGGCATTTTTCGCCATGCGATCAAACTCGGCTCGCGAGATCTTATTGTTGCCGGACATGATGGCTGCCAGTTGATCCACGTACAATTCCTGCGCATCAAATTTACCCTTAATCTGATCACCGATCTGCTGCGTATACAAACGTAAATCGCTGAGCGCGTCTTCGCGCTCCCACTCATTCACTTGTTGGACGATGATCACGATCAGCAGCAGGCCGCCGCCAATCACGGCACCCATCAAACTTCGTCTTGCGCGCCACAGATTACGCGGTTCTCCGATCAACAACAGCATCATCGGCAACATCAGAATCACGCCCAGACTGTCACCCAGCCACCAGGTCAACCAGACGAAGCGCGCATCCCCGTCCATCAACAGATGAAACGCGTACAGCAGCATCGTGGAGAGCGTGGAACTGATCAGGCAGGAGACCAACGCGATCAGGGCAAAGCGGATCGCCTCTTTTCCGTTCTCGAAAACGAGCGGCATTGAGATCAGTCGACGAAGAAGCCAAACACCCGCTGCAGCCTGCAAGGTGGAGAACAGCGCAATGCTGCCAGCAGCTGCCAGCCAAATCGGCACACCCGGACTCAAGGCATCGGTCAGCGACGAATTAAGTGCGAGCGCGCCCAGAAAAACCCAGAACAACATACGACGGCCGTAGATCAACACGACCGCCATTGCAATACCGGCGGGCGGAAACATTGCCGTGGAATAACCGCCGGACAGCGAGAGCAACATGCCCAGCTTGCCGGTGATCACATAGGCGATCGCGGCGATCAGCCCTATCGACATCTTTAACATGGCAGGTCAATATCCGCATGGTAAATGACACAGGTACTGCCGCCCGTCGACTTAGCCTGGTACATCGCCTGATCGGCATGCAGCATCAGTAGCGCTTCAGTGTCACCATGACGGGGATATTCTGCGCAGCCAAAACTACTGCCGATATGAATTTCATGTTCGTCAAACTGCATCGGTTCGCTCAGTGCCGCGATCGTTTTATCGCACAACATGCGGATGTCTTCGTCGCCCGCCAAATCCCCGGCAAGGATGATGAATTCATCACCGCCCAGTCGCGCCACGGTGTCGGATTCACGAACAGTCGCGATCAGGCGCGCAGCCGTCTCGCACAACACCGCGTCACCGATAGCATGCCCCAAAGTATCATTGATTTGCTTGAATCGATCCAAGTCAATAAATATCAGGGTGAACTGGCCGTCGGAACGTCGGGCTTTGGATAACTGCTGCATAATGCGATCCCCCAACAACACGCGATTAGCCAGACCGGTCAACACATCGTGATGCGCCAGATGAACGAGTTGTTTTTCTGTCTGTGTCTGATCAAAAAAAATGCAAATGTAACTGAGCGTCTTTCCTTCATCGTCGCGCACCGCGCTGACACTGAGACGTTGAAGAAAAATTTCACCATTCTTACGCTTGTTGTATAACTCGCCCTTCCAATTTCCTTTTTCAAACAATGATTGCCAGAACTCACGATAGAACTGTTTATCCTGCGTTCCCGAGTTTAACATCCGCGGATTTTGGCCGATGGCCTCAGACTGGCTATAGCCTGTAATATGTGTAAAAGCAGGATTAACCGCGAGGATTTTACCGTTCTGGTCGGTGACCATCACGCCCTCAACCGTATTGAGCAACAGCGTTGCAGACATCGTCGGATCGTACTCCGCATTATGCTGCGTCAGCTCGCGCAATATCCAATGCAAATGATCCGTCCCATTGTGCTGATTCACAATCTGCGCGGATACCAGCATCGCGGGTGCGTCATCACGTCTTCTGCGCAGCAGTAAACGCCCTTCTTGAGCGGCAAGCGGTGCGTCATCCTGTCTGGCATAGTCTAGCAGCGCATTGAATTGATCCAGATGCGAGGCCAGCACCCAATTTTCCAGATTGCTGCGCTCCAACAATTCCTGTTCTGCAATCTGCCAGGCAGCCGGATTCGTCTCCAAAATAACGCCTTCCTTATCCGTGACAAGGTGCATATCGTTTGAAGACTTTACCAACTCATTGAGTAGCTGGTAAGTATTTTCCAACTCACGGTTGCGCGCAACCATCAACTGCAGATCTTCAGCGTAACGATACAACTGCTCATGCAGCATTTCGCCATTTTCAGGCATCGAATCCGGTGATACGACAGGATGATCGGACATGATCAAAGACCCAAATGTTCTTTAATGGCCGCAACTAAGGCAAGTGGACTAAACGGTTTAATAAAATAAGCATCCGCTCCGCGCAGCATGCCATCCTCATAATCACTCACCTGCCCGCGCGCCGTCACCATGATGACGCGGGTATTGGACAGCACAGGGGCTGACCTGATCGCGCCCAGCACCTGAAGCCCGTCCAGCGCGCCCGGCATCATCACATCCAGCACAATTAAATCAGGCACGATTTCCAGGGCGAGCCTAAGTCCCTTGACGCCATCCTCCGCTTCAAATACCTCAAACGTGCTTCCCAGGGTAATTCGTACCAGACGGCGAATGTCGGTGTGATCATCAACGAGTAAGATCTTTTTCATAAGGACTCCCTATTCTTAAGCTGTTTGTCTGCAACAATTTTTTTTGCGATATCTAATAGCGCGCCGAACGGGATAGGCTTGGGAAAGACCGGGATTCCTTCCGGCACGCCCCCCCGTGCACTAATCTCATCGGCATCCAGTCCACTCACCACGACAATTTGCATGCCAGACAATTCGGACATACTGCAAAGCGTGTTCAGCATGCGAAAACCATCCATACCGGGCATCTGCAAGTCGGCGATCAACAGATCAGGCTTATCGTGCCCGATACGGATCAATGCCTCATAACCGTCATCAGCACTGCTAAATTCCAGCGGTATCGGCCAGCGACGTATATTCACTTCATAGAGCCGTCGCAAGGCAGAATCGTCTTCGACCACCAATATTTTCTGTGTCTGCGGTGGAATCTCTGCTACTTTCGGCAGCGCTCGCACTTTGGGATCGGCCAGCAGGCGTTCGATCGACTGACGCGCAATGCGACGATGACCGCCCTCTGTTTTCCAGGCTTCGAGCAAACCACTCTCAGTCCAGAGCTGTGCGGTACGCAATGACACAGAAAGCATTTCCGCAGCCTCACGCGTTGTGCAAAACGTTTTTGGCGCCTGCTTGCTATTACCCACGGTATGCCTTTCTGTCGCGATTAATTAACCAGGGAGTTTAAACTTGGATTTTTTGTTTTGAATATATCATATATTTTCATATTTTATCAAATAATGATATATTTTTGCCATGCTGGCCTGCGTAACAGCGTCGAACCGAAACCAACATGACCAGAAGATCGCGCTCCAAATCCGCAAAAATGCATTTATTCAATCTAATTGTGACAATAAATCAAAATAAACCCTGCACGTTTTTCTATCGACTTCGATAAAATCGCCATCCCCGCCAGAGTCTGGGAGCACCTCCGCAAGCTAGCAGAAATTTCAGCCGGGTTATTCAAACATGCGGGGATCAGCAGCCCGTTTCAGGGGGGCGATTCGCTATTTTCTGAAAGCTGCAAAATATCACTGGAACTGCCGGGCATTTCCGAAGAAGATTTCATCGACATCCAGTACGACTTGTTGGAAAAACTATCTTAGCCGAAGCGGTTGAGCAATTTCATACTGCCATCACCTCTTCGGTGGTAAACTCGGTCGCGAAGCTGGCTAGACAGTCGCCGCGTACGCAAGTACGGGGAGGAAAGTCCGGGCTCCATAGAGCAGAATGCCGGTTAATGGCCGGACACCGTGAGGTGATGAACAGTGCCACAGAAAATAAACCGCCGATGGCCTGATTGATACGTCCGCAAGGAGGTTGATGTTGGGATCAGGTAAGGATGAAACGGTGCGGTAAGAGCGCACCGCGCACCCGGCAACGGGCGTGGCAGGGTAAACTCCATTCGGAGCAAGATCAAATAGGCTGACTTTGGCGTGGCTCGCGTCGTCAGCGGGTAGATTGCTTGAGCGTAAGGTAACGAAACGCCTAGAGGAATGACTGTCCACGACAGAACCCGGCTTATCGGCCAGCTTCACCTTCATTCAACGGATGCAAACAACAGCATCCTATCGAATAACAATCGATTTTTTGAATCACATTTTTTCAGACAGCAACTTTTCCAGCTTGATCTGATCTGCGGTAAAGCCGCGTATACCCTCCGCCAGTTTTTCAGTGGCCATCACATCCTGATTCATCTCCCAGCGAAACGCAGCTTCCGTCATCGAGGCGGGTCGCACGCTCACGACACCGGCATCATTCAATCGGCGCAACAATTCCCCTTCGGTTTGCTGCAACTCTTCGAGCAAGGCCGGACTGATCGTCAGACGGTCGCAACCGGCCAGCGCCACAATCTCGCCGCTGTTGCGAAATGACGCGCCCATCACGGTGGTCTGATAGCCGTGTTCCTTGTAATACTGATAGATGCGGCGCACTGACAACACGCCCTGGTCTTCCTCTGCGGGAATCTCGGCTCGTCCCTCTTTGGCTTTTTGCCAGTCGAAGATTCGTCCGACAAAGGGCGAGATCAGCGTCACTTCCGCTTCCGCGCAACAACGCGCCTGAGCAAAGCCGAACATCAGGGTGAGATTGCAGTGTATGCCTTCGTGCTCCAGTATCTCGCCCGCCCGGATTCCCTCCCAAGTCGCGGCAAGCTTTATCAGCACGCGCTCGTTGGAAATCCCTGCCTCGTTATACAGTCCGATGAGCTTGCGCGCCTTGGCAAGCGTCGCCTGCGTATCAAACGACAGACGCGCATCGACTTCAGTGGAGACTCGACCTGGGACGATCTTCAATACCTCGACCCCGACCGCCACCGCCAATCTGTCCATCGTATCCGCAAGTATCTCTTGTGCATCGCGTCCGTGTAACTTTGCCTGCGCAATCGCCGCGCTGATCAACGGCGTATATTCCGGCAAAGTCGCCGCCTTGAGCAACAATGAGGGATTAGTGGTTGCATCTTCCGGGATATGACGGCGTATCGCCTCGATATCACCCGTATCCGCCACAATGGCCGTCATCGTTTTGAGTTGCGCTAACAGATTGCTCATTCGTTCTCTCCTGAAATTTATGCTTCAGATAACCTTGCCCGGATTCATCAGGCCTAGCGGGTCGAGCGTCTGCTTGATGCTGCGCATCAATTCCAGCTCCAGCGGATCCTTGTAATCACGTATGGTGTCGCGCTTGAGTTGCCCCAGACCATGCTCTGCACTGATACTGCCATCCAGACGCGCCACAACTTCGTAAACGATCCGATTCACGTCCGGCTCATGTTGCCCGACAAAATCCTTGTTTTGTAACGCAACCGGCATGGAGGCGTTGTAATGCATATTGCCATCGCCCAGATGACCGAAAGCCACGATGCGCAAGTCAGGATAGGCGGCGCGCAACGCAGTGCTCGCTTGCGCGATGAATTCCGCCACCCGACTAAGCGGCACGGACACGTCGTGTTTGATGCTCACGCCTTCGGCTTTTTGCGCTTCGGCGATATTTTTACGCAGCGTCCACCAGCGTTCGGATTGAAGGGCATCGGCAGTCACTTTGAACTCGACGATCCCGTCCGTGTAAGCATGCAAGGCATCGCGTAAAACCTCATCCAGCGGTGCGGGCAGCACATCCGTCAACTGCGTGATGACGATCCATTCGTGCTGAACGGTGAACGGCTCACGGGCATCCGGGATATGCTTAAACACCAGCTCCAGACAGCTGCGCGAGATGATCTCATAGCCGCTGATCTTATCCCCGCAATGAGCGCGCAGATGCGCCAGCAACCCTACCGCAACGGCAGGATCCCGCACGGCAATACAGGCGGTGGCCGTTGATTTCGGGCGCGGAAACAGTTTAAGTACGGCGGCGGTGATGATACCGAGTGTACCTTCCGCACCGATGAAAAGATGTTTTAAATCATACCCGGTATTATTTTTACGCAGACGGCGTAAACCGTTCCAGATACGCCCGTCCGGCAAAACCACTTCCAGGCCCAATACCAGATCGCGCGCGGTACCGTAACGCAGCACGTTGATCCCGCCCGCATTGGTGGACAGATTACCGCCAATTTCACAGTGCGGTGCGATCGCGGTCAAACCCAGCGGAAAAAGCCGGTCAGCCTGCTCGGGTGCATCGTACAACGACGCCAGCTTGCAGCCCGCCTCGACAGTCATGGTGTAATTGATGGCATCCAACTCGCGGATGCGATTCATGCGCGACAGATTGATCACCAGTTGCGGCGATTGATCCGCCAGCGGCACCGAACCACCGCACAAACTGGTGTTACCACCCTGCGGCACGATGGAAATTTGCGCTGCGGCGCACAGGCGGACGACGTCGGATACCTGCATCGTATTGGCGGGAAACACCACCGCCATCGCCAGCCCTGAAAAGCGCCCGCGCCAGTCTTTAAAATAAGGGGCTGCGGCATCCCCTGTCAGCACGGCATCATGGCCGAGAATATTGGACAAGGCAGAAATGACTTCAGGGTGGTTCATCTTGTTCCTTACGATAGCTTGGGATAATCAGACGGGAGAGGAGTATATGCCTGACGATGTACGCTTACCGCATTATTTCTAAAACTCGAGCGGATCGACATCCAGCGAGCAGCGCAGCTTAGCATTTTGCAAACTGTCCAGCGCGGGACGCCAGGC
>CAISHO010000131.1 GCA_903885165.1 uncultured Nitrosomonadales bacterium | reverse complement strand
AGTGGCGCACCTGTGCTGCGCCTGCGGGCTCGATGCGGTCGCGGCGGGAAATATTTCGCCTGCCGTGCTGGATGTGGTGTTGCAGCGCGGGGAAAACCAGCCTGCGGTATGGGTGTTGGAGTTGTCCAGTTTTCAGCTGGAAACCTTATCAAATTTGCATGCAGATGCGGCTACCGTGCTCAATGTCAGCGAAGACCATCTGGATCGTTACGCCGGCATGGATGGCTATGCGGCGGCTAAACAGCGCATTTTCACTGGATCTCGCGTGCAGATCGTCAATCGCAATGATGTGCGTAGCCTGAGCATGAAGAATCCAGAACAGGAATATGTCAGCTTCGGTTTGAATCAGCCCGAGCGCGATGTTGATTTCGGAATCGAGCGCGAAGCGAACGACATCTGGCTGGTGAATGGCAATCAACGTTTGATTAAAGCCAGCGAATTGCAACTGGCGGGTTTGCACAATGTAGCGAATGCACTGGCCGCGCTGGCACTGTGCAGAGCCATCGATTTACCGATGCAAGCCTTGCTGGATGCGTTGCGCAACTTTAAAGGGTTGCCGCATCGCGTAGAAAAAGTCGAAGAAAAACATGGTATTACGTTTTATGATGACTCCAAGGGTACCAATGTCGGTGCGACGGTTGCCGCGCTGGAAGGTTTAGGCTGCAAAGCCGTGCTGATCGCCGGCGGCGTAGGTAAGGAACAGGATTTTTTCCCGCTAAATACGGCGGTAAAACAACATGGTCGTGCGGTAGTTTTGATCGGACGCGATGCGCCATTGATCGCCGACGCGTTGCAAGGTTGTGAGGTGCCGGTGACGTATGCCGTCGATATGCGTGATGCGGTACAACAAGCGGCCCGTCTTGCCCAAAGCAGTGATGCGGTGTTGCTGTCACCTGCTTGTGCCAGCTTTGATATGTATAAAAACTATGCACATCGCGCGGACGTGTTTGTTGCAGAAGTGCATCAGTTGGTCGCGGAGGGCGTATGGCAACCTTAGTCAAAACGCATACACCGCCACCGCAGAGCGAGTACGACAACCTGTTGATATGGGTATTCGTTGCCCTGCTGAGTATCGGTCTGGTGATGGTGTACTCCGCCTCGATTGCGACTGCCGAAGGCAGTAAATTCACGGGACATCAGCCGACTTATTATCTGATGCGTCACGCGATGTTCATTATCGTGGGTTTGGTGGCAGGCGTCTTGGTATTTCAGGTGCCGGTGCAGTTGTGGCAGACCTATGCGCCTGTTCTGTTCCTGGCGGGGGCGGCGCTCCTGGTGCTGGTGCTGATCCCGCATGTCGGGCGCGAGGTGAACGGCAGCCGCCGCTGGTTGTCGCTGGTGGTGATCAATTTACAACCTTCCGAATTGATGAAACTTTTCGCGGTGATGTATGCGGCGGATTATACGGTGCGCAAGGGTAGTGTTAAACATATGTTTTCAAAGGCTTTTTTGCCGATGTTTGCGGTAATGGTGGTGATCGGCGGTCTGCTGTTGAACGAGCCTGATATGGGTGCGTTCGTGGTGATTTTATCGATCGCCTTTTGTACCCTCTGGCTGGGCGGTTTCAATGTCAAGGTGTTCGGCGCGTTGACGGTGGCTCTGCCACTGGCTTTTGCCGCACTGATCCTGTCATCTCCTTACCGGATGCAGCGTGTCATCGGATTTATGGATCCTTGGGCTGATCCTTATGGCAAGGGCTATCAGTTGAGTCATGCGCTGATCGCTTTCGGTCGCGGGGAGTGGTTGGGCGTAGGGTTGGGTGCCAGCGTGGAAAAGCTGTTTTATCTGCCTGAAGCGCACACCGACTTTCTGATGGCTGTGATCGCCGAGGAACTAGGTCTGGCAGGAGTCGCCTGCGTAATCGTGTTG
Organism: uncultured Nitrosomonadales bacterium; assembly: GCA_903885165.1. Classification (GTDB taxonomy): domain Bacteria; phylum Pseudomonadota; class Gammaproteobacteria; order Burkholderiales; family Gallionellaceae; genus Gallionella. The sequence continues at coordinate 10,431 of CAISHO010000131.1, read as the reverse complement.
TTCGCGCTGGTGGTGATACGCGCCTTTCAGATCGGTCGTCATGCGGCATTTCTGGAGCGAAATTTTTCAGCTCTGGTCGCGCAGGGTATCGCGGTCTGGATAGGGGTACAGGCGACCATCAATATCGGCGTGAACATGGGCGTGTTGCCAACTAAGGGATTAACTCTACCGTTCCTGAGTTTCGGCGGCAGCGGCGTGGTGGTCAATTGCATCGCGGCCGCTGTGCTGCTACGGGTCGACTACGAGAATAGAAGGATAGAGCGAGGAATGCCCATATGAAATCGAGGATGCAGGATCGAGGACTGAGGATCGAGGATACGGGCGCGAGCAGATATCGCGACTGCGATGTTTCGTCAGTTGTCGGCAGGCAATCCACAATCCACAATCCTCAATCCCTTAGTGCAGGGAGATGTCTGTGAATCGCAGCATTCTGATCATGGCCGGTGGAACAGGCGGGCACATATTTCCGGCGCTGGCGGTGGCGGATGTGCTGCGCGGCGAAGGATGGCAGGTGACCTGGCTGGGCGCGCCGAACAGCATGGAAGCTGAACTCGTTCCAAAACACGGCTATGAGATGGCCGAAGTGAGATTCTCAGGGCTACGCGGTAAGGGTTTGCTACGCAAGTTGCTGCTGCCGCTGAACCTTGCAATCGCTTTGTGGCAAAGCGCCGTGGCGATGTTTGTTCACCGGCCCGACGTGGTGCTGGGCATGGGCGGCTATATCACTTTTCCGGGTGGTCTGATGGCGGCCCTGTTGCGCCGTCCACTGGTGATACACGAACAGAATTCGGTGGCGGGATTGAGTAACAAGGTATTGGCACGGATGGCGACACGCGTGTTAAGTGGTTTTCCCGATGTGCTGCCGGGTGCGGTTTGGTGCGGCAATCCTGTCAGGGAAAATATTGCGTTGATTGGCGAACCTCAACAGCGTTTTGCCGGACGTGAAGGTCGATTGAATGTGCTGGTGGTGGGTGGCAGTCTGGGTGCGAAAGCGATCAACGAGGCGCTGCCTGCCGCGCTGGCGCTGTTACCTGAAGAGAGTCGGCCGCAAGTTGTGCACCAAACCGGCCGTCAACATCATGCAGCGGTGGTGGAATTATATAAGGCGGCCGGTGTAGAAGCCGACATCCGGTCCTTCATCGACGATATGGCGGCAAGTTATGCCGCCGCCGATCTGGTGATTTGCCGTTCGGGCGCCTTGACCGTGGCGGAGTTGGCCGCCGCCGGTGTGGCGAGCCTGTTGATTCCCTTCCCGTTTGCGGTGGATGATCATCAGACACATAACGCGCGCTTCTTGAGTGAACGCGGTGCAGCGGTGTTATTGCCGCAAACAGAATTGAGCGCCGGCAAGTTGGCGGCACTGTTAAAAGATTTCACGGGACGTGAAAAATTGCAGTTGATGGCTACGCAGGCCCGCAGTCTGGCTAAGGCTGACGCGGCTCAGATGGTTGCAAAAATATGCAAGGAATTGGCAGAATGAAACATAAAATCAAGCATATACATTTTGTCGGGATCGGCGGATCGGGGATGAACGGCATCGCAGAAGTGCTGTTTAACCTGGGGTTTCAGATTAGCGGCTCGGATCTGAATGAAAATGTGGCGACTAAACGTCTGAGGGAATTAGGTGTCACGGTGACTATCGGCCATGCCGAGCAGAATCTGACGGATGCCGATGCGGTGGTGGTGTCGACCGCCGTCAGCGCCGACAATCCGGAAGTCGTGATCGCACGTGCACGCCATATCCCCGTGGTGCCGCGCGCCATCATGCTGGCCGAACTGATGCGTTTGCGCCAGGGGATTGCGGTGGCTGGCACGCATGGCAAGACCACCACCACCTCGCTGACCGCCAGTGTGCTGGCGCGCGGGGGATTCGATCCGACATTTGTGATCGGCGGCAAGCTCAACAGCAGTGGCACTAATGCCAAGCTGGGGACGGGTGAATTCATCGTGGTAGAAGCCGATGAGTCGGATGCATCGTTTTTGTATTTGCAGCCCATCGTCGCGGTTGTTACCAATATCGATGCGGATCATATGGAAACATACGGTCACGATTTTTCGCGTCTGAAGCAGGCATTTGTTGATTTTATTGAACATTTACCATTCTACGGGCGCGCCATGCTGTGCATCGACGACGTCAATGTGCGAGAAATTCTGCCTCGTATCACCAAGCCGATCACGACCTATGGATTTAGCGAAGATGCGCAAATCCGCGCCGTCAATGTGCGGGCCGAGGGTGGTCAGATGCGCTACACAGCAGAATGCCGACAGAACGGTACACCTAAGGATTTGGATATAACCCTGAATCTGGCGGGTCGTCACAATGTGCTCAATTCGCTGGCCGCGATTGCCATCGCGCTGGAAGTTGGTGTGGCGGATGACGCGATCGTCGCCGGGTTGCGTGAATTCGAGGGTGTAGGTCGGCGTTTTCAGCGTTACGGTGAAGTCGCCTTGCCTGACGGCGGTAGTTTTACCTTGATTGACGATTACGGACATCATCCTGTTGAAATGGCGGCCACCCTGGAAGCGGTGCGCGGCGCGTTCCCCGGTCGTCGTCTGGTGCTGGCCTTTCAGCCGCATCGCTACACGCGGACCCGTGATCTGTTCGAGGATTTTGTCAAAATCCTGTGCGGCGTAGATGCGTTGGTGCTGGCTGAAGTGTATGCGGCAGGTGAGACGCCACTGGTCGCGGCCAATGGTCGAGCGATGATGCATGCGCTGCGTCTCGCGGGACAAACAGAGACGATTTTTGTCGAGCAGATCGGCGATATGCCGCAGACCATTATGCAATGGGCACGGGACGGCGATGTGATTATCACGATGGGCGCGGGTTCCATCGGCAATGTACCTGCTGCGGTCAAGCAATTGGCATGAATATGAGCGAACCGTCACGCTTCTCCACGACAGGACTCAGAGGCGAGATGCGCCAGGCTGAGTTCATGCAGCGCCATACCAGTTGGCGTGCGGGTGGGGTGGCGGCGCGCATGTATAAACCGGCGGATCTGGCGGATTTACAGGTGTTTTTGCGCAGCGTGTCTTCGGATGAATCACTGCTCGCGATAGGTCTGGGCAGCAATTTGCTGGTGAGGGATGGCGGATTTCGCGGCACCGTTTTGATGCTGCACGCAGCGCTGACAGAATTGAAGTTGCAGGACGACGGGCTGATCTATGTGCAAGCCGGTGTGCCGGGCGCGAAGCTGGCGCGATTTACTGCCAGACACGACATGCAGGGCGCTGAGTTTTTCGCCGGAATACCCGGCACCCTGGGCGGCATGCTGGCCATGAATGCAGGATGCTATGGCAGCGAAACGTGGCAGCACGTGGTGAAAGTACAGGTTTTAACGCGCAGCGGCGAACTCGTAGAGCGTGACCCGACTGAATACGAGACAGGGTATCGGAGCGTGGAGCTGCAAAGTAAGTGGAAAGTGGAAAGCGGAAAGTTGGAAGACAGCGACTCACCACTTCCCACTCACCACTTCCTTGAGGAATTCTTTGTCGGTGCGTGGTTATCGTTCCAGCCGGGCGACGGGAAGGTTGCGATTGAAAACATCAAGGCATTGCTGGCTAAAAGAATAGCCAGTCAGCCGTTGAATCTGCCCAATGCAGGATCGGTGTTCCGCAATCCGCCGGGCGACCATGCTGCACGTTTGATCGAGCAGTGTGGATTGAAAGGAATGCGTATCGGTGGTGCGCAAGTGTCTGAAAAACATGCAAATTTTATCGTCAATACGGGCGGGGCGACAGCCGCTGATATCGAAAGCCTGATAGACGAGGTGCGCGGCACAGTCGCTAAACAAACGGGGGTGCAGTTGCACCCGGAAGTAAAAATTGTTGGAGAAGCAGCATGAGTAAAAACGAGATGAACGATACGGGCAGCTATCAGCTAACAGCTACAGGCTCCTTAGGCAAGGTCGCTGTACTGTTCGGTGGTCGTTCAGCTGAGCGCGAAGTGTCACTCAAAAGCGGTGCTGCGGTGCTCGCGGCATTGTTGCGCAGCGGTGTCGATGCCCATGCGTTCGATCCTGCCACGCGCAATCTGCAAGCGTTGGTCGATGAAGGCTTTGACCATGCGTTTATCGCCTTGCACGGCCGCTTCGGTGAAGACGGTACGGTACAGGGCGCGCTGGAATTGTTGGGCGTGCCTTATACCGGCAGCGGTGTGATGGCTTCCGCTCTGGGGATGGATAAGTGGCGCAGTAAACTGGTGTGGCAAGCTGGCGGTTTGCCGGTGCCTGAGTTCTTGATTATTAATGAAAAATCAGACAGCGCTGAGGTGGTGGAAAAGCTGGGTTTGCCGCTGTTTGTAAAGCCTGCCAATGAAGGTTCCAGCGTCGGTATCAGCAAAGTCAAAACCGTCGATGATTTGAGCGCAGCGTATCAGAGTGCGGCCAAGCATGACAAACTGGTTATCGCAGAACGTTTTATCGGCGGCGGCGAATACACGGTGGCGATCCTGGGCGATCAGGCTTTGCCGGTGATCAAGATTGAACCGGCCAATGAGTTTTACGATTTTGAAGCGAAATACTTGCGCGATGACACGCGTTATTTGTGTCCGAGTGGTCTGGATGTCGGGCGCGAAACCCAAATGCAGCATCTGGCATTGCGGGCTTTTGCGCTAATCGGCGGGCTGGGCTGGGGACGTGTCGATTTTTTGATGAGCGAGGATGGACAGCCTTATGTGCTGGAAGCGAATACTTCGCCGGGCATGACCGATCACAGTCTGGTGCCTATGGCGGCGCGCGTTGCGGGGATTTGCTTTGAGGAACTGGTGTTGAAAGTACTTGGAATGGCCCATGTGGGATAACGCGCCCCTGCTGCGCAGTATTGCCAGTGCACTGAGCTTTTTCAGTGTCGTGGCGATCTTGTCTGTGGCGGGGCACTACGTGGTCCATCAACCGCAATTGTTGCCGATACACCGCGTGCGTCTGGTGGATGCACCGGAACGCGTCATTCCAGCCGATGTGCTGGTGGTGATGCAAAGGGAAGTACGCGGTAATTTTTTTACCGTGGATTTAGAGAAAATCAGGCATGCGCTGGAAAAAGTAAGTTGGGTGCGCAACGTCAATGTGAGGCGTGAGTTCCCTAACAGTCTGGCAATACAGTTTGAGGAACATCAGCCGCTGGCGCGCTGGAATGAGGCGGCGCTGGTGAATGTGCAGGGTGAGGTATTCGAGGCGAAGACGACGCAGGTGTTGCCAAAATTTAATGGCTACCCGGGCAGTTCTGCAGAAATCGCGCAACAGTATGCTGTGTTCAGCGAGCAACTGAGCCCGTTGAACCTGAAAGTAACGCAGTTAACCTTGTCACCGCGGCATGCATGGCAGATGCATTTGGATAATGAGATGGTGGTGGAGTTGGGGCGGGAGTCCATGGGTTTGCGTTTGTCGCGGTTTGTGTCGGTATATCCCTATGGTTTGAGTGGTACTCAGGCGGTAGTGAAAAAGGGTGTAGATACCGTTCCGGCAGTCATCGATATGCGTTATCGCTATGGATTTGCAGTGCGTATGAAACACGGAGATGCCTAAGTTTAGCGTGGGATAGTGACAAAAATTAAATGGAAACGGCAGTGGAGATCATGCGATGAGCAGAAATAAGGAAGCAAAGAATCTGGTGGTAGGCCTCGATATCGGCACGTCCAAGATTGTGGCCATCGTCGGAGAGGTCAAACCTGACGGGATGTTGGAAGTGATCGGCATGGGAATGCACGAGTCATCCGGTCTGAAAAAAGGCATGGTAGTCAACATCGAGGCGACGGTGGGTGCCATTCAGCGCGCGCTGGAAGAAGCCGAATTGATGGCCGACTGCAAAATCACCGAGGTGCACACCGGCATTGCGGGCAGTCACATCCGCAGCACGAACTCGAGTGGGATGGTGAAGATCAAGGAAAACGAAGTCACCCAGGCGGACGTGGATCGCGTGCTGGAGACGGCCAGCTCCATCAGTCTGCCGGCTGACCAGCAGAAGCTGCATGTACTGGAGCAAGAGTTTAGCATCGACGGTCAGGAAGGCATCAAGAAGCCGTTGGGGATGAGCGGGATGCGGCTGGATGTGGAAGTGCATATCGTTACCGGTGCGGTCGCGGCGGTGCAGAACATCATGAAGTGTATCCATCGCTGCGGACTGGAAGTCAATGAACTGATTTTGCAACCACTCGCGTCGAGCAAGGCGATTCTGGCCGAAGACGAGATGGCGCTGGGCGTATGCCTGGTTGATATCGGAGGCGGGACCACGGATATCGCCGTGTTTACCGGCGGTGCGATTCGTCACACGGCGGTCATTCCGATTGCCGGTGATCAGATCACCAACGATATCGCCATGGCGCTACGCACACCGACGCAGAACGCCGAAGACATCAAGATTCGTTACGGTTGCGCGCTGCGCCAGTTGGCGGATGACGGCGTGCTGGAAGTGCCGGGTGTGGGTGAACGCGGGCCGCGCAGTTTGTCCAGACAAACGCTGGCCGAAGTGATAGAGCCGCGCGTAGAGGAACTCTACACACTGGTGCAAGCGGAGTTGCGCCGCAGTGGTTACGAAGATTTGATGTCGTCCGGCATTGTTATTACCGGCGGCAGCAGTGCGATGCAGGGCATGGTTGAGTTAGGTGAAGAGATTTTTCATTTGCCGGTGAGATTAGGAATTCCGAAATATGTAGGCGGTTTGTCGGAAGTGGTAAAAACGCCGCGTATGGCAACCGGGGTAGGTCTTTTGTTGTATGGCTTGGAGTATCACCAGAATAATGAAGAAACACGGAAACAATCGAATTCATTCGGGGATGTGATGTCAAGAATGAAGTCATGGTTTCAGGGCAATTTTTAGTCAATAAGTAATCTGAATTTAATCAATTAATTGTAATTAATAAGGAGACAGCGATGTTTGAAATCATGGAAGCACAATCTCAGGATGCGGTCATCAAGGTAATCGGTGTCGGTGGTTGTGGTGGTAATGCAATCGATCATATGATCGAACAAGGTGTGCAGGGCGTTGAATTCATCGCGATCAACACGGATGCACAGGCATTGAATCGTAGCAAGGCGCGCAATCAGTTGCAAATTGGCGCGAACATTACCAAAGGCTTGGGCGCAGGTGCCAAGCCGTCGGTAGGCCAGGCGGCTGCCGAAGAAGATCGTGAAAGCATCAAGGCGCTGATTAGCGGCGCGAACATGGTGTTCATCACGGCGGGTATGGGGGGCGGAACCGGAACTGGTGCTGCGCCTATCGTTGCGCAAATCGCCAAAGAAATGAATATTCTGACGGTCGCGGTGGTGACCAAGCCGTTTGCCTACGAAGGCAATCGTATGCGTTATGCGGCTGAAGGTATCAAGGCGCTGCAAGAGCATGTGGATTCTTTGATTATCGTGCCGAACTCCAAGTTGATGGAAGTGTTGGGTGATGATGTGACCGTTCCTGAAGCCTTCAAGGCCGCCAATGGCGTACTGCAAGGTGCGGTAGCAGGTATCGCCGAGGTGATTAATGCACCTGGTCTGATCAATGTCGACTTTGCTGACGTGCGTACCGTGATGTCTGAAACCGGTATGGCGATGATGGGTTCTGCGGTAGCTTCCGGTCCTGATCGCGCACGCATCGCGGCTGAAAGCGCCATCGCCAGTCCGCTGCTCGAAGACATGGACTTGACCGGTGCGCGCGGCGTGCTGGTGAATATCACTTCATCCAGTTCCCTGAAACTGAGAGAAATGGATGAAGTCATGGCTTGCGTTAAATTTGCGGCAGCAGAAGCGACGATTATTCAAGGTTCCGTGTTCGACGAAACGATGGGCGATGAGCTGCGCGTGACGGTCGTTGCAACCGGTTTGGGTGCGCCGCTCAAGCAAGTCAAGCCGGCACTGGTCTATGTCGAGCAGGAACACAAGCGTACCGGCACGCACGATATGCCGATGTCGCAAGTGAATTACGGCGAACTGGAAACACCGGCGATCATGCGCAGCGGCCGCCGTCAGGCCGTCGAAGCCATGGAAAAGAGCGGCGTAGAAACTTACGACATCCCTTCCTTCTTGCGCAAACAGGCAGACTAGGAACACAGGGCGTAGGGGAGGAACTCACCTCTCCCCGCTTGCTGAGCGCGGTATTGAAAAGCCAGAGTGTGTATACAATCACACCCTGGCTTTTTTCATGGTATAAAAAATTGGAAATGATCCAAAGTGCGCTCGCGGTAAAAGTGAGTGCAGTTTGAAGCATGCTGCTAGCCAGGATATAAATGGACTTGATCGGGATTTAATGAACGGAGCAGTGATTGTTCGTGTTGCCTTAGACGTACCGCTCGCCACCTTGTTTGATTACACGGTGGATGAGGCTGTTCTGGCCGGTCAGCGCGTCATCGTGCCTTTTCGCCATGGCGAGAGGGTGGGCGTCGTGGTTGAATGTGTCACTTCGTCTGAATATTCGGAAGACAAAATTAAGCCGGTTATCGCGGTGTTGCACGACAGCGCGCCGCTCTCGCCTAAACTGCTGGCTTTGCTTAAGTTTTGCAGCGATTACTATCATTACCCGATCGGGCAGACGGTCTTGCCTGCGTTGCCGGCGAAGTTGCGTTCCAGCCAGTCCGTTGCAATCAAACCGGCTCTGTACTATCGCATGGCAGAGCACGCGCCGGATCTGGCGCTATTACCTAAGCGCAAGGCGCACGCGCGACTGATCCTGGAGAAGTTGGTCATACAGTCTTGCAATCTTCGGCAGCTCAAACTTGTTTGTTCCACGGCAGCCCGGCAACTCAGCTATCTAATGCAGGAAGGTTGGGTGGAACAATATGAAGTGTATGCGCCGCCGCCAGTGCCCTCCGCTCACACCTTTGCCAATGCCCATCAATTAACGCCAGAACAACAAAAGGCGGTCGATTGCATCACAGAAGCCAACGGTTATCGCTGTTTTCTGCTGCATGGCATCACCGGCAGCGGCAAGACGGAAGTGTATGTACACCTGATCGACTCGGTGCTGCGGCGGGGCGGGCAGGTATTGTTATTAGTTCCGGAAATCAACCTGACCCCTCAGCTGGAACAATATTTTTTAAGTCGATTCCCCGATGCGACGCTAGTCAGTTTGCACAGCGGCCTGTCGGAAAATGAACGCTTGAGCAACTGGCAGCAGGCGCAAACGGGGTTGGCGCAAATTGTGCTCGGTACGCGCTTGTCGGTTTTTGCGGAAATGCCGCAGTTGGCCATGATTATCGTCGATGAGGAACACGACAGTTCGTTCAAACAGCAAGACGGACTGCGCTATTCGGCGCGAGATGTGGCGATCTTTCGCGCTAACCAGTGCGGCGTGCCTGTCGTGTTAGGTTCTGCAACGCCGTCCCTTGAGAGTTACCACAATGCGCAGACTGGGCGTTATCAGATGCTCAAGCTTACCGGTCGCGCGCAAGTGGCGGCCCGATTACCCACGGTGAGCTGCATTCACATCAAGCAAACCGTGATGGTTGAGGGTATCAGTGAAAAACTACTGAGCGCCATCGCAGAGCGCATAGCACGGGGCGAACAAAGCCTGCTGTTCATCAATCGCCGTGGTTATGCACCGGTGCTGATGTGCACCGAATGTGGCTGGCTGTCTGACTGCAAACACTGTGCGGGTAAGATGGTGATGCATCTGAAGGATAAGCGCTTACGCTGCCATCATTGCGGCTATCAGTTGCGCGTGCCGACGGCCTGTCCCGGCTGCGGCCATGCGGAACTGCTGCCAGTTGGGACTGGTACGCAGCGCATAGAAACGGTGCTGGATACGCGATTTCCCGATGCGCGTATATTAAGGGTGGATCGGGACAGTACGAAAAATAAGCGCGCTTGGGAAGTGATGCGCGCGCAGATTCATGCCAATGAGGTGGATATTCTGGTCGGCACGCAAATGCTGGCCAAGGGGCATGATTTTCCTGCGCTGACTCTGGTCGGCGTGTTGAGTCCGGACAGCGCGCTGTATAGCAGCGATTTTCGTGCAGCGGAAAAACTCTTTGCCCAATTGATGCAGGTGGCAGGGCGTGCGGGGCGGGCGGATAAACCGGGCGAAGTGCTGATCCAGACGGAGTTCCCGGATCATCCTTTGTTTTTATATCTGCAAAGCCACGATTTTGAAGGCTGGGCGGAATCTCAGTTGGCAGAGCGCCGCATGGCGGGATTTCCTCCTTTCATGTTTCAGGTCATGCTGCGGGCAGAAGGATTAATAGAGTCAGATGTTTACGCTTATCTGAATCAGGCGCGCACCGCCGCTGTCGCTATCGGTCACAAAGTCGAAATTCTGGGGGTGGTTCCGGCCTCGTTAGCGCGGCGTGCTAATCATGTACGGGCGCAACTGCTGATACAGGCGGATACTCGCCGCGAGTTGCAGCAGTTTTTACGCGCCTGGCGTCCCGCGCTGGACAGTTTGCAAAATGCTAAGCTGCGCTGCTCGCTGGATGTCGATCCGCTCGAGTTTTAGAAATAATGCGGTAAGCGT
>CAISHO010000130.1 GCA_903885165.1 uncultured Nitrosomonadales bacterium | reverse complement strand
TGATTCACGACGCACCCTATATCACCGGACAAGTGATCTCTGTCGACGGCGGCAGAAGCATCAATATTTAGGCTCTATGTAAAATCCAGTGGATAATTTGAACAATCCAAAACATTAGTACGATGGAATAATGCACATTCAGCGCCACCCCCAGCCCCTGCGCACCGCCGAGGATAGTCAACAAATAGCGGTGCAGTAAGGCGAGGACTGTTTGAGCACGTGATAGTAAAGCGAGTCGTGCGAGTTCCGCAGCCCCGTTATTTGTTGGCTAGCGAGGGTACGCCACCTGCAAGGTGGTGCGGCAAACCGGGGTCGCCTTTTCTTGGATTACTTTCTTTTGGCGACGCAAAAGAAAGTAATCAGCTGCCGGGCTGCCACAGGCAAAAGTAAAGAACGGATTTGAAAACCTATAAATCACATAGAACCAATATTTAACTGGAAACTTATGACTATCATCGAACAACCCATCCATTTCGACCATTCCGGCAACTTCAACAAGCTTAAAAATCGACTGGAACATCAAGTCGGCAAAGCGATCTTCGACTTCAACATGATCGAAGAGGGCGATTCGGTGATGGTGTGCCTGTCAGGCGGTAAGGATTCCTACACGTTGCTGGACATTTTGCTCACCTTGCGCAAACGTGCACCGATCGATTTTCGCATCGTCGCAATGAATCTGGATCAGAAACAACCCGGTTTCCCCGCCGACATTTTACCCAACTACCTGAAAAATTTAGGGGTTGAATATCACATCGAGACGCAGGACACCTATTCCATCGTCAAGGAAAAAATCCCTGAAGGCAAGACTACCTGTTCGCTGTGTTCACGTCTGCGGCGCGGCATTATTTACAAGGTGGCAGGGGAATTGGGTGCGAACAAGATCGCTTTGGGCCATCACCGCGATGACATGATAGAGACACTGTTTCTGAATATGTTCTTTGGCGGAAAATTGAAAGCCATGCCGCCCAAGTTGGTGACCGACAAGGGCGACCATATCGTGATCCGCCCGTTGGCCTATTGCGTGGAAAAGGACATTGCCCGTTATGCGCGCGGTATGGAATTCCCTATCATTCCGTGCAATCTGTGCGGTTCGCAGGAAAACTTGCAGCGCCAGAACATCAAGGAAATGCTGACCAACTGGGAGCGCCAGTATCCGGGGCGCAGCCAGACCATCTTTACCGCGATGCAGAATATCAAACCATCGCATCTGCTTGACGGGAATATGTTTAATTTCAAAGAGATACAATTAGGCGCAAAAGTTGCCGAGGGCGATATCGCCTTTGACGAAGCGTAAGCGGCAGGCCATATTATGCGATTTAATAGGATTTAGCGTGAGCGCGTTTTTACAATTTTGTTCTGCCGGGGGCAGCCCGGCTGCTGATTTCTTTTTCTTGCGTCGCCAAGAAAAAGAAATCAAAAAGAAGGCGACCCCGGTTTGCCGCGCCAACCTGTCTGACGTGCGACAGGCGGCGTACCCTTGATCGCCAGCAAACAGCGGGGCTGCGGAACTCGCACGATTCGCTGCGCGACCACGTACTCAAACAGTCCTCGCCCTACTTCACCGCTGTTAGCTGACGATCTTCGGCGGCGCGCAGGGGTGAAGGGTGGTACTCAATGAGATTAACTTTATTCTTATATTCTATTGTTTTATAAAGATTTAATGCTTTATCGGATCAACCTTGGAGTTTAACCATGAGTCATTTCAACAAACATGTATTTTTCTGTACCAATCAGCGCGAAGACGGCGGTGACTGTTGCGGCAATTTCGCGGCACAAAAAGCGCGCGACTACGTCAAAAATAAGGTTAAACAACTGGGCATCTCGACCCGCCAGAACAGCATACGCATCAATTCTGCCGGATGCATGGATCGTTGCGATGTGGGGCCGGTCATTGTCGTATACCCGGAAGCCATCTGGTACACCTACGTAGACGAATCGGATCTCGATGAAATCATCGAAGAACATCTGAAAAATGGCCGCATCGTCGAGCGCTTAAAAGTCTGATGGCAACCCTGAATAAATTCAC
>CAISHO010000129.1 GCA_903885165.1 uncultured Nitrosomonadales bacterium | reverse complement strand
GCAAACAAAGAAAAAATACAATCTGCTGGTAGAGCTAAAAAGAGCAGATTTCCGACACCAGAAGCATAAGCACTCTCCCCCTCACCTCACTGATTGAGAGTGAGTGAGGGTAGTCAATTCTGGCGGGCTACACAACCCCGCCAACACACTGCCCGTAGCATCATCACCCCCCACTCGCAGCATCGCCAGAGCAGCCCACCAGAATCACGCAAACGGCGCTCAATATTGCAAGACAACCTCCAACCCCATCCCCATCGAAAAGCGCTCTGTTGCGCTTCAGTGCGCAGTACAAAGGAATCGTTTTTAGCGATGCAAAACTTACAGCGAGATGACTCACTCCAATCTGTCACAACCATGAGAATCAAGTGTGTATGCCAAATCACCAAATTTCAGGTAAAGTCCCAATTCATCGATGCGTAGGAATATTCCAGCAGCTGGCGGTAATGAAACACCGCCTTTGGTTATTCTGTGGGAGAACGTACTTCGGGCACTAGCACAAAGACCTGGGCGAATTTACGAAGGTCGCCATGAGGACATCACGCCACTCACTGCGGTAAGAGGGCTTTTTGCCAAGCAAGCTGATAACACGTCAAAAACAGAAGTAAAAACCAAGTAAGACTATATGCAACCACATCCATATCGAAATCTATTCCTCATTGATTCCGAATTTAGCACTTCGCAAATCGTTGCTTTTTTTGACAGACTTTTGACAGACTTGCAAAGGAAAAACGGTGCGAAATAATGAGAACAAATGAAAAACCCTGCCAACCTTTGCAAAGGCTAACAGGGCTACAAGTGGCGTATTTACTAGGTTTACTGGTGCCCAGAACCGGAATCGAACCGGTACGCCCTTTTCAAGGCGACGGATTTTAAGTCCGTTGTGTCTACCAATTTCACCACCCGGGCGGATGTTTGGAGGTGCGTCCCAGAGTCGAACTGGGCTAACTGGATTTGCAATCCAGGGCATAACCGATTTGCTAACGCACCACATACTTTAAGAACAAAAGGGAAAGCGCGATGCTCTCCCTTAAATTTGGAGCGGGAAAAGAGGCTCGAACTCTCGACCTATACCTTGGCAAGGTATCGCTCTACCAACTGAGCTATTCCCGCATTGCGAGGCGCGAATTATAAGGATTTCAGAATTTCTGTCAAGTTTTTTTGTCATCAGAGTTTGAACAAACGGGCAAAATTTCCGCTGGTCTGTTGCCCCACTTCCGCCGCACTCATGCCGCGCAGCAATGCGATTTCTTCCGCCACGTGTTTCACATAAGCAGGCTGATTGAGCTTACCACGAAACGGTACGGGCGCAAGATAAGGCGAATCAGTTTCAATCAGGATGCGATCCATCGGTACACGTTGCGCAACATCCTTAATTTGCAATGCATTTTTAAAGGTCACAATACCTGAAAAGGAGATGTAAAAACCCATATCGAGCGCCGCCTGCGCTACTTCCCAGTTCTCGGTAAAACAATGCATCACTCCGCCCGCCTTTTCCGCGCCCTCCTCCGCCATGATGCGCAGCGTATCTTCCGCCGAGCTGCGGGTGTGGATGATAAGCGGCTTGCCGCACGCGATGGATGCACGGATGTGATTGCGAAAGCGCTCGCGCTGCCAATCCAGATCGCCGGTCAGCCGATAATAATCCAGACCGGTTTCGCCAATCGCGATGACTTTGGGGTGTTGCGCCAGCTCTACCAGACGCTCAACCGTCGGCTCCTCTACCGACTCGTAATCCGGATGCACCCCGACGGACGCGTAAATATGCGGATACCGCTCCGCCAGCGCCAGCACCTGGGGGAAATCGGCTAGATTGACCGACACACAAAGCGCCGCCACAACCTCGTTCTGTTGCATTTTCGCCAGCACATCGTGGATGTTTTCTGACAACTCGTGAAAATTGATGTGGCAATGGGAATCTATAAATGACATGGCTTAGTGAGCTGACAATAGGTAAAAAACAGGGATTCAAAGAATAACTTGGGATTGAGCGTATGTTGCGCTTCACGCTTGGCCGTTTGCAGGTATTTTTGCAGACGGGCCAAATCCAGTGCATCCAGTGGCACGACAAGTTGCCCGATCGCAGCAGCTTCAGCCGGATGGTAGCGCACCCGCCCGGACAACTTCTGAGCGAGCAGGTCGTAGCACCATTGCTGCAACCACTGCACCACTTGTACCTGTTCGGTCTTCTGCAAGGCATCGGCGAGTGCAAACACATCCAGCGTCGCCGGTTGACGCACCGCACGCAACAACTTTTCGCGCGCCTCCACCCCGCCCTCTGTTGCCGATTGCATCGCCTGCAGGGGAGAGAATCCGGCAATCGCCAGCGTATCGGCAGGATTTTTCACACCCTTACCCGCCAGCCACTTGGTGGCACTGGCCGCATCGGGCACACCCAGACTAAACGCCAGACAGCGGCTCAACAGGGTTGGTAGCAATTGATGCGGCTTGTGCGTCACCAGAATGAACAGCAAACCCGGCGGCGGCTCTTCCAGGCTTTTCAGCAAGGCATTCGCGGCATTGCTGTTCATGGCTTCAGCCGGATGGATGATCACCACCCGACGGCCGCCCTGATGCGCCGACATCGCCATAAAATCAGACAGGCTGCGTATCTGCGCCACCGAAATCTGACGACTGGGCTTTTTGCCCGCAGTTTCTACCTCTTCGGTTTCAGACTCCGGTTGCAGGATACGAAAATCCGGATGCGAGTCCTGCTCGAACCAGTGACACGCAGGACACACACCGCACGCACAGCCATTCGCCAAAGGGTGTACACACAAAAGGGAGCGGGCGTAATTGATCGCCAGATCCAGTTTACCGATTCCCTTCAGACCCTGAAACAACAAACCTTGCGATGCCCGTCCGCGCAAAGTTTGCAACCGCGCCCAGTCGTCGGCTTGCCAAGGATAAAGTTCGTTAAAAATCATATCGTCGCAACGATATCAAGCAATTGCTGCTGAACCGCATCCAGCGTCTGCGCGGCGTCAATCACACGAAAACGCTGAGGATCTTCAGCGACACGGCGGTGATATCCCGAACGCACCCGATTAAAGAAACCATCCTGCTCCTGCTCGAAACGATCCAGACTGACATTATTCGCCAGACGCAGCCTTGCCACTTCCACCGGCACATCGAAAAACAACGTCAGATCAGGCTGCACGCCCACCCAACGCTCCAGTTGTTTGAGCTTATCCCAATCCATGCCGCGTCCGGCACCCTGATAGGCAAAACTGGCATCAGAGAAGCGATCGGAGATCACCCACCGCCCGGCACGCAAAGCAGGTTCGATGACCTGTTCGACATGCTCCAGTCGCGCGGCGAACATCAGCATCGCCTCCGTGCCGATACTCATAGGCTGATTGAGCAGCATTTCGCGCAATTGCTCACCCAACGGCGTGCCGCCCGGTTCACGTGTGACGATCACATCCAGTCCGCGCTGGCGCAAGGCCTCTGCGAACCACGCCAAGTGGGTGCTCTTTCCCGCCCCATCCACACCTTCAAAAGTTATAAATTTAGTCATAGGTCGTAATAGACGTCAGTTAAAGCATAAGTGAGTTACTGATTTATTCGTCATCTCCTCGCAAGGAAATAAACAGCCAAGTCGCAGGTTATGCGCGGGAATGACAAAACCGAATCAATCAGCACGTATCTATGGAACAATCCAACTGGTCTCAGGCTCGAGCATATCATGTGAGTAACGCATGATATACCCGCCCTTGGAGGCGAAGCGCTGCCCAGGCCCCAGACTCAGACGCGGATAGATGGTTGTCCCTTCGCGTTTAGTCAACTGGGTTTGTCCTACCGGCAGACGAGAGCCTTCCTCGACCGTCATATTTCCATGCTTTCTGATCAACTCGGTCTTGAGCCCCATCGAACGTAAGTCATTCACCTCTTGCTGAACCTTGGCTCCTTCACGCTTGTTGATCATGTTCTCGCCGCGTTCAACCAGATAATCACGATACAGATTATTCAACATTTCGGACAAGATATCGGTCAAATAATTGAGCGAGAAAAACACTTCAGACTGCATTGCCTCATCGACCATGTCCATCTTGTTGATGTTCAGCCAGGTGTGAAAATATTGCAGGTTCAATTCGCGCATATCCGGAAGCTCATACGGGTACACCAGATGCAGATTGGACTTCCAAGACGGCGAGAACACTTCGGGATCGGAACTGAGCAGCATGCCGGAAAAATAAGCATTAATCCCCGCCGGCGGGGCAATCTCCTGCAAGGTGGTCACATCCTCCGGTCGCAACCAGAACATCACCGCCGTCTCCTTACTCCCGATACTATTGATCAACACGCGCAACGATTCCACCGTGTGACCAGACAGGATGCGATCATCCACGACGATATGCTGATCCGCCATGACACGCTTAAATTCAGTCGCTGCCGCTCGCCCGGCTGCATCATCCCGATACACCTGCACGACTTGCTTGGGCTTGCTATCCATACGGCTCAAGTGACGGGCCAGCACATCAGCTTCCAGCACCACGCCACGAGAAAAATACAAGGAATATTTGCCCGGTTTTTGTACGGGAAACGGCACACTGGGAAACCATTCCGGAACCTGCTGACGTTCGCAAAAATCATGCACCGGCTCCCAACCTCCGTTAGACAATCCGGAAACAAGGGCAAAGACAGGATGCGCTTGATAAAGCGCGTCGAGTTGCGCCGCCCAGGTGTCTGGTGCCCCCTTGAGCTCCCAGACATCCAGCGTCCAGTTGCGTTCGGTCCCTAACACCATCTCGGCGGCAGTCACCATGTGCAAACGCTTGCCACCACCATGTTTATTGGTGATAGTGCTGCCATTTTTCTGTTTGAAAATGACGCGCAAGGTCTCTTTGAACGCCTGACGGCGTTCCGGATCTACATCGGGCGTTATGACCGTAGCGAGGCGTATACTGTCTCCCGTCACGCCCGGCGACCAGGTCATATTCAGTTGTTTCAGATACGCAATGAGCGATTTCATTTCCTTGTCACTGAGCGTATAGCGCGGCATCAAGCCGTGCATCTCGACACTCTGATTATTTGTGCCGCCGCGTATGGCCATCCCCAGCGCTTCATCGGTGTAAGCCTCGTGCGTCTGATTAAAACGTTTGGAAACGCGCGGATCCATCGTCGCGATCGGCCTGTCTTCACCGGTGTGAAACAGGTAATTACTGGCAATGGGCGCGACTAGCGTATCGCCTTCCACCGACCCCATGCCGCTGGGGCGGTGGCAATTAACGCAGGCGGCTTCTGCACCGGATACAGAGGTGGTTCCAAAACGCTTCCCGATCAGCGGCTTGCCGTTAGGTAACACCCCCTCCCTGTAAATTTGACGCCCCGTCACCACCTCAGGATGCTCCACCGCCATGAGAGGCGAAGAAATCAGCATCATCAACAATAACGAGAAACTGTTTTTTACAGTAATAGATAGGGTCATATAAAGGGTGTTGAATAAATATTTAAGAGGGCCAATCCAGCCCGAAGCGAACTACTGCTTAATCGCCATTAACTCAAAATCATAGATAACGGCCATATTAGGCTTAACCTTGTCGCGATTACCGAATTCCTTGAAGGCCAATTTTGCGGGCAGATAAAACTGCCATTTAGAACCGACAGGCATCAATTTGACCAGCTCTTGCCATCCCGTGATCACCAGGCCGGACACATACTGATTAGTATAGGATCTCGGATCCGAACGATCTTCGAACACACTCCCGTCAATCAAGGTACCGCGATAGCGAAAGGTAATCAGACTGGATTCTGTTGGTTTTGCCCCGGTCCCCGCCTTGAGTATCTTGTATTGCGCACCACTGGGCAGACTGATGACACCGGGTTTAGTTTTATTATCGTCCAGAAAATCTTCACCCTCTTTTAGATTATTGTCCGCCACATCCGCTTTTTCTATCCACATGGCCTGCCTGCGGCTCATATGCCCTGATTTCTTGATCGAATCTTTGTCCGGCACATAGTCGGCCGCATCAAAAGGACGGCGCAAATCGGGCGGCGCGACAGCCGCATCCGGCGTAACATCGGGTGCAACATTGGCTTCTGCGTCAGTTTGTGGTTGCGCGGCGGCTTGCTCAGCGATCGATTGAGCATCGATCACAATCACCTCTTCGGCAGCGACTGACATGCTCAGCAGCCCCGTGCATAACAGCACAATAAAATTAGTTTTCATCATTAACTCCAATTTCATCAATATTATCAGACAGATAAACAAAATCGCCAGACTGCAATCCCGTTACATACACTTGGGAATATACAGCTGGCGATTCTATCAAACTATAACCCGTATTACCGGGTGACTTAGCTAGATGCTGATTTATTCGTCATCCCCGCGAAGTGGGTTAAGCAGGCAAGCCGCAAGGCGGCGGCTCGCACAGCGGAGATCCAGCGTATTTAATTAACTGGTTTCCCGCCTTCGCGTGAAAGACTTTAACGAATATATCAGCCTTTACTTAGGGTGCCTTAACCGTCAGGATAGCAGAAGGTGCAGACAACACGTTCAATGCATTTCTATACGCGATGCGGAAGTTATAACTGGTTCCGGTCATCAAACCCGTAATCGCACGACTCGGAACCACACCGGCCACCAACGGCAACATCACACCATTCTGATAAACCACGTAGCTGGTCGCACCGGCAACTGCTGACCAGTTAAGCGTCAACTGACCCGCCGCGCCAGGAACCGCTGTAGGCACAGGCGCCGCTGCACCCGAGCCTATTACCGTAATTGCCGTTGTGGAAACATTCAATCCAGTAGATTGCGCCGAAGCGCCACCTGCATTGGTTGCCACTACGAAGTACGTATAAGTCGTACCTGCGGTTAAACCGGCAATCGCTCTCGATACAGCCGTACCCGCTACCGCCGGCAAGGCCACCCCACCACTCAGTGGACACGTCACCGCCGTCGGGCACAACGCCTGGTAGACGGTATAACCGGTTGCGCCTGTAACAGCCGTCCAGTTAAGCGTCAGACCCGTCGTAGTGATCAGCGTCGCCGTTGGAGTCACCGGTACTGCCGGAACAGCCGGTGCTGCCACCGGTGCTGCCGTCGTCGTCACGATCAGAACAGGGGACGCTGCGGCTGTCACTGGCGTAGCCCCATAGTTCACGCTATACGCGACTGTGAAGTTATAGCTCGTGGAAGCCGCCAGACCCGTGACCGCGTAGGAAGTCACGCCCACCGCTGGACGTGCAATTTCTACCCCATTGTTATACACGACGTAGTAATTCGGCGTAACACCTGCCAGAGGAACCCAGTTCAGCGTCACGCTCGAATTCGAAACGGCGAACGCGGTCGGCACGGCCATCGGTGCAGGTGGCGGCAAGACACTCACAGCCGCTGATTGCAGGGACAATGGAACTGCCGCAGTACTGTAGGCCACCGTGTAGCTGTAGGGAACTCCTGCCGACAAACCTGTGATATTCCGTGTCGTCGCAGTCCCAACTACCGCTGGCAAGGCCACACTATTCTGGTACACGGTATAACCGGTCGCACCGGCAACCGCTGACCAGTTCAGCGTCAGACTCGTCGCTGTCGCATTCCCGATGACCGGCGCTGCCATAGGCGTGACCACCGGCAACACGGCAGACTTAGCCGAAGTCGCCGTGTATGCCAGTGTAGTTGCCGTGGCTGGCATCGTCGCCGTAGCTACGACCGAGTATGAATAACTCGTTCCCGCCGTCAGACCGGTGATCGCAAGGGTTGTCCCAACAACAGCCGGCAGCGCATTGCCGTTCTGGTAAACGGTGTAACTCGTTGCACCGGTAACCGCAGTCCAGTTCAGTGTCAGACCACTGCTAGTCACAGCCGCCGCCGTTGGCGCCAGCATCGGCGTCAAGACGGACAAGGCCATAGACTGCCCCGAAGTCAATGCACCTGTCGTGTACGCCATGGTGTAGCTGTGCAATGAACCCGCAGCCGTAGTCAGCGTAACAGTAGGTGTAACGAGGGCTATCGCGCCGGTAATTGCAACGCCATTGTCGTAGAAGGTATACGACGCAGCACCTGTTACCGCTGTTCCACTCAGTGTTACAGTCGAACTGGTGGTTGTAGCGGTAGGCGCTGCCGGTGCTACAGGCAATGTCGTAACCGAAGTTGCCACCGATTGTGAAGAGTTACCCGCTGCAGTTCCCCACATCAGGGTCAGCGCATAAGTCGTATTCGGCAACAGTCCGGTCAACTGAGTGCTTTGCGTTGCCCCTGCTGCCACCAGGTTACCGGAGCCTGCTGTAAAGCCGGGTCCGATGTAGTTCCAGCCCTGGCCATTGACGTATACCCAATAGTCGGTTGCGCCAGGTATCGTCGCCCAACTTACCGTCACGGACGTATCTGTGGTCAAACCGGGGGTGACCGTAACGCCCGGTGACAACATGATGTTAAACAAGGGAGATTGCGCTGAAACTACCTTAGGCAATACGCCAGCAGCACTCGCTACGGCAGCCACACTGAAGTTATAACTACCCCCGGTAGACAATCCAGTGATCGGTGTAGATTGAGCTCCGATACCGACATTAGCGACGTTAATTAAGAACACACCATTCTTATAGACGTCGTAGCTTACGGCACCAATTACTCTAGGCCAGTTCAAGGTAAAGCCTGTCGGCGTCACCAGCGTTCCGGTTGGCGTTGCCGGAACAGGCACGCCTGCTGCTGTTGTCCCCTGAACCACAGCCGAGATAGCCGAAAGAGCAGTACCAATTTGCGCCTGCAAGGCAAACTGGTAGGTCACACCTGGCGCCAATCCACTGACAGTCACACTGTTTGGATTCACCAGCGGCAAGTAGGCAAGATTAGCTGCAGGCACAGCCACGCCGTTCTGATACACAATCAAGGAGGCACCGGTTATTGCAGCCCAGTGCAACACCAGCGTTGTTCCACCACTATTAGCCACCTGAGATACCGACGTGATTGTGGGCGTTGCAGGCAACGGCACAGCTGCCGTCACCGCTACCGCTGCTGACGTTGACAACCCGTCCATTTTGGCACCAACCGCTTGCACTTGATACCAGTACGCCGTACCGGTCACCGCTGTGGTATCGACATAAGTAGTGGCATTTGCCAGTGCAGGGGTCGCCAGCGCAGTGAACGGGCCCAGTGCAGCGGTACTGCGCAAAATGGTGAACTGATATTCAGTCGTCGAGTTATCCGCCCAGGTCAAGGTATTACCGGTTGCACCTGATGTCACAGACAGCAAGGTCGGGGCCAGTGGTGCAGCAAGCACGGCGTGATCGCTGGCTTTAACCCACTTACCGTAATTAGGACCGTTAACCTGTGCAACAACTGGCAGCACACCCGCAGCCGAAGCCGGCGTAATGATCGTTGTATCCATAACAAAAGGATGGTATGCGACAGGGCGCATGAAATCGAGTTCAGCCCAACCCAGCATGCCATTCGTCCAGGTAAATTCGTTATCCAAACAACCGAACTTGGCCGCACCTGTTCCCAAAGCGGGTGCGACAGGCATCAAGTAATCGCTCAACGTAGTACTACATGGCGTACTCTGATTCGCTGGCGCGACAGCGACGTTACCAAAATTAGCATTGAAGTTAGGATCCGTCGCAATCGGTGAACCCGCCAGATCGGCACCGGTCAGACCCATGCCTGAACCTACACCACCTACAGGCTGTGACGGATCCCAGTTACGGATGCTCTCAGGCACACCGAAGCCTGCAACCGGTTGTGCTTTCGCACGCACAGCGACATACACGTCTTCGAGCTGGTTACAACGTACAGTATCCTTCCAGCCCAATTCATCCGGATAGGGTGCCTTAATCGTCCCGTCCCAACCCACGCGGTTGATCAGTTGCACGTTGAGGTGATTGAAATAGACCGGATGGGTAAACAAACCGTTATGGGTAATCTTCCAGATCTGAGTCTCACCATCGGCGAGATTCTCGGTGACCGGATCGATATACGCAACCGGCACCGTAGTCTGAATCGCAACGGTCGTAAAGGGCAGTTCTATGCTGAACCCACCATTCAAACGACCGTAGGTGAATTCATACAACTCTTGTATACCCTTGTTTCTAATAGGGTAAACAAGAGGATTCAAAAGGTGCACCTGGGCCGTTGCGCCTATACCGCCGCCACCGACAAAGTCCACCAGCGGGATCGCACTATAGTTCGTACCGGCATTGTTCAGACCGATCCAATTTAAACGGCCTGAGCTTACTGCCTTAGCCGTTGCAGGTGTAGGTGTAACGGGATTCCCAACTGCCTGACCGCCGACTAACGTGACATTAGGCGGGGTTGCAAACGGGCCCGGTATATATTGCGCCACCGTTGCTGTCGACAAAGTATCGAAAACGATATCGGTAATCTTTCCTGCATTCGGATTCGCCGTGATGGTAAACACGTCACCGGCGATAGGTGCTACAGGAGTTAATGCACCGACACCGTTCGTGATCGCAACGTCATAGCCGTTGACACGGATCAGGCCACCTGTCACAAAAGGCTGGTTAGCAACATTCCCCGTCACAGCGCCAGTCACAGTGTAAGTGGTCGCGGTAGGGAAGGTAATCGTCACCGGTGCCGGTGGAGGGGTCTGATAAATCGGGGCAAGCGCAGTACCTGCCGCAACTATTTTCGGCAACGAAATCGTTGGCATCGTTAACGGCGCTACAGGAGGAATCAGCAATTTCATGCCTGGAAACGCGATCGTCGCCTTACCAATATTATTCCTACCCGGCGTCGCAAAAACAGCAGGGGCAACCAGGGCTCTGGCAGTTGGCAACGGGCCAAACATGGTCAGTTCAGCAGGCGTTTGTGCATTCCACGTTGTGACCCCTGCCACAACAGTTGAAGGGACAGTGACGCCTGTAAGTACAGGAATGTTCAGCGGATTAGGGAGCGGAACCGCACGCGTATCAGGGTAAGCACCGCCGCCGAACACCACATTCGGTTCAGCGGTATAACCCGCACCCACTGTGTTCAGCGTCACGCCACCCAGACTGGCACCGACAGTCGCGACCGCACCGGAACCGCTCGCCCCGCCTGGCGGAGTAAACACGACTTGCGGCATCGAGGTGTAAAAACCGCCGCCGTCTGCCAGTGTGAGGCTGGTGATATTCACGTTACCCGGCGCTGCCAAAATCAAGTCCGGCTGCATGGAAGATCCGGAACCAATCTTCAAATAGTTATCAATATTGGTTGTACCGAATGCCTGATTATAGGCAATCGCTGTCACCACCGGCGGTAGTTGACCGGACGCCGCATAGGCAGCCGGCAGCTTGGCGATCAAATTAGTCAAGCCAGTGCCACCCGCAGGCCAATTCGAGGTGGTACCTGTTTTCATCGCAGCGGAGACCACGACACGCATCACCGTACGGGTATTCGGTCCATAACCCGGCTTGGTAGTTTCAGCACCACCCTGACCGGTTTGATCCGGATCCGCCGTGTAATAGTCAACACGCGGCTCACCGGCTGGCACCATATTAGGTGCATCGTTATAAAGGATCAGTGTTTTCCCAGCGAAACCGGTGAAATCGACGATTGTGTCAGCCACTTCACCGCCGCCCAGCAGCACGCCGCGCTCAAGAATATTACTGACCGTTACGCTGCGGCGATTCCATTCAAAGTTAGTGATCGTCGAAGGTGTAACAATAGCTTGCGGCAGAAAACCGCCTTCATTACCGATCTGAACGATATCCGGACCCGTCGTCAGAGGATCAGGCACGCCGGCAGGATGACTCATGATGGAAGTGACTTGCCCCCAGGTTGCCGGGAACACAATCGCAGAGCCATCCGCGCGCTTCAAACCAGTGGTAAACGGCACCATGGTCACTTCCGTACCCAGCACCCCGGTTCCTGTCAACGGATTTGCCGCCGCCAATGCCGCAGGGGAGCTCACATCCGCCAGATAGAAGCCGAGATTGATAAAGCGATCGTTGCTGATATTCATAAAGCGCATACGGTAGGGCTTAGGCTCCACCGTCAGTGTTGGATACACCGCGCCGTTGACCATCATGGTATCCATATACGCATTCGGTACCCAGGTCACATCATTGACCAAACCTGACGGAACGGAAAACTGAGCCGGGAATACCGGCCAGAACCAGGGGCCCCAGTCCCAGCGACCGACCGGCGTCCAGCCGGTAGGCGAATTAGGATCCTGATTGATTTCATAGACATGCGGGAACCACAAATCACCGTATTGACCCCAAGGCTGTTGACCCGCAGGCACCGGCGCATTAGTCAACACATCAACATTCCAGTTTGCATCCTGAATGGCGACATCTTTAGGAACGAAACTCACATCCTGAATAACAACAGGAATTTCATCCGCAACAGTCACACCGCCCGTCAACGTTGCTGGCAACACACCGCTGCTGAGCAGCGAAGCTTCGGTCGAATCGGATAATTTGTAAGCAGCTGCCAAACCGGCATACACGTTCAGACGTGTAATACCTGAGGCCTGGTCGTGATACCACATAAAGCGACCGTTCTGATTATTCGGGTAATACAGCGTGTAGGAACCCGGACCCGGATCCGGCATATCAGGCACGTTAATAGCGGATTGACCACGACCCATGCCTGCAGCATAGGCGGCAGTTTCACCTGCCGGGGCAAACCACTGGTGCGCCGAACCTGCGCTGATCCATGGACCATCTCCACCGTGCAGGTGAACGGCGATGCGATTTTCTGTGTAAGTCGTCACACCATCCGGGCCGACGCCGGCACTCTGCATCGTGGTATCAACCGGCAGGAAATGCTTTGCTCCCTTCATCGGAATACCCGAAGCAGGTGTATAGGGCAGATACTTGGTGAACTTAATACGGGTCGCGACCCCTCGGGTGGCATTGATGATAGGGCCCAGTGAGTGTGGGTAATCATAGGCGTAAACCTGCCCGGTTGGATTGGTGCCGGTGATTCTTAACGCATCCGTAATCGGGGTCAGGCCATCCGGATACTTCAATGCGATATGACGACTGCTCGCCGCATTGGCCAAAGTTTCGAGTTGCACATACATACGCAAACGCGTCCCTGCCACTGGCAAGTCGCTGTGCTTACGTTCAGCATATTCAATCGCGGCAATTTCAAAATAGTCATCGGTTGTGGCTAACCCTTGCGCATTGACCCATTTATCAGCCTTAGCAATCGGAATATACCCCCCAGCCCCAATATTATTAACGCCAAGCGTAGTCAGATCAAGGTTCACCAGCGGCAAATCCACGCCCCCGGCTTGCGGTGTGCGCGCTATCACCTGTTTACCTGACACTTCAGGTAGCGGCAAGTTATTGACGAATTTACGTAACGCAGCACCCGAATCGCATGCGCCACCTACAACCGGCACAGTGGGCGCGCCGGCAGCTGTAAAACAGGAAGTCGCCGCATGCAGACCTGACGGACTGTTCGCATAGTAGGTAGGCACCTTGGACACCATATTGGCATTGTCCCCCCAACCTGCTCCGGCCTGAACCTGATTGATCGACATTGGAACCGTTAAGGTGAGCGCAACCGCAAGGGCGATTGGACTGCGTTTAAAATTGCGTGACTTAATATTTTTCATCGAAGTTCCTGTCATGATCGTAAAAGCTCAAGGCGTCTCGCACACCCCGCGCTCACTGCGACTTGTTGTCGCACCCACCAACTGATTATTTCAAACACTTAAAACCATTAAAACTCTAATAATCAATAGATTATTTAACCGACAATAATTCCAGTTCAAAGATTAGTGTTTCATTCGGCCCGATCACAGTACCGACACCCCGCTCGGCATAGGCATGTGCAGGAGGAATAAAGATGCGCCATTTCGAACCTGCCGGCATCAACTTCAAGGCTTCTCTCCAACCGGACACCAGCGCCGACACTTTGACATTGGCAGGCTTGCCCTCTTCCGTCGCATCAAACTCGGTTCCGTCGATCAAAGTACCACGGTAGTAACAGACCACCGTATCGGCATCGGTCGGCATCTTGCCGTCGCCCGCCTTGAGCACCTGGTATTGCACGCCACTGGGCAGAGCCACCACTCCCTTTACGCTTTTGTTAGCTTCCAGAAAAATAACCCCGGCCTTCTGATTTTTTTCTGCAGCTTCATTGCGATTTGCCACGGTCTTGCGCTTAACCTCGTTCATCAGGCCATTCATGATTCCTGAAATTTGCTTTTCTGTCAGCAGTAATTTATCGCCGGCCAAACCATCCTTCAAGCCCTTCATCACCAGATCGGGATCAATCTGTATATCAGATTTCCTCAAGTTTTTAGCAGTGGAGGCGCCGATACTATAACTCAGCATGTCTTTATCGGTTTTAAGCAGCACTTCCCCGGCACTCACTAAGCCCGCCGCCATCAGCATAGCGGACAACACTATCAATTTAAATTTCAAAACGTATTCCCTTTTAATCCCACCAGCCGTCTTTGATGTGAACAGACCCGCTGGCAATCAAATTATTGGGGCACCCGGGGGTGCCCCCGCTGTTTACAGTGTGACCACCGTGAAGACTGCAGACGGCGCTGACAACACCCCAGCGGCATTCTTGAATGCCACACGGAAGTTGTAACTGGTCTTGGTCGTCAAACCGGTAATAACCTGACTGGTACCCGTACCCGCTACCAACGGCAACATGACCCCATTCTTGTAAACCACATAACCGGTCGCCCCTGCCACAGCCGTCCAGTTGAGGGTCAAGCCTGCTGCTGTTACCGCCGTGGCCGTTGGTGTAGGAGCCGCACCCGCAACGACAGGAGTTACAACAACCGCACTGGCCGGTGTCGTGACTGCAAGCGGCAGTGAACGGGCAGTCAGCGCATAGGAAGCAGGCAGCGTGTAAGCCAGATTATTGGTATAAGCCACACTGAAATTGTAAGTGTTACTTGCAACTAATCCGCTGATTGCCTGAGTGGTCACTGTGCCCGCAACCGGTGTCAATGCAACTGCTGGTGTTGCGGCCGTCACATTGGTTTGGTAAACGGTATAGCCAGTAGACCCGGCAACAGGAGCCCAGTTAAGCGTAACCCCTGTTGAAGTCAGACTGACAACAACTGGTGCCGAAGGCAGCGTCACACTAGTCGCCGCTGCACTCTGCGGAGAATTAGCAACCTGTCCTGCAATGGCCGCCGGAACGGTCGCCGACACGGTGAACTGATAACTGGTCGCCGGCGTCAAGCCAGTGATAGTCATAGGTTGGGCCGCAACGGCTGATACCGCAGGCATAGGCACACCATTCTTGTACACCACGTAACTGGTGGCACCGGTAACCGGAGCCCAGCTCAGCGTCATGTTTGTGTTAGACAAGACCGTCGCTGTTGGTGCAGCAGGCGCAGTTACTACAGTCAACACCGGAGACAGCGCAGAAACACCGGCCGCTGTCGTGTAGGTCATCGCATACGTATGGACTGAACCTGGCGCCAATCCAGTAGCCGAATATGACAATGGAGCGGCGATCGGCAATACAACACCCGGATCTGGAATCGTAGAAGGGAGCGCTCCATCTATGTACAGTTTGTAACCAGTCGCACCTGCAATAGCTGACCAACCCAACGTTGCACCGGTACTGGTCACCGCTGTTGCTGTCGGTGGTGCGGCTTGCGTAGTCGGTACGGTCGTCACGCTTAACGTGCTAGATTGCTGCGAGATACCACCGGCATTTTGATAAGCCACCGTAAAGGTGTAGGCCGTCCCGCCAGTCAGTCCAGTAATAGGCTGAGTACAGGTTGTTAAGTTGCAAATCGCTGTCGAGACCGAAGGTAATGGAAGACCATTTTGATAAACGATATAGTTCATGACAGGGGTTGCGCCATTCGGCACAACCGGCCAGGTCAAGGTCAGCCCTGTATCCCTTAACGTACCGGCTACCAGTGATGGCGTTGGCGACACATAAGTAGAATAACCAGCGGACTGAGCAGATTCAGCCGTAGCCGCACCCACCGTTTTGCTGGCTGTGACCGTGAAGTTGTAATTACTGCCATAAGCCAAGCCGGTAATAGTACGCGTCGTAACGACACCTGCAACAGGAATAACTTCCTTCACGCCATTGATATAAACGGAATAGCTAGTCGCACCGGGAACCGTAGTCCAGCTCAGTGTCACCGTATTCGCCGCAATACTACCGATAGGCGCAGCTGGCACGATAGGTGGTGCGAGCGCGGCCACCGTCGCCAGCACTGCATTCGACAACGAGTTGTTCAATGCAAGCACAGCAGATGAAAGTGTCAGCGGCGCGCCCGGCATGATGACACTGAGCTTAGTCACTGGATTTTTTATCAAATCAGAACCCGCAGGTGCCTGTGTTTCAACTCCCTTGGCACCGACCGCACGTACCTGGTAACACTGCCCCGCCACACCCGTCGCATCCGTGTAGGTAGTAGCATTCGCCAAAGTAGAAGCAAGCAGAGCAAATGGTCCAGCGCAACTGGCTGCCTTCTCGACTTCGAACTTGTACTCTGTAGTCGAATTATCCACCCATTTCAACACATTACCCAAACCGCTAACCGTTCCCACCGAGGACAACATGGGACGCGCAGGTGCTGCCAATTGATCCGGAACACCTGCCGTTCTGCTAGGTTCAAACCATTGCCCGAAATCAGGACCGGGTGCACCTGCCACGATCGTGGTGTTCTGATAGAACGGGTGATATACCAGAGGACGCATAAAGTCGAACTCTTCGTGACCCAGAATATGGCAGTGCCAGGTATATTCATTGTCAAAGTTAGCTATCTTATTGACGACAGGTGTCGCCGACGGGCCACCGAAATTCGGATTAAACGGGATCAGACCCTCACCACCGGGCAAAGGCGAACCGGTCAAATCCCATTGACTGAAGCCCAACATTGAACCTGCCGGTTGTGCAGGATCCATCAGGCGCACACTCTCCGGCAGACCAAATCCATGCAAAATCTCCGGCTTGGGACGAACGGCCAGATAAATATCTTCCAGCGGATTCATCTGTATGGTTTCTCTCCAGCCTAACTCATTCGCATAAGGAGGGCGCGTATTTCCGTCCCAGCCCACGCGATTGATGATCTGCACATTCACCATGTGGATATGCACCGGATGGGTATCCACCCCGTTGTGGGTAATTTTCCAGATCTGCGTTTCACCACTGGTGATGTGCTCTGTTGCCTCATCGACATAAGCCACCGGCACCGTGGTCGCCGTGACCGCCGTAGTCAGGGGCAATTCAATACTGTAAGTGGCCGTCATACGACCGTAAATCGGGTCAAACAACTCCTGAATACCCTTGTTACGCACCGGCAAGGTGACCGAACCCACACTGGTCGTCATCAGGTTGGCCGTTGCACCGGTGCCGCGACTCCCTGTAAAGGTGACAAACGGCACGGCGTTGTAACCCGCACCAAAATTCGTCATGGCCATGCTGTTGAGCATACCCGACGTGGTCGCTTTACCTCCCTTGGCGACAGGTAGAACAATCGCTTTTCCGGTCATCGCTGTACCACCGGTAAAGGTCACCGTAGGCATAGTCGCAAATGTTCCGGGGAATCCTGCAGGAATTGTGATGCTATTAATACCGCCCGTGGTCGGATTAACTATCACAACCGGCGCACCCGCAGTAGCCGGTGTAGGGAATGCAGGTACTACGGGCGCTGGCATCCCTGGATGAGCTGCCAGGAAATTGGCAATATAGGTCGCCTCAGGCGCAGCCCAGTTTACCGCTATGCCGTCAGGCGTAGTACCACCCGCGAAGGTAACGGCAGGAGGCGTAGCATAATTCGCGCCCGTATTGCTCAGCACGATACCCCCGATACCCGCACCGACGACGGCAGCCGCACCCGAACCTGTAGCCCCTGGTGCCGGTGTAAATACCACGGTAGGATTGGTGATATAGCCATTTCCACTACTGGAAATAGTGGCGCCGTTGATGGCTTGCGCGCCGCTCGTCCCAAAAGTGACAGTGCCCAGCAGCGCCGATCCGGAATTGATCTTAAGATAATTATTGGTATCCGTGGTACCAAAAGCGGCGTTGTACGCCACTTGAGGCACAAACGGCGCTTCCTGACCAGTCTCCTTATAAGCTACCGGGGTTGCTGCGATCAGCGCCGTCTGCCCCTTCCACGTGACCACCGTACCCGCCGCACGTGCAGGCAGGACTTCAAAGCGCATCATGGTGCGTGAATTAGGACCGTAACCGGCACGAGTCGGCTCAGCGCCACCTTGACCACTATAGTCAGGATCGCCCGTGTAGTAATCTAAACGAGGATCAAATGCCGGGATAGGCTTAGGTGCATCATCATACATAATCAGAATTTTACCGGCGTAGTTGGTAAAATCGATCACCGTATCGGCGCGCATCGCAGGCCCGAGTAACAGGCCGCGTTCCTGCACGTTCAACATCGTGACACTGCGCTTGTTGTACTCGTAATTCACCGGGGTGGAAGGAATCAGCACGGCTTGAGGCAACATACCGCCCTCTGTTCCAATTTGCAGAATATCCGGACCGACTGCGGCAGGATCAGGTACACCGGCCGCATGATCCATCCCTGAAGCCGGTCCCCAACCTGTATTCCTCAATCCTCCCGTGGTCGGGAAGATAACGGTGGATCCCACCGGATGAGTCGCATCGATCGCAATGGCGCGCGTCACCCCAACCATAAACGGCACCATAGGCACTTCCGTACCCAACACGCCGGTATCTGCAAAAACTGCCTGTGCCTGCGCCGAGGTAGTATCCGCCAAATACAGACCGAGATTCATAAAGTTGTCGTTACTGCCATTCAACATCATGAAGCGATAAGGTTTAGGCTCCACCGTCAGGGTAGGATAGGCAACACCGTTGATCATCGCGGTATCCGCAAAGGCTTCGGGCGTCTGCGTTACATCCCCGTACACACCGGTAGGAATCGAATACTGCGCGGGGAACACCGGCCAGAACCACGGACCCCAGTCCCAGCGTCCAACCGGATTGGTGCCATCAATCGAATTAGGGTCCTGATTGGTTTCATAGACGTGCGGGAACCACAAGTCACCGTAATGCCCCCAGTGCGTCTCGTCCCAGCGCGCATCCTGCAGCGCGATATCCTTAGGCACAAAAGCTTTATCCTGGAGTATCAGCGGGATAGTATCGAACAACCCGGGCAGCGTATTGGTCAAAGACGCAGCGCTTCCTACGGCAGCCGCAGGAAGCAATCCCATCTGGTTAATCATGGTCGGATCGAGCAGCAGAAAACCTGCCGCCATACCCGCATAAGCATTGATTTTGGTGATACCGGAAGCGTGATCGTGATACCACATCAAGCGACCGCTCATGTCGTTCGGATACATGATATTGAACGCGCCGTCTCCCGGATCCGTCATATCAGGAATATTGACGCAAGTCGCACCCTTACTCATATTGATAGAGGGATCGGAATACAGCACGCCGTCCGCTCTGACTTCACCGCGCGGCACAAACCACTGATGCGCATTACCATCAGACAACCAGGGCGCATCGCCGCCGTGCAAGTGAACCGCGATACGGTTATCGGAGTAAGGCGTAAATCCGTCCGGGCCGACACCCGCGCTCTGTTGTGTATGATCGATCGGTAAATAATATTCGCCACCAGTGCGGAGCGTGCCGGGTTCTTGAGGGCCTGCGATACCACTGTGCGGCAAGAAATTATGCCAAAGAATACGCACCGCATTACCCTTCAAGGCAACGATGGTTGGGCCCAGATATTGCGGCTTATGCACGGCATACACATAGTGATTCGGTAAATCGCTGTTATTCGGATCTATGATCGGCGTGCCATTTGGATAAAAGAGCTGATAATGCTCATCCATCGATCTCAAGGTCGGGTTCGCGCTCAAGTAGAAATTATTGCGAATGTAATCAGTTTCGATCTGAACATAGCCTCTCAACGCCGTACCACCTGTATAGGTTGGTCCCGCCGCCTGGCCGTTTAGTGGATTGGTTGCAATCCAACCCGGCGGATTCGTCGCGACAACCGGCGGCAAATCGCTGTGCATTTGCCCACGCGTCTGAAGCACTGCGATTTTGTAAAAGTCATCCGTTGTAGCTACGCCTTCGGGCGTCACCCAGGATTCTTTGGTCGTAGGAATACCCAGCGCAGGCAGCACGGTACCAAACAGCGGACCACCCACTGCAAATGGAATCTCCTGACCAATTTCGTTCGGCCCACCATCAACGTTAGTGGGCACACGACCCGAGGCCACTGTACCGAATGCTGGCAATCCAGGGAGACTCTTGAGACCCGGTATATCAAGACGCGGCAGGGCATTGACGAACTTGCGCAACGCTTTACCCGAATCACAGACACCGACGGAAGGATCATAGAAGGTATTAGGAATTGCCACACCTAGCGCATCCTTCACCGGCAGAAGGGGGGTGTGGGCCGTTCCCGTGCCCGCAACCCGAGTCGCCAACACAGGTTGAGACGCTCCAGGAGACACATAGGTAGCGGGTACACCCAACGCCGCCGTACCAGGCAACACATAACAAGAAACCGCGTCTCTCAATCCGCTCGGGCTATTGGCGTAAAAAGTCTGCACCTTGGTAATAAAGTTGGCGTTATCACCCCAACCTGCACTCGCATGAGCATAATTAACAGTCAATGGAGTGACCAGCGTGAGCGCCACAGCAATGGCGATCGGATTGCGCTTGAAATTATTCGACTTCGGTTTTCTCATCATTACCCCTATTTTGAACATAAAAGAACAAGGCACTCGGAAGCCCTGCTCTCCCTGCGACTTTTTGTCGCACAAACACACATTGTTCAATACTACAGCAATCTATATTTAATTTCTACTCTCCGAGCGCTTCTAATCTTCAAAAGAAAATTCACGCCCTTATATCGTCAATTGCGCACTAGGCCGCTCAACATTTTGCCTCATACGGTAGCAACCTTACACCAGGATTTCAATGCAACAAATCATCCAGGAAAAGCACTTAGAGAAGCCGGTTTATTCGTCTTTAGTCGTCACCGTCGCGCAGGCGGAGGTCCAGCGCCTTTATTTAACCGGGCTCCAGCTATCTCGGTACCGACAAAACCGAATAAATCAGTATCTCCTTATCGCACTTCATATCAACGACAACACTACCTCCCAGCCCATTGATTATTCATCGATAATTTTTTACAAAAAAAATTAAGATTTTTTTGCTTGCAATATTGCCGCAGAACACTACAATCAGCGTCAACCACTTAAAATAATACTAGATATAGTGGTTACAGAATTTTTCAAATCAGTCAATACAAAGGGATTTATCAATGACAAACAGCGCAGCCTATAGCGATTCAGCCGCTTTGCCCACCGCCGCTCCCGACACACAAGCGAATCAACAGTTAGATCAATATAAGGTCATCCGCCGCAACGGCTCGGTGGTCGCGTTTGAACCGGCTAAAATTTCCATCGCCATGACCAAGGCCTTCCTGGCCGTCAACGGCGGTCAGGGTGCGACTTCAGCACGCGTGCGTGAAATCGTCGAGCAACTCACCCGTGGCGTAGTCAACGCGGTGATGCGCCGCCAACCCCATGGCGGCACCCTACATATAGAAGATATTCAGGATCAGGTTGAACTGGGTCTGATGCGTTCCGGCGAACACGACGTCGCGCGCTCATATGTTCTGTATCGCGAAGAACACGCCCGCTCGCGCGCGCAAACCAAAAGTGCCGATCCGGTTCATGTGATCAATGTCACCGGCTTGGATGGCACTGTTCAACCGCTGGATCTGGATCGTATCACGGCACTGGTGCAATCGGCCTGCACCGGCTTAGGCGATGTGGTCAATGCAGAACTTGTCATTCGCAGCGCCCTGAAGGATATGTACGATGGCGTGCCTATGCATGAAGTACACAAGTGCCTGATTCTGTCCGCACGTGCGATGATCGAAAAGGAACCGGCTTACAATTTCGTCACCGCTCGCCTGTTGCTCAACAACATTTGCAGCGAAGTGCTGGGTGAAGATGTCGCACCCGCCGACATGGCAACCCGCTATGCGGAATATTTCCCGAAATACATCAAGCGCGGCATTGCGGCCGACTTGCTCGATGAGCGTCTGGCGAGCTTCGATCTGCCGCGTCTGGCACGTGAACTGGATGCCTCACGCGATCTGCAATTCGGTTATCTCGGCCTGCAAACCTTGTATGACCGCTATTTCCTGCATATCGGCGGCACCCGCATCGAAGCGCCGCAGACTTTCTTTATGCGCGTGGCGATGGGACTGGCTCTGAACGAGATCGACCGCGAAACGCGCGCCATCGAGTTTTACCGTCTGTTGTCCGGTTTCGACTTCATGTGCTCCACCCCTACCCTGTTTAACGCCGGCACACGTCGCCCGCAACTGTCGTCTTGCTATCTGACCACCGTCGAAGATGATCTGGAAGGCATTTACGACGCGATCAAGGAAAATGCGCTGCTGGCCAAATTTGCCGGCGGTTTAGGCAACGACTGGACACCGGTACGCGCGCTCGGTGCGCACATCAAGGGCACTAACGGCGAATCTCAAGGCGTAGTTCCCTTCCTGAAGGTGGTGAACGACACCGCCGTCGCGGTCAATCAGGGCGGCAAGCGCAAGGGCGCAGTCTGCGCCTACCTGGAAACCTGGCATCTGGACATCGAAGAATTCCTGGACCTGCGCAAGAACACCGGTGACGATCGTCGCCGCACGCACGACATGAACACGTCCAACTGGATTCCCGACCTGTTTATGAAACGCGTCATGGAAGGCGGATCGTGGACACTGTTCTCACCTTCTGATGTAAAAGATCTGCACGATTTATTCGGCACCGAGTTTGAAGCGGCTTACTCCGACTACGAAGCGCGCGCCGAACGCGGCGAAATCAAGCTGTACAAGACGATTCCTGCGGCCGGTTTGTGGCGCAAGATGTTGACCATGCTGTTTGAAACCGGCCACCCCTGGATCACCTTCAAGGATCCTTGCAACATCCGCTCACCTCAGCAACACGTGGGCGTGGTACACAGCTCCAACTTGTGCACCGAAATCACGCTGAACACCAATGAAGACGAGATCGCCGTGTGCAATCTAGGTTCGGTGAATCTACCTGCCCACCTGTACCCGCAAGGTCATGTATTAGCCGGTCAAATCGACCACGGCAAGCTGCGTCGCACCATCAATACCGCGATGCGCATGCTGGACAACGTGATCGACATCAATTACTACGCTGTTGCCAAGGCGCGCAATTCCAACCTCAAGCACCGTCCAGTCGGCATGGGCATCATGGGCTTCCAGGATTGCCTGCACCAGTTGCGCCTCCCTTACTCCTCGGATGAGGCGGTTGAATTCGCCGATCGTTCGATGGAAGCCGCCTGCTATTACGCCTACTGGGCGTCGACCGAGCTGTCCGAAGAGCGCGGCCGCTACGCCAGTTACAAGGGCAGTTTGTGGGATTGCGGTATTTTGCCGCAAGATACACTGGATTTGCTGCGCGAAGAGCGCGGCGGTTATGTCGAAGTGGATATGTCGGTCAGCATGGACTGGGATGCATTACGCGCCCGCATCGCTCAATACGGCATGAGGAATTCAAATTGTGTGGCGATTGCTCCGACTGCGACGATTTCCAACATCATCGGCGTATCAGCTTGCATTGAGCCTACTTATCAGAACATCTTCGTTAAATCGAATCTGTCCGGCGAATTCACCGTGATCAACGATCATCTAGTTTCCGACCTGAAGGAACTGGGTCTGTGGGATGAAGTGATGATCTCTGACCTAAAGTACTTCGACGGCAGTCTGGCGAAGATCGACCGCATTCCGGCCGAGTTGCGCAGCCTGTACGCCACTGCGTTCGAAGTCGAACCGCTCTGGCTGATCGAAGCGGCATCTCGTCGCCAAAAATGGATCGATCAGGCGCAATCACTGAACATTTATATGTCAGGCGTATCGGGCCGCAAACTGGATGACACTTATAAACTGGCGTGGTTGCGCGGGTTGAAGACAACTTATTACCTGCGCACACTGGGCGCGACTTCAGCCGAGAAATCGACCGGACGCGCCGGTGCATTGAATGCAGTAGCCGTTGGCGGCGGTGAAGTCCAAGAGTCGCAGTTCTGCTCGATTGATAATCCAGAGTGCGAGGCTTGTCAGTAGACAGCTTCACAAAAACAGCTTGTAGCCGGTAGCTTGGCAGGGTGGAATAAGCGTAGCGTTTCCACCGATGATTGCGGTGGATACGTCGCATATGCGACTTTATCCACCCTACATTGACTACAGGCTTTCAGCAATAATTGTAAGGAACAACAATGTTAACTTTTGACGACGAAATCATTACCCCATCGACTTCGGCCGCTGATATTACCGCACGCTTAGCAAAGCCTGTCAGTAGCGCACCTGTTTTCCCGGCCAGCGCGACGACTGCCGCGATGCCAGCAACGGCGACTGAAACAAGCTCCACCGGTCGAGTCCGCGTGGAAGACAAGCGCATCATCAATTGCAAGGCGGACGTCAATCAGCTCGTGCCTTTCAAATACAAATGGGCGTGGGAAAAATACCTGGCCGCCTGTGCGAATCACTGGATGCCTCAGGAAGTGAACATGACAGCGGACATAGCCTTGTGGAAAAGCGACAAGCTGTCCGACGACGAGCGCCGCCTGATCAAGCGCAATCTGGGCTTCTTCACCACGGCGGACAGTCTAGCCGCGAACAATATCGTGCTGGGTTCGTATCGTCATATCACCAATCCTGAATGTCGCCAGTTCCTGCTGCGTCAGGCCTTCGAGGAAGCGATCCACACCCACGCCTACCAGTACATCGTGGAAAGTCTGGGGCTGGACGAGGGCGAAATCTTCAACATGTATCACGAAGTACCCAGCATCCGTAACAAGGATGAATTTCTGCTGCCGTACATCGACGTGCTGACCAATCCTGAATTCAAGACCGGCACACCGGAAACCGATCAGGCCTTGCTGCGCAGCCTGATTGTGTTCGCCTGCATCATGGAAGGGCTGTTTTTCTATGTCGGCTTCGTGCAAATTCTGGCTTTAGGTCGCCAAAACAAGATGACTGGCGCGGCGGAACAATACCAGTACATCCTGCGAGATGAATCTATGCACCTGAATTTTGGCGTGGATCTGATCAACCAGATCAAGATGGAAAATCCGCACCTGTGGACACCGGAATTCCGTGAGGAAGTTCGCGGTCTGATGCAAAAAGGTGTTGAACTGGAATACGCTTACGCCGAAGACACTATGCCGCGCGGTATTCTTGGTCTGAACGCCACCATGTTCAAGGAATATCTGCGTTTCATCGCCAACCGCCGCTGCCAGCAAATCGGCGTGGATATTTTGTATCAGGGCGCTACCAACCCGTTCCCGTGGATGTCGGAGATGATCGATCTGAAGAAGGAAAAGAACTTCTTTGAAACCCGCGTAACAGAATATCAGACCGGTGGTTCACTGAGCTGGGATTAATTCCGTCACCCATTCGCGGACACATAACCCTGCTCTGACAAAAGTATAATAATATTCAACCCGTCATAAATAAAAATGCTCCTAAAGGAGCATTTTTATTTCCGTACTATCTGCCACTCTAATTATCGAGCTAGGCTTCTATTTCTTCTCCCATCGCCCGGATCGCCTATGACACAGCGACCGGTACTGTAAGCCACTGATTCCAAACGGAGCGACATCGCATATAGCCGTTATAATGCCAGAATGGACGATAAAACTATAAGAGCGCATTTAGATTCAAGTGAATTTGATGCTTTTTTCTATGGCAATACTGATTCTCCAGCTCAATTTGCGGTTGCATTTCTTGATGCTGAAAACCGAGCATTGTTTGGCTGCGATGGTAATACGCTTTGGCTGTCTCGGCATTCGCTTGATGAGCATAAAGAGCGGCATCCTGAGGTTGGTATTGATGACTATCGTTCGATTCCTGACATTATTCAGCGCGCGCAAGTTTGGCACGGTTGCGGCACAAAGCGATATTTGTTGCTTTGGATTGGAAATAAACCCTATAGAGCTGCGCTTAAAACCGATTCGCACGGGGTGGGCGCGTGGTTTCTATCGTTGGTTATTAGCGGAAAGCAAAAACCGCCCAAAGGGGCGGTTCGCTTAAGATAAGGCGGCTGGAGGTTTAGGTTGGCGACCCTAATTAGCTCATCAGTCCTTGCGGAAAGGCTAAGTCAGCCTGATAACACACCCCAGTCGTTGGGCGAGTATAAACGTTGTATTTTTGTAATGCAATTGCTTTTTTGATCGGCGAATTGGGCAAATTACTGACGTTACTCAGTACACGCTAGAATGACGACCACCGACAGCGCCAGTGAAGAATTACACCAAATATCAGCTACAAGCCAGAGCAGGGTTATCGTCGGATGACTATCTAGGGATGAAACGCTCCTGTTACTATGAGCGTTTTTGTTTGCGCTCTAATCACGCCACAGCCTGCTCGACCAGCACATCCGCCAGCTTCTGCTGCAATCGGCTGGCATCCGTGATGCGGGATTTGAGTTGATCGCACAGCGTCATCAATTCATCCACTTTTGCAACGATGCGGTGCTGCTCGGCGAGGGGCGGCATAGGAATGGGGGCTAAACGCAGCTTTTCTTGAGATATATTTACCTGACTTGCCGCCATTCCCGATTTTGCATTTTCAAGATAATCCGCTGTCGCTCCAGCATTTAAACAAAGAGTCATAAATCGGCCATCAACACCGATATCGACGGGATGAAACCTAATGATTTTGTCTGAAATCATCAATTTAGGTCGTGTAACTCGAACGAAACAAGAGATAGCTACTCGATTTATCGGTCCTGCTCTGGTCAATAAGATATCTCCAGCTTTAGTCTCAGCTTCTGGACGAGGTTGCAAATTTTCAGGCAACTCCTTGTTTTCATACTCAAAATATTCCATCACCTGCACAGCAGTCGTTTTTAACACTCCCCAAACATTGTCTGATGGCGAGCAATTATCCAAACAAGCTGGACTC